>NZ_JBWKVH010000003.1:0-331528 GCF_059421605.1 Cupriavidus sp. GW821-FHT02F09
CGTGTGAAAGTAGGTAATCGCCAGGCTCTCCCTTGAAACCCCTCAGTACGAAAGTACTGGGGGGTTTTGCTTTTGCGCGATCGAAAGTGTGACGGAAAGTGCGACGGAAATCGCGATGAATTGCCGAGATGGAGATATCCAGATCATTCCAGATCATTCGTGATGAAAAAGGCCGGCAAGCGCCGGCCTTTTTCCATGCGTAATCGCCGCTGACAATTGTCAGCGGCGATAGCATCTCAGTTACCGCACCGTACCAACAATACGCACGAACTTCTGCGTGTCGTCCGCGGTCGTGGATCGGATTTCGACAGTGCGCTGGTCGCCCGCCAGGCCGAATGCCGGGAATACCGCGGTGTTGCAGGGCGTCAGCTGCGCGCTCGATGCCGAATTGGTTGCACTGACCGTATCGCTGCGAGCGGACCGCGCGACAGGCAATCCCTGAATCAGCACGCGCTTTGGCAGTGGCAGCGCACTCTGCAGGGAGCCAAACGCCAGGGCGCGGTCGACCGTCTCCGCGTTTTGCGTCCAGCTGATCTGCGTGCCGGACTGCGCCGCAGTTTTGCTGCCCCCCGTGGTGACAAAGTCCAGGCTGCCTTCGTCGATGCTGTTCCAGGTCTGCCGCGCCAGTACCGACGGCGTGAGCACGCTGCCCGACGTAGTCACGTAGAACGTATCGTCAGCCGCTGCCAGGCTGGTTTTGTAGCTGGAGTTGAGGTTGCGGTTCCACACCTCGAACTTGTAGCGGCCATAGGCCGGAAGGCTCTCGATGGCGGAGTCCGACAGGGCTGCAGGCAGGTACGTGTTGCCGCCGGTGGATAGCCCGCCCCACTTTACTGCCTGGTTGCTATCGATTGCCGTGGCCGCCAGGACCACGGTGCTGCTCGATTGCCCGCTGTCGCCGATGATCTGGTTGGGCATCACAGGATCGTCTGTGGCGTAGGTCAGCGATCCGGCCAGATTTTGTACCACCAGATTGCTGTAGCTGCCGCAAACGCGAGAGCGCGAGAGGATAATGCCCACAGCCGGCAATCCCGGGCCCGTCACCCGTACCAGTTGCACATTCATACCTGCGCCCCGGGCGGGGTTGAACAGAAAACGCAGCGAACTCTCATAGCGCGATACGATCCCCTGCGCCGATAGCGGATTTAACTCAGTGACCTTGCTGATTCGCCGCGTGACCGCAGCTTCGTAGCTGCGCTGGTTGCCCGTCAACTGCCAGCCGGCGGGCGCACGGTTGGTGACAATGCGTGTGATGTGGTCGGTGGATTTGTCGGCGCGAACGAAGGGCAGGCGTACCAGCGCGGTTGCCTGGTTCTGGGCATTGGTCGAATTGAACAGGACAACTGGCGCCTCGAACTTCGCGCCCTTCATGTCGCTCGCTGCCAGCAGGGTGAACATGTCGTCGCGAGCGGTATAGCTGTTGTTCAGGTAATCGCTCGAGAATGCGGTGCTGCAAGCGCCAAGCACGCTGGTGCCATCCGCGCGGGCCGTGGGATCCAGCGCAAAACAAGCCTGAAGGGCAGCACGGATGCCTTCAAACGTCGCGGCATTGGTTTTGACTTCAGGCTTGGGCAACGCGGGCGGAGGCGATGTCAGCGAGTCCGCTGTCAGGATGACTTCGTGTGCGGCATTGTTGCCGGCGATCACGGAGCCGGTACTTGTCAGCTTTGCGCCACTCGTTGTCAGCGTGACCCGGATGACGTCGAGAACGCTATCGGCACCTTCCCCCTGTTTGCTGAGTGGCGTGGAAATCGGATCAAACGCGGCGGGGTCCAGTCCCGCATCGCTCGTGACATTGGCAAGCACGGAGCGCAGCAAGCTGACGAATTGCTGCACCTGGGCGCTGCTTGCTTTGCTGCCAAGCACCGACGGCTTCGTCAGGTCCAGGGGGTTGCCACCAACCAAGAGCGCAGCAACGGCAGTCGTCAGTGGCGTGACATTGACGGTTGCAGAGCCATTTGTTGGCTTGGTCGCCAGCACCGAGACATAGGTCTGCTGGTCGCCGCCGCTGCTGCCCGTTGCGACAACCGCAAACGGTGCACGGAAGGCGGTGACATCGAATTCAAAATGGCCACTGCCATCTGCCGTGTTGCTGCCCACGACTTTTCCGTCAGCGTCATAGACGGTGACCAGGGCATTGGCCATAAAGGCGCCGCTGGCTGCCGTGCCTTGCAGCGTTACCTTGGCAGCCTGGCTCGCCGGGGTCGTCGCCGTGCCGCCGTCTCCACCTCCGCCACACGCGCTCAATACGGCAAGCGTGATCGCTGCCACTGCGGGCGTTAGCAGGGTGCGGCGATTCATCCCCGACCTGGATTTCCCTCTAATACTCATTGGATTTTCCTTTCCTTATTATCTGTAGATACAGCGGGTTTTCGAGTCCCTGACCACGCTGCGCATGCAGATTACAGGAAGAGACGTCGAAGGCACCCCCCCCGGCGGTGGGGTGATTCGGCAATTTTGCAAAAAATGACAATTGGCATTTCGTGTCGGGGATACGCCGGTGCTGATGTGAATGAAAAACCCTGCGCGTGCTAGGATCCAGCGAGATTTCGACGAGAAGCATGCAGGGGAGCCAGGACACCGATGGAAAGCGGCATGACAGAGTACAAAGGGTACGTAGTCCACGTCTTCTGCAAGACGATCAAGGACGGTTTGCACATCGCGTCATGCGCGATCTGGGAGGACGGGGCGGTAGTGCAGGATTCCAAATCCATCGGCCGCAATCACGCCACCGCAGCCGACGCAAAAATCGCGGCTTACGAGTGGGCGAAGCAGTGGATAGATGGAAATAGCTGAGTGGCGCTGGCGCGGCTGCGTGCACTCGCGAGCGTACATGGAGCGGCCGCCGCACGCCAAAAGAATGGGCGCTAGCACTTTTCAGTTCTTTTTGTATTAAGGCTATCCAGATGCCGCCAATCCGCGTATATTCTCATTCGCGGGGTGGAGCAGTTGGCAGCTCGTCGGGCTCATAACCCGAAGGTCGCAGGTTCAAGTCCTGCCCCCGCAACCAAATTCCAAAAGCCCGTCCGGTTCAAGCCGCACGGGCTTTTTGCATTGTCGCCTTGCCGTTGTGCGCTAGGCGAAATCACCCGGCGGGTCGTCCGGGATGGTCCACTTGATCGGCTTTTCTTCAGTGGCCGGTGGCGGCTTCTGCGATCGCGAAAGGGGTTGGGGCGCAATCTGAGACAGGAGTTGAGCGGACGATACATTGACGGTTTCCTCATCGCCGTCTTCTGACCAATACCTGAGCGTCACTGACATGTTCCTCTCCGGTAAGTGACTCAAAGAACCCCAACTGCCAGTCGCGCAGGAGGGGGCCAACTCTTACCTTAGGACCATTTCGCGTGCTTGCCTGTCGTCAATGGCGATGGCGATGGCGATGGCGATGGCATGCGCAGGCGGCGCCCAGAATGGACAAAGCCGCACGCCAGGATGGCGTGCGGCTTTGTAGTGCGAGCCGTTCTTCAGCCCGGCTGGCGCTAAGGCTTCAACAGATCACCCGATCACCCGATCACCAGTTCGAGTCGCTCTTGGGCGGGCCCAGGGACTCTTCCTTGCGCGGTGCTGCCTTCTTCTTGGGCTTGGTATCAGCCGCCGGCGCAGGCGGAATTTCCGCGCGCAACTGCAGGGAGCCAGCTGGAACATCGTCAAGCTTTACCTTGACGTCTTCCAGATGCCCGTACGACAAGGAGGGCGTGACCCGGTCCACCACCACGGTGCAGCATTCCTGCTCGGTACGTCCGAGCGAGCGGCCGGTCTGCGGATCGCGCAGCTCGTTGCCCAGCATGACGACCTGATAGGCTGTGCCGCTGCTCACCGACTGGCCACCCTGGCTCAGCACCACGTTGTGGCCATCGCGGGAGGCTACGCTGACCGGGTAGAGGCGCACCAGGATGTCGGCTACCACCTTGGAGACGACGGCGCCTTCCATGGCTTCCACGCGCTCGCCTGCCGCGCGGCCGGCGTCGCCCTTGGCGGTATTGCTGAACAGGACTTCGCTGGTGGTCACGTTGACGAACTTCTGCGAGACCGACCAGTGCCCTGGCACGCTGCCCTCGCCATCTGCATTGGCGCGGCGTCCCGGCTCGAAGGCATTGACGCGGCCAAACCAGATCAGGTCCGCGCCGAGTCCCTGGCCGAGCTTGGCGAACTGGTCCGCCGAGGTCTGGCCGTTCGAGATGCGATCCATTTCGTCACCGAGCTCCGGCGCAACATCGCGCTCCAGCACGGTGAAGCGTCCGCTCTGCGTCAGCGCGTCCATAATGCGCTGGCGCAGCTCGGCGGCGATGCGCACGGTGTCGCCGCCGGCGCGGCTGTCCACGCGCAGCGGGGCGATGGCGATGCGCAGCTTGCCTTGGTCCGCCGGCGCCTTGTACTTGGCCACATTGGCTTCGATGGTGGCCTTGATCATGCGCTCGGTCAGGCCGGGCTCGCTGATCTCGATCACCTTGAAGTTGCTGATGGCGCCACGGCTGCTCTGGCTCACCAGCTCCGCGAAGCCGGCCGAGCTCAGCGTGAGCGGATCGCGTCCCACGGCCAGGCCCAGCACCGACTTGAACTGCGTCGACGACTGCTCGATGGTCATGCCATTGACCTGCATGACGGCCTGGCGCAGTGCCTGGTCGATGGCTTCGGCCGGCGTATGGCCAAGACCGGTGGTGGTGACCCGCACCTTTTCGACCTGGCCCACGTCGGGTGCGCCACTGCCGCTTGCCGCCGGCGCGGAAGCGCCGGCGGATGCGGCGGCAGGTGGCGGCTCTGCGTCACGGCCTTTGCAGCCAGCCACCGACACCGTCAATGCGAGGCCGCAGACGGCCAGCGCACGATGCCATTTCATGGGGAGTGTTCCGCTCTGGTTCACGATGGCAACAGGCTTAGAACTTGGCCGAGAGTGCCGCAGTGGCATCCTTCGGCACGGGGATTTCGTTGCTCTTCGCGTAGGCCGTGGCAGCCTGCAGCGTGCTGCCCAGGCGGGTCACGTGGCCCGGTGCTTCGCTAGCGATGTAGGTGCCCGTCGACAGCTTGTTGGTCAGCGTCAGCTTTTCCATCACCGATGCGCTGGTGAGTTGCGACTGTGCGGCATCCTTGAAGGCGATCAGGCTGGGACGCAGGCCCACATAGCGCAGCACGCCCAGGCCAAGGTGCTTCATGCCTTCGACGTACGATTGCTTGCCGGCGGCGTCGATCTTGGTGTTCGAGTCTTTCAGCTTGGCTTCGATGGCGGCCGAGGCTTCGCTCTGCAGCTTGTCGGAGTCTTCCAGGTTGCCCTTGGTGGCGCCGTCGGTCAACGCGTCAGCCGTTGCCTTTGCCTTGGCCGACAGTTCCTTCAGGCCAACCGCGTCCGCCAGGTGGGACTGGGCCACCAGCACTTCGCGGCCGGCAGCGACGTAGGCCTTGGACAACTGATCTTGCGCGCCGCTTGCGTCGGCGGTGGCGCCGCTGCTGGACGAGGACGAACCACCCGTCAGGCTGCCCAGCGAAGGCAGGGCGTGGGCCTGGCCAGCGGCCAGCAGGGACAGTGCAGCGATCGAGATGACTTTCTTCAACATGTTTGTTCTCCAGGGAAAGCAAAGGGGTAGGAAGGCCGGCCCTACGGCACCGTGACGCGCTTGCGCCGGCCTGGGAGCAATTAGCGGACCTTGGCGTTGTTCAGTTGCGCCGCCAGTTCGCGTGCCGCAGAATCGGCCGCGCGCTTGAGCGCGTTGGTCTGTGCCACGCTGGCGTCCGGGCCGGTGCCGGCGTACTGGACCGGGCCGACCGACGACACCGTGCGCGGGAAACGCGTGGTCACGTCAAGCAGCTTGGCCGTTACCGTCACGTACACGCGGGTCAGGCCGGTGACCGGGTCGCTGTCCTGCATGCCGATGTCGAGCGTGCCGAGCGCCAGGTAAGGGACCTGGGCGGTCTGCAGGCCCAGCACGGCCTCTCGCATGGTGGCGGGTTGCAGGTCGTTGCCGCTCTTGTAGTCGTTTTCCAGCGCGCTGATGCGCAGGTGCCCACCCGAGGAGGGCTCGACATAGGCGGCTTCCACCACCTGGAAGCCCGACTGCGCGAACACGCCGGTGAACACCGAGTTCAGGTTGCCCGACGGCACCAGGCGCCAGCTCACGTCATCCGCTTTGCGGGTGCGGCTGCCGCCAGTTTCGACGGAGACGGAGGCATTGGCCGAATAGCTGTTGCGGGTCGACTTCTCGTTGACGTTTTCTTTCATGTCCGCGCGCTTGTAGACGCGCGTATCGAAGGACTTGACGGAGTCCTGCTGGCGCGCCACGAACAGGAAGGTCAGCGGGGATTTCTGCGCGTCCGAGGCGGTGGCCACAGCCGCGCCGCCCTTGACCGCGTTGCGCAGCTTGGCGACGTTGATGTCGACGCGGACCACCACCGAATACTGGCTGGCGTCCTTCTTGTCTTCCTCGCTGATGATGGTCGCGCCCAGCACGAACTTGTCGAGGTTGGCCGCGACCTTGTCGCGGATGCTGTCGAAATTCTCGGCTTGCGACTCACCGCTCTCGGCGTAGTAGCGCTCGATGGCGTTGACCTGCGCGGTCTTGAAGGCGCGGTCCTTGTCCTCGGCGCTGGCCTTGCTCGAGAACACCGAGCTGTCGTACTTCACGTTTGCCATGCCCTTGGATGACACCACCTGTGCCGACGCCAGGCTGCACGCGAACAAAAACAGCCAACAGAGCTGACGGATTACTTGCATGACTTGACCACTCCTCTTGTGACATCTACTTGTTTACCAACGTTATCGCCCGACGATGCCGCAGCCAGCCAGTCGCTGTCCTGGCCGCCCAGCGAACTGGACAGCTTGGTGAACAGGCCTCGCAGGGAATCCGCGTATGCCGGGAAATCGTCGATCTCTGATTGCGTGACGGGGACGGCTTTCACTTCGCCGTTCTTGAAATCGGCGTCGAGGTACTGCTTGCCGGACATCGGCTCGCCCAGCTTGACGTGGCTGTACACCGCGTAGATGTAGCTGGTGCCGGCCGCGGAGCTGCCGTACTCGACCCGCTTGAAGCCCTTCAGGTCCACCTGGATGGTGTAGTCGGGCTCAGGCAGCTTGAGGTTGAAGACCTCGCCGTCGGCAAAGCGCATCGCCATCGCATTGCCAATGGCATAGCCTTTGGTGAACGGCAGGATCGGTACGCCAGCCTTATCCAGCAGGGCTTCGCCGAACATGTCGGCGAGCCAGCCTTCGGCCACGCCGGAGCCCGACTTCAGGCCTTCGGGCAACTGGGCCAGCGCTTCGGGCGCCACGTTGACTTGCGACACTTGCAGGTAGCGGGTGCCCGACGACGGCAGCTTCGCGCCCGACAGGACCTGAGCGTAACGATCGAACAGGCCCGGCTTGTCGCCGCCGAGCAGCAGGCGCTTGACGCGGTCGCGCTTCTCACGCTCGCTGGGCTGATGGTCGAGCACGTCGAGGTAGGTCACGTTGATCGGGTAGGCGCGCAGCACCGTCATGGCCTTGAAGTCGAACACCAGGGCTTGGCCACGCACGTTGGCCAGCACTTTGTACAGGCGGCCGAAGCGCTCGGACGAGATAGTCTCGCTGGTTACCACCAGTGCGGTGGCGAGAGCCTGGTCGCTATTCTTCAGGCTGGCCATGCCGTCGCTGGACAGCGTGAAATTGGCGGGCGGGCGCGCGGCCAGGGACCGGCTGATGGCCTTGTTCGGCGCGCTGCCGGAGGCGGTCAGCTCGGCCTCGACCTGTCGCGTAACCGGGAAGCGGGCCGCGATCTGCTGAGCGTCGCCGGCATAGGCAAAGCCAGCAAAGGCGACGCTGTCGGCAGCGGCTGCCTGGGTCGCCGCGAGGGCAGTAAACAGCAAAACGACAAGTCGGAAAGCTTGCATGGGCAGAGTCAAAAATGAAGGGAGGGCAGCGAGAGATGCAAGGTGCCGCGCATTCAAGCGAACGCGCTGGCCTATGAACATTGGCGGGTATTCGGAAATGTCTTAGGACTCAATCCGAAATGTCTTAGGACTCGCGCGCTCGCAAGGCCGGGATTCTACTGTAGAAAAACAGCAAAAATGACTTTAGTGGCTTTTTTTAGAAAAATTGAGAATTGCCTTATTGACTTCTGTGTGCCTTTAATGGCATGCCATGCTGGCGTTGGCAATTAGAGGGCGGTGGAGAATTGCCTCTCAAGGTCGCGGCGCGCTGCGTCAGCCTTCGCTTGGCTGGATATTCAGCAAGCCGGTGCCGGCCTGCGTGAGGAATGGCGAGAACAGGCTCATGACCTGCGACGCGCCCCAATTGATGTGTTCGCGCTTGATGGCATCGATGCCATGGCGTGACCGCAGGTAGTCGATCCAGTAGGTCGATACGATCCACGTGTTGACGACTAACTGGTCAAGTTGCTCGGGCGTGGCGCGCAGCAATCCTTGCGCTTGCATGGCGCCGAACACCCGACGGACATGGTGCTGTCCGTCGTTGGCCAGCGCTTCGGTGCGCAACCTCAGCGTTGGCGCCAGGCCGCGGATGGACGCCGCATCGCGATAGAAGAAGCGCCACTCCCACATCAGGTTGAACCAGCCGCTCAGGTAGCCCGCGAAACGGTTGGGGGCATCGCCTTGTGCCAGATCCGCAACCGAGGTGTCGCGCAGCGCCCTCTCGAAGTTGTCGAACAGGGCATCGAGGATCTGTTCCTTGCGGTGAAAGTGATAGTAGAGATTCCCTTCCTGTATGCCGACCGCCGAGGCGATCTCCGCGGTGGTTACGACGACTGGCCCGCGCTCGTTGAACAGGCTCAGGCAAGCGTCAAGGATGCGCTCGCGCGTTTTGGGGCGCCGGGCTGGCGCGATTTGCACCGTCATGGCTGGTAACTCCCTGCATATTCCGTTATCTGCATGTTTGCACGACAGATGGTTAGGGGTAAGCCCTAGTTTTGGCAATCTCGGTTGATTAATTAGGGTGAACACCCTAGTCTAGTCTGAATACAGCACGGATGCACCGTCAGAATTCGACGCGACAAGCGCCGGCTCGGTTTGGCCAACAGGAGACGATCAATGCTTTCAGGCAATGCGAAGCACCCGCATCCCGACGTTCACGACGGCACAGCGGCGCCGGAGCGCCAGGACGAGCAGGCGCCGGGGCAGGCAGCGGCGCAGCACATCGATGTGCTGGTAGTCGGGGCGGGGCTTTCCGGCATCTGCGCTGGCTACCATCTGCAGACCAGTTGCCCGGGCAAGACTTACGCGATCCTGGAAGGGCGCGACGCCATCGGCGGGACATGGGACCTGTTTCGCTACCCCGGCGTACGGTCCGATTCGGACATGTACACCCTGGGCTTCAGCTTTCGCCCATGGCGAAGCGAAAAATCCATTGCCGATGGTGACTCGATCCTCGAATACATCCGCGGCACGGCGAAGGAATTCGGCATCGAGCGGCACATCCGCTTTGGCCATCGCGTATCGCGTGCGTCGTGGTCGTCCGAGACCGCAAGGTGGACGGTCGATGCCACGGTAGGCCCGCAAGGCACGCCTGCCCGTTTTACCTGCAGTTTTCTCTACCTGTGCAGCGGCTACTACGACTATGCGGACGGCTATATGCCCGGGTGGCCGGGCATGGAGCGCTTCAATGGCCGTATGGTGCACCCCCAGCACTGGCCGGCGGACCTGGCGTACGACGGCAAGCGGGTGGTCGTGATCGGCAGCGGCGCCACGGCCGTCACGCTGCTGCCGGCGATGGCCGAGCGGGCGGCCCACGTGACCATGCTGCAGCGCTCGCCAACGTACATCGTGGCGCGCCCGTCCAGCGATCCTGTCTCCGCATGGTTGCAGCGGCGGCTGCCGGCGTCCATGGCGCATCGGGCCACGCGCTGGAAGAACGTGCTCCTGGGCATGTATTTCTACAATCTCTCGCGCAAGAAGCCGGACCTGGTCAAGAGCAAGATCCTCAAGGGGGTGCGCGCGCAACTTGGTCCGGACTACGATATCGACAAGCATTTCACGCCGTCTTACAAGCCATGGGATCAGCGGCTCTGCCTGGTGCCCGACTCGGATCTGTTCAAGTCCATCCGCTCAGGCAAGGCTTCGGTGGTCACAGACCAGATCGAGTCGTTCACCGAGACTGGCCTGCTGCTGCGCTCCGGCGAGCGGCTCGACGCGGATGTCATCATCACGGCTACCGGGCTTCAGTTGAAGGTGGCCGGGGGGATGAAGATCGAGGTGGACGGCACCCCGATGAACCCGGCGCAGGCCTTCATGTACAAGGGCATGATGTATAGCGACATGCCGAACCTGGCGGTAGCCATGGGCTATGTCAACGCTTCCTGGACGCTGAAGGCCGAGCTCTCGTCGACCTACGTGTGCCGCCTGATCAATCATATGGACGCGAAGGGCCATGCCTGGTGCGCGCCGCGCCGCACAGATCCGGCATCCGATGAGGAGCCTTCGCTCTCGCTGAGCTCCGGCTATGTCCAGCGGGCCAGCAACATCTTGCCCAAGCAGGGCTCCAGGCGGCCGTGGAAGGTGCATCAAAACTACCTGTTCGACCTGATGGCCCTGAAGTTCGGCAAGGTGGAAGACAGCGAGATGGCCTTCGGCCGCGCGGGCACGGCTGCCTCGGTGGATGGCTAATGGATAATGCTTGAACGTCAAGGTTGAACGTCAAGGTTGAATTTCAAGGGTGAAGGTACATACACAATGACCATATTGATTGCCTGCGTCGCCGTGGGCGCCGTCGTTCTGTTTGGGTTGGTGGCATTCTCCGGCCTGATTGCGCGCAAGGTGGAAAATGCGCTGCCGCCCAAGGGGAAGTTCATCGAGATCGATGGCGCCCGCCTCCATTACATCGACAAGGGCGAGGGCCCGGCCATCGTGATGGTTCACGGGCTGGGGGGGCAGACCGGCAATTTTTCCTACGCGCTGCTTGAAAAACTGACCGGCCGGTTCCGTGTGATCCTGGTCGACCGGCCCGGCTCGGGCCATTCGACCCGGCCATCGGCGATGTCGGCCCGCCTGAGCGTGCAGAGCACCGTCGTGGCCAAGTTCATCCGTGCGCTAGACCTGCAGAATCCGCTGTTGGTCGGGCACTCCCTGGGTGGCGCGGTGGCGCTTGGCGTCGCGCTCGATCATCCCGGCACGGTCGGCGGACTGGCGTTGATTGCACCGCTGACGCATCCGGTGGAGGGCGTGCCGCCCATGTTCCGTACGCTGTCGATTTCCTCAGCCACCATGCGCCGTGTGATCGCGTGGACGTGGGCGATCCCACGATCTATCTTGCGCGGCAAGACCATGGTTGAACTGGTCTTCAGCCCCGACCGGCCGCCGCAGGATTTCGGCACCGTAGGCGGCGGCCTTCTCAGCCTGAGGCCGCGCAGCTTCTATGCCACATCGACGGATATGGTCAGCGTGGAGGAGGACCTGCCATCCATGGCGCAGCGCTATGCCTCGCTGGCCTTGCCGATCAGCATCCTGTACGGGACCGGGGATGCCGTGCTCGACTGGCAGGCGCAGGGCAAGGCGATGAAGGACAAGCTGCCGGCGCTGGATCTCGAACTTGTCCCTGGCGGCCATATGTTGCCGGTCACATTTCCCGACCAGACCGCGGCCTGGCTCACGGCGGCTGCCGCGCGGCTCTGACGCGGCACCGACGGGGCGCACGGCAGTCGCCGCGCTGCCGGTCAAGCGTCGATGGTGAATCCGATCTCCTTGATGAACTCGCCCCAGCGCAGGTAGTCCGCCTTGACCTGCGCGGCGAAGGCGGGCGGCGTGATGGCCTGCGGCGGTAGCACGCCGACCGCGAACAGCCGCTTGTGATAGGCCGGGTCGGCGAGCACCTTCTGGATCGCCGCCGAGACCGCGCCAACCACGTCCGCCGGCATGGCCTTGGGGCCGAACAGCGCGAAGTAGCCGCTCAATTGCTCCATGCCCGGAAACCCCAGTTCGCGGAACGAGGCGACGCCCGGCGCCATGTCGGAGCGTTCGGGCGTGGTGATGGCCAGCGCCTTGGTCTTGCCCGACTGATAGAGCGGCACGGCGGTGGTCAGCCCGTCGATCATTACCGGCACCACGCCACCCACCAGGTCTTGCGTGGCAGGAGCCGAACCCTTGTACAACACCGGCTCGAGCCGGCTGCCAGATAGCTTGTTCAGCAGCAGCGGGCCAAAGTGCGACGATGTGCCCGGACCATACGAGGCCGAATGCAGCGGCGACTTCGCGCTCTTGGAGTAGGTGATCATCTCCGCCAGCGTGGAGAAGGGCGCGTTCCTGGTGGCGACCAGTAGGACGGGTGCCCGTGCGGCTTCGGCCAGCGCGGTCAGGTCGGTGAGCGGGTCGTAGGGAACCTTGTTGATATGGGCACCCGAAGTGGCCGAGGAGCCGAGCGTCATCAGCAGCGTGTGGCCGTCCGGCTTGGCGCGGATCACGTCGAGCGTCGCGGGAATCGTCGCGCCGCCCGGCTTGTTCTCGACCACGACCGATTGGCCAAGGGCCTTGCCAAGGAAGTCCGCGAACAGCCGCGCGACCACATCGGTGCCGCCGCCAGCAGGGTAGGCCACGACCAGGCGCAGTGGGCGGCTTGGCCAGCCATTGGCAAAGGCGGGGGCTGCGCCGAGCGCGGCGGCTGCAACCGCGGTGGTAAGGAAATGACGACGATCCATGCTTTTGTCTCCTGGCGGTGATGCACATTCATGTGCTCTTTAGTGCGCAAGGAAGATACTCATGGAAGAGGGGATGGTCATGGAATCGGGCGATACCCTTCCCATGACGGCGTGCATGGACGCCGATTGTGCATCTCGATCGCGCGGAGTCGCTCATGCTACGATCCAGCCTCCGAATCAACGTGAGCTAACGATGTCGACAGCCTTCCTGATACTCAATCCGGCCCCGTCCGACGATGGCGAGCAAATCGGTTTTTCCATTGTGGCAAACGGCGTGGACAGCAGCGGCTTTGTTTCGCGCTCGGCGCTGGATGAACTGGCTCAGGGCCAGATTGGCAGCCACCTGGATATTTTCGAGCGTAATCTCGACCGCATCCAGGAAGTGGCCTTGCAGAAGTGGTCTGCGGACCCGTCTATTAACCCCGTCATGCTGGGGGACCACGATTTCTGATTGGGTCACGCGGCCCGCCGCACGCGCTACGCCTGCGAGAACGAGCGGACCAGCTTGGATTTCAGGGGCCAGGGGCGTGAGGCGAGAATCCAGATGCACAGCAGCGGCCCGATGAACGGCAGCAGCGCCAGATACGCGTAGAGGGGACCAAAATGGGCAGCCTTGAATACCTTCCTGAACGGGAAGAACCACAAGGCTTCGAAGAATAGGAATCCGAGTAGATAAAGCGTCATGGTTGTGCTTCCTGTGCGGCTCGCCTGGCGAAGCGTATGCCCCGCGCAGCCGCATTGTAGAACCCATTCGTTCGCTCACAATCCCGCCACTTCGGGGGATTTTTGCCGGTCCGGCATCCATACTTACGTCGCAATTCCGTGCGCCGCTGAGTCCTCCGCCCCCTCCCGCCACCTTCTTTGAAGCGGCTTAGCGCAGCGCGCGCTGCGCTAAGCCCATGCCCAGCAATATGACGGTCACCCAATCCATGCCGCCGGCGTTGAAGCCCAGGAAGAGGGGCCGGCGCTCTTCACGGGCGGCTGCCAGCTGGATGATGATGCGCGACGCGGTGAACAGGCCACCCGCGCCAAGACCCTGCACCGCGCGCGCCAGGCTCAGTTCGAGCGGTGTATTGCAGACGGCGCAAAGCGCGGCGCCCACGGTGGCGATGAGCAGGCCGAGCAGGGTAAATCCGCGATAGCTGATGTCCTGCGCGATGCGCCGCAGCACCAGGTTGGCAACGGTGGCCGCGGCGGCATAGGAGGTGAGGCTCCAGAGAAAGTCCTCAGGCGAGGCGTGAATGCCACCCCGGATATGGGTGCCCGCGACGCCCATCATGGACGACGCCACGAAGTCCACGCCGGTGGTGCAGCCCAGGGTAAAGGCGAAGAGATAAACCTGCGCAGCCGACAGGTCAGGGTGCTTGCCCAGCATCGCACTGCCAGTTGCCATGACGGTCCCATCGATCGCGTAGATGCAATTCGCAGTCTGGCGCCGCTGGGGCGACGACCCGCTTACCCAGTATCGGCGAAATGATCCGGGCGCCCAAGCGGAACCGATGGGGGATGACAGGAGGGCGTGGCTTCAGGCCCGCGGCCTGGTGTGCTGGAACGCGTCAAGCAGCCGGTCGCGCAACGCGCGCCACGCGCGCGGCACCGTGCTGAGCCCGGCGGTCAGGCCGGGATCATAATAGTGGACGATCAATGAGCGGCGCTCGCCCGCCTCGGCATGCAGGTTGGCATGCAGCGTGACGAAGCCGTTGAACGCATAGACATTGCCCGGCACACAGGCGATGCGGTCGCACTGGTGCTCGGCAAGATGGCGGAAGGTCTGCGCGCGGCGGATGACGAACGGCAGGTTACGCAACAGAATCAGCCGGATCTTCGCAACGATATTCGACATGGCCGTCACCGCATGGCGCTGGCGCCGGTAGATGATCAGGTCCCCGTTTTCCTGGGTGGCCTGCGCCTCTTGCAGCGGAATCAGCAGCGTCAGGATATGGGAGTCGTAATGCCGCAGATGGCTCTGGGCGGGCAAGCCGCTATTGACACAGCGCAGCACGCACAGTGGCGGCTCGCCGTTGAGCTCCCAGCCGGCCTTGCGTGCCCATCGTCTTGAGATCTCGCAGGCCTGCCGTTCCGCCAGTTGAAAGCCTTCGTTTTGCCGCAGCATGTCTGCAAACTGCACGGCTGCCTGCGTGGCGCGGCGGCCATCCGCCGGCCGCCACGTTTCCCGGCTGGCGTCGATTGCCGCATTGATCTCGTCGAGCAGATGTCGAGTCACGACGCCTTCGAATACCTGGAGCCCGGGCGGCTCCGCGTCGATGTCGTAGTCATGCATCGCATGTTGCTCCGCTTCCCGCTCCACTCCGGCCAGTGCAAGGGCCGGGAAGGGGGCGATATGTTGCGGCCGGCCACAAATGGCCCGCCGCTACCGGACGAGGCGCGGCTCGCGTTGCCGGCCTTCCTCCTGATGATCTTGCGCAGGCCGCCGCTGGCATCGATTGGCGTTGCCAGGGAAGAAAACGCGGGCGGTCCCATGTCCGGTGTTATGAATCTACGGCTTCCGAGCGTTACCGAACGGACAAAACTACTTTCAGATCCGCCAGACGACACAATCCGAGTCGCTTCGCTTGTGCGCTTTGTCATGCACTTCTGGATGTTGCGCGTACGGGTGCGCGCCGCAGCCCCACGCGCTCAGGCTCCGGCTTTGCCGGGCAGCGATCCAGGCCGAATATGTTGGGAAAATAATGGATTCCAGGGGCTTGGTCATATTAATTTCATCAGACGGCTCTTATCGGTAAGATAATCATCAAGGTAATCGCCAAGGTAATTTCCAAGATAAGCGCAGCCGTAATGAGAGGCTGCACCGGACCATCAGCTTTCCAGTCAAATGCATTGCTTGGGGGCAGCGTTGGTGGGCGTTGGTGCGTTTGCCCTCACTGCTTACCGTTGTTCAATTGACAACTCCGGTTGCCGGGAACATCATCGCTCGGGAAAATAGACGCGCCTCTGTGCAACGATGTCGCCCGTTCGTCGGCGAAAATTGCATGGAAGGTAGCCATTCCGACGAGGAACCGGGGTCATGATTATTTCGCTACGCCGAATTGCGAGCGCGCTTGCGCTCGGTCTGCTGTTGTCTGCCTGCGCCGCGGGCCCGCAAACTTCCGCGGCGCCGCAGCCAGCTTCGCCGCCGTCCGATGGGGCGATCAAGGCTTTATCTGCCCGGATTTTTGTCTACGCCTATCCGCTGGTGCTGATGGATGTCACGCGTGAGGTCATGAGTGCCCGCGTGCCGGCCAATACCTTTTCGCATAAGCGCAGTTTCCCGGATGCCACCTTCACCGACGTGGTCAGCCCGAATGCCGATACGCTCTATTCGACGGCATGGCTGGACTTGTCCGGCGGCCCGGTGATCCTCTCGCTGCCCGACACGCACGGGCGTTATTACCTGATGCCGCTGATGGACGCCTGGACCAACGTCTTCGCGTCGCCGGGCAAGCGCACCGCGGGCACCAAAAAAGCGGTCTACGCCGTAACGGGGCCGATGTGGAACGGCACCTTGCCGCCAGGGGTCACTGAAATCCGCTCGCCGACCGAGATGGTGTGGCTGATCGGCCGTACGCAAACCAATGGCAAGCAGGATTACGCAGCGGTCCGCCGCCTGCAGGACCAATATCGCCTGGCGCCGCTCTCCGCCTTGCAGCGTAGCGGCAAGGCGCGGCCCAAGCCCGCCGAGGCGATGCTGCCCGAAGCGGTTCCGGTGGATGTGGAAACGCCGCCCGTTGAGCAGGTGGCGGCGATGGACGCGCAGGCGTTCTTCACCCGTTTCGCCGAACTGCTGCCGGCCAATCCTCCGGCCGCGGCCGATGCGGCCATGGTGGAATCGATCAAGCAGTTCGGGATCGTTTCGGGCATGCCCTTCTCCGTGACCGCGCTGGAGCCATCGACGGCCCGCGCGGTGCAGGAGGGCGCCACCGCTGCCCTGGCGGGTATCGTGGCCATGGCCAAGCGCGGTGGCGGCGAAGGGGACGGCAAATGGACCGTGCACCGGGATCTCGGCAACTACGGCACGGCCTACGGCAAGCGCGCGCTGGTGGCCTGGGTTGGGCTTGGCGCCAACCTGCCGGCGGACGCGCTGTATCCCAGCACGCGGGTCGACGCCGCCGGCAAGCCGTTGAACGGGGCAAACCGCTACGTGATGCATTTCAACAAGGGCCAGATGCCGCCGAGCATGGCCTTCTGGTCACTGACGCTCTATAACGACAAGCAGGCGTTTGTCGCCAATCCGCTCAACCGCTATGCCATTGGGGACCGCGACCGGCTGCGGTACAACCGTGACGGCTCGCTCGATATCTATATTCAGAATGCGCGCCCAGCGGGCAAGCGGGTGGTCAACTGGCTGCCGGCGCCGCCTGATGGCTTCAACCTGATGATGCGGGTGTATTGGCCCCGGCAGGTGATGCTGGACGGCACTTGGAGCGCGCCGCCGGTGATGCGGGTGGAGTGATTGCGGGCCCCAAGCCGCGCGCTGAGATGAAAAAAACCCGCCGAGGCGGGTTTTTTTCATGACAAGGCGCAGGCTCAGAACTTGTATTTGACGCCGGCATAGAGCGCGCGGCCTGAACCGGGATAGAACACCGCGGTGTTGGCTGTCCGCGCATCGGCCACGGTGCTGAAGTCGCTCACATAGCGCTTGTTGCCGAGATTGCGCGCATCCAGGAACACCGTCACGCCGCGCTGGAATTCGTAGCTGGCCTGCAGGCCAAACAGCACGTAGCCAGGCGTACGCAGCGTGTTGGCGTAGTCGACATAGGCGCCGCCCGGCACCCAGTCGATGGTGCCGGCAACGCGCAGCCCGGCCGCGCGGCTGTAGGCAACGGTAGTGCGCAGCACGTGCTCGGGTATGCCGGCGATGCGGTTGTTGCCGTACTGCGGATCATTGTCGAAGCGGAAGTCGCTGTAGTTCCACAGTTGCGACAGCGTGAGCTTGTCGCCGGAGCCGAACAGGTTCTGCAGCACGTCGCCGCTGACGCCGAGCTCCACGCCTTGCAGCGTGGTGCGGTTGGCGTTGAAGGTAGCGGCCGGGATGTTCGGGTTGGTGGTGTATTGCAGCAACTGGTCGCGCACCAGCGAGCGATAGGCCGTCACGTCCCAGGAGAACCGCTCGCGCGTGCCCCGCGTGCCCAGCTCAAGCGTCCAGCCGCGCTGCGCGCTTAGTGGCACAAAGCGGGTGGTGGTGGCCATGGTCTGGCTCAGGTCGGTAAAGTCGGGTACGTCCGCGCTGCGCGTGATGTCGGCAAATGCCTGCACGTCAGGCACCGGCTCCCACAGCACGCCGAATTTCGGGTTCACGCCGCTGTAGGTGGCGCTATCGGACTTGGCCGTGGGATTGGCCGGCAGGCCACCGTAGTCCTGATAGCGGCGGACATTGCGGTAGGCCTTGGCACCGGCCATTAGCGCGATGGTGGGGGTCACGTAAAGGCGGTCTTCGAGATAGGCCTCGTAGTTGTACGCATCCTGCGCGGCGTTAAGCGTCTGCGCGCCGCGGTTGCCGGCGTTGTTGACGTACTGGCGCGCATCGTTGTTGCCGCCGAAGAAGCGCGCGCCGACGATGAGCTGGTTGCGCAGGCCGCCGATGGTCTGGGTGCCGGTGTAGCGCGGCGCGAAGCCATAGGTCCAGTAGTCCTGGTCGATGACCTGGAAGATCGGGTGGTACAGGCTCTTGTGGATGACCCAGGTGCTGAAATCGAGCTGTCCGCTGTCGAGCTTGACGGTGGTGACGTTGGCCACGCGCTCGGTGCGCGTGTTGCGCGCCTGGTCGCCGGACAGCGCGGCTGGCGCGGCCTTCTTCGGATTGTTCAGCGCATCGGTGAGCGACAGCGCGCCGGGCAACTGCTGGTCGACGATATAGGCGCCCAGGTAAAAACGGGTTTCCACCGCCGGGCTGAACCGATAGCCGAAGTTGGCGTTGAACTGCTCGTACTGGCCGCGCTCGTGCGCACGGAATCCGTCTGAGTGGTTGACGCTCAGGTTGGCGAGAAAGTCGAAGGCGCCGATCTGGCGCGAGACCTGGCCGCTGGCGCGCGCCGTGCCGAAGCTGCCGCCATCGACGCGCACCTGGTTGGGCGCATCGGCGGTGAGCGCGGTGGGCGTGGTGAAGTTGATTGCACCGCCCAGCGTGGTGGTGCCGTAGGCCAGCCCGTTGCCGCCCTTGTAGATCTCCGCCGCGCTCAGGCCGAGCGGGTCGATCTGGTAGTAGTCGCCGCTGCCGTCGGCAAAGTTGGTGGGCACGCCATCTTGCAGGAGATCCAGGCCACGCGCGTGATAGCCGCGCGCAACGCCCGAGCCGCGGATCGACAGGCGCAGTTCCTGGCCGTAGCGCTCCTGCACGTACACGCCGGGTGCATCCTTGAGCACGTCGCGCAGATTGCTGGCGTAGGTGTCGCTGTAGGACACGGCGTCGACAAAGCCGACCGAGCCGGCCGTCTGATCCAGTGCCTGTTGTTGCTGCTGCACGTTCGGCGCGGTGAGCGAGCCCGGGGCCTTGGCCGTGACGGTCGCCGCAGGTAACGTGACAACTGCATCGGGTGTGGCGGGCGCGCTGGCCTGTGCGAGCGCGGCGGTGGTGAATGTGGTGAAGGCGGCGGCGGGCAGGGCGGCGCGCTGCTTCCAGTGTCTGGCTCGTTTCATGATTTCCCTTGTGGCGCCAAGCCTGCTTTGGGCCGCGCCTTTTAACCGTGCTTGGATAGCCGCGTACGATACGGAGGGAAGCCTGGTGTGCGCTATGTGACACAGTGCCGCAACGTGCGCCCGGGGCAGTCTGTCCGTCGCGGTGCGGCGTTTTGCCGCTTTGCGTGCAAGAGAAAGTAAGACGGCCAACGGGCCGGCATGCGAGGCATGCCGGCCCGTTGGCTTGGTAGGACTTGATCGGACCCGACTGGGCGCGGATCAGGCTGCCTGGTTAGCGCAATCGACGCAACCCGCTGCGTGCGCGGCGCCCTGGTGTGCCGCGTGCCCGCCCAGCCCGGTGCGGCGGGTGGCGCGCTGCCACTTGGTCGCGCTGTCCTTGCCGATCTGCTCGCGCAGGCTGCGCGCGGCGGCGACCATATTGGCCAGCGCGGCTTCGGTTTCGGGCCAGGCGCGCGTCTTCAGTCCGCAGTCCGGATTGACCCACAGCCGTTGCGGCGGAATCACCTCGCAGGCGCGCTCCAGCAGGTGCGTGATGGCTTCCACGCTAGGCACGCGCGGCGAGTGGATGTCGTATACGCCCGGTCCGATCTCGTTGGGGTAGTCGAACTCGCCGAAGCCTTCGAGCAGCTCCATGGCGGAGCGCGAGGTTTCGATGGTGATCACGTCGGCGTCCAGCGCGGCAATGGCGGGCAGGATGTCGTTGAACTCGGCGTAGCACATGTGGGTGTGGATCTGCGTTTGATCCGCCACCGAGGCGGCCGAGATCTTGAACGCATGCACGGCCCAGTCCAGGTACGCGGCCCAGTCGCCCTTGCGCAGCGGCAAGCCTTCGCGCAGCGCGGGCTCGTCGATCTGGATGATGCGGATGCCGGCTTGTTCCAGGTCCGAGACCTCGTCGCGGATCGCCAGCGCGAGTTGCAGCGTGGTGGTGGCGCGCGGCTGGTCGTCGCGCACGAAGGACCATTGCAGCATGGTGACGGGGCCGGTGAGCATGCCCTTCATCGGACGCTCGGTGAGCGATTGCGCATAGCGCGTGGTTTCCACCGTCATCGGCTCGGGGCGATACACATCGCCGTAGATCACCGGCGGCTTGACGCAGCGCGAGCCATAGCTTTGCACCCAGCCGTTTTCGGTGAAGGTGTAGCCGCACAGCTGCTCGCCGAAATACTCGACCATGTCGTTGCGCTCGGCTTCACCATGCACCAGCACGTCCAGGCCGAGCGCTTCTTGCTTGCGCACGGCGGTCTCGATTTCACCGCGGATGCGCTGCAGGTATTCCAGCGCGCCGATCTCGCCGCGGCGGTAGGCGGCACGGGTCTGGCGGATTGCCGGCGTTTGCGGGAAGGAGCCGATGGTGGTGGTCGGCAGTGCCGGCAGCTGCAGCGCGGCGCGCTGGCGTTCGATGCGGGTCTGGAACGGGCTCTTGCGCTGGGCCATGGCAGCGGTGACTGCCGCGACGCGTGCCTGCACCTGCTGATTGACCACGCGGCGCGAGCTGCGGCGCGAGGCCAGCGCGGCATCGGCTGCGGCCAGCTCGGGGGCGACCGCTGCCTCGCCTTCGTTCAGGGCGCGGGCCAGCACGCTGACCTCGGCCAGCTTCTCGGTGGCGAAGGCCAGCCAGGTCTTGATTTCCGCATCGAGCTTGCGCTCGGCCTCTAGCGAGACCGGCACGTGCAGCAGCGAGCAAGACGGCGCGACCCACAGGCGCTCGCCCAGTTCGGCATGCAGCGGTGCCAGCGCGGCCAGCGCGCGGCGCAGGTCGGTGCGCCAGATGTTGCGGCCGTCGATGACGCCGGCGGACAGCACCGCGCCGGCCGGCAGCACCTTGCGCCAGGCGTCGAGCTGCTGCGGTGCGCGCACCAGGTCGATGTGGAAGCCTTGCACCGGCAGGGCGGCGGCGCGTGCGGCGTGGTCGGCGGCGCTGTCGAAGTAGGTGGCCAGCAGCAGCTTGGCGCCGGACTTGGCCAGTTCGGCATAGGCGCCGTCATAGGCATCGAGCCATGCCGGCTCCAGGTCCAGGCACAGTGCGGGCTCGTCGATCTGTACCCATTCGATGCCGCGTTCGCGCAGGCGGGCCAGGATGCGGCCATAGGCGGCCACCAGGCTGGGCAGCAGGCTCAGGCGGTCGAAACCGTCCACGTGGGTCTTGGACAGCCACAGGTAGGTGACCGGCCCGATCAGCACCGGCTTGGCCTTGAGGCCCAGCGCCAGCGCTTCTTCCACTTCGTCGAAGAACCAGTCCACGCCGCCGTCGAAACGGGTGTCGGGGCCGAGTTCCGGGACCAGGTAGTGATAGTTGGTATCGAACCACTTGGTCATTTCCATGGCCGGCTGGCCTTTGTTGCCACGGGCCAGCTCAAAATACTGGGCCAGGCTCAGCTGCTTCGGGTCGAAGCCGAAACGCGCGGGCAGGGCGCCGAGCAAGGCGCTCAGGCCCAGCACCTGGTCGTAGTAGGCGAAGTCGCCCACCGCCACGCTGTCCAGCCCGGCTTGCGCCTGCGACTGCCAGTGGCGCTGGCGCAGGCCGGCTGCTACCTGGCGCAGGCTGGCCTCGTCCGTTTCGCCGCGCCAGAACGCCTCCTGGGCGAATTTCAGTTCGCGCTGGGCGCCGATGCGCGGAAATCCAGCGATATGAGTGCGTGCCATGCAGTGCTCCGTATTGGGATATTGGGAATGTGACGATGGCGCACAGTGTGGAATCCAGCGTAAAATGAATCAAGCGATAAGATTTAATCAACGTATGAATCAATTTCATATCTTGCCATCCAGGCGCCATTCCTTACATTCCAGGAGCAAGCCGTGATCGAAGTCAGGCACCTGCGCTCGCTGGTAGCGATTGCCGAATCCGGCAAGCTCGCCACGGCCGCCGAGCGCGTGCACGTCAGCCAATCGGCGCTGTCCCATCAGATCAAAGGCATCGAGGCACACTACGGCCTGCCGCTGTTCGACCGCACCCGCCAGGGCCTGCGTTTCACGCCGGCCGGCGACCGGCTGCTGGCGCTGGCGCGCGAGACGCTGGCGGCCATCAGCACGGCCGAGCGTGACCTGGCCCGGCTCAAGGGCGACACGCGCGGCGAGTTGCGCATCGTGCTGGAGTGCCATACCTGCTTTGACTGGCTGATGCCCGTGATGGACGAATTCCGCCGGCGCTGGCCGGAGGTAGAGGTGGACCTGGTGGCGGGCTTCCACGCCGATCCCCTGGCGCTGTTGGCCGAGGGCCGCACGGACATGGTGATCGGCTCGATGCCGCCGGCCAAGCGCGGCCTGGCGGTGGCGCCGCTGTTCCGCTTCGAGATCCTCGCGGTGATCGCCAACGAGCACCGGCTGCGCAACAAGCGCCGGATCGAGGCGGCCGACCTGGACGGCGAAACGCTGATCACCTACCCGGTGCCGGAGCAGCGCATCGACCTGATCCGCGAAGTGCTGGAGCCCGCCGGCATCAAGCTGCAGCGGCGCACGGCGGAGCTGACGGTGGCCGTGCTGCAGCTGGTGGCCAGCCGCCGCGGCGTGGCAGCGCTGCCCAACTGGGGCGTGAAGAACTACGTCGACCACGATTACGTGCTGGCCAAGCGCATCGGCGCCAAGGGTTTGTGGAGCGAGCTCTATGCCACCACGCCGGCGCCGCTTGCGCAGCGCCCTTATGTGCGCGACTTTGTCTCCATCGTGCGCGATACCTGCGCGGCCGAGCTGGATGGGATCGAACTGCTGCCGGAGGGCGAATAAGGGGGCGGCCCTACTGCACGAGCTGCCCGCTACGCTCGGCCACGCCAATGCGGGCCTCGGTGCCCGCGTTGAATTGCAGGAAATCCGCTTCGATACCGTCGCTGAAGATCACGCCGGTTTCCGGCATCAGCGAGCGCAGCACGATCTGCTCGCCGCGCGGCACGTTGCCGTAGACCAGCGTGGCCTGGCTGGCGCGGCTCGGAAAGGGCTCACGCACCGCAAACACCAGCCGGTCGGTATCCCATGGCAAGGGTTGATACGCGGCTTCGGCGCCACCGTCTGGCTGCGCAATGGCGCGCGCGCCGGTGACGATGCTCTTGAGCCAGGCAGTGGACCCAAGTCCCGTGGAGACAATGACGCCGCTCGACGACTGCACCTCGCTGCGCGCGCCGAGCTGGATCTCGTAGCGCGCCGAGGTGTGGCTGCGCGGCCCGATAAAGAAGTCGTTGACCGCGTACAGTACCTGCTGGTCCGATAGTTCGGCACGCGCCATGGTGACCGGGCGCGCGGGGCGGCGGTCCTGCATGGCTTCGGCCAGCACGCGCGCCAGGTCGCCCACCTTGAATGGCAGCAGCACACCGTCGTGGCGCGCCGGATCCGGGTTCACGCCGATTAGCGGCTGGCCGTTCAGGTATTTCATGGTGTTGGCAACCAGGCCGTCCTGGCCCAGCGCCACCACGATGTCTTCCGGGCCGAACAGGAAGTTGGGCAGGAACTGGCGGTCCACCACCTGCCGGCGCAGGTAGCGCGACAGCACGGCTGCCACCTGTTCGCGCGCGGCAAGATAGGTGTCGTGCTCACGCTGGTAATCGGTAATGTCCGCGCCCAGGTGTTCGAGGTAGAAGCGTGCCTGCGCCAGCGAGTGGTAGCGCGCCAGCAGCTCTTCCAGCCGTGTCTTGCGCGTCACCAGCACTACCTTGCGATCGGCGGTTGCGCTCATTGTTCTGGCTCCTTTTTCATTTAACTGCTTAATCCCGCTTGAAGCGTCTTAAAGCGTCTTGAAGCTGCGCGGATCTTCGGTTATTTTGCGCGGCCGCTGCTCTGTGGTGCCAGCAGCGACTGAAGCAGTTCCGGCGACATATTCAGCTGCCCGATCTTCTCGGCCTTGTCGGCAATCCCGCCGAAGGCCTGCGCGATCAACTGGCCCGGCGCCATGCCCGATGCGGCCAGCGCCTGCACGATGCGCGCGTCGGCGCCCTGCAGGGCCTGCATCACGGCGCCCAGACGGTGTGCCTCGGCCTCGGCGGTGGTGCGCGTGTTGTCGGCCTCCAGGCCCACGAACTCCTTGCGGCGTGCCTCCAGCGTGATCTGTGCCTCCATGGTGCTGGCCTCCAGTTCCGCCTGTTTCTTCTGCACCGCGGCTTTGGCTTCCATCTGGGTTTCTCGGATCGTGCGCTGCTTGAGTTCCACCGCGACTTCGGTGTCGAGCTCGCTTTCCTTGATGGCGCGTTCGTTTTCCACTGCCGCGTTGCGGCGCGCGTAGATGGCGTCGTCGGCCGCCTTCAGGATCTGTTCGCGGACCTCGGCTTCGAGCGCCCGCGCGGTTTCGGCGCGCGGCTTGACGGCCACCATCGAGAACGACAGGATTTCCAGGCCAAGGGCCAGCACGTCTGGATGCGCCTTGAGCGCGCCTTCGACCTGGCAGGCCATGCGGTCGGACGCCTGCAGCGCGGAGCGCAGCGTTTCGGCGCTCACGGCCTGCTGCACCAGTACCTCCACCACGCCCTCCACGCGGGTGCGCAGGTTCTGCGGATCCTCGGAGATGTAGTTGCGGCCGTCCGGCTTGAGCGCGAAATTGAGCATGGCGGCCGTCTTGCGCGGCTCGGTGATGCGGTAGGAGAGGTTGCCTTGCACGGTGACGGACTGGAAGTCGGTCGTGATCAGCTCGAAGATATACGGCAGGATCTGGCTGCCCACGGGTACCGCAACGAGGGATGTGGTGGGCGCGTAGTAGTAGAACGACTGGCCGCTGCCTTCGCGGATGATCTTGCCGCTCTTCATCTGCATCAGATAGGTGGTGGGATCTGCCTTGATGAATCGGATGCCGAACATGGTGGTCCTTTCCGGTGGTGGTGTTGGATTCGCCCGCGCCGGGCGCCTGGCATTAAGTGTGTCTGTGCCACTAATATAAGTGTGGCTGAGACACTTGTCAATCTATAATGCTGCGTGAATCGCTTCAATCGCTTCAATCGCTTCAATCGCTTCAATCGCTTCAATCGCTTGAGCCGCTTGAGCCGCTTGAGCCGCTTGAACCGCCTCCTTCCAGGAACGCCCGCCCGATGACGAAACCCACCACTGCCGCATTCCCGCGCCCGCTGACCACCGTCGACGTGGTCATCCTGACGATCCGTGCGGGGGCGCTGCAGGTCCTGCTCGTGCAGCGGCCGCAACAGTCCGGCGAGCCATTTCCTGGCCAATGGGCCTTGCCGGGCGGCTTTGTCGATACCGAACGCGACCAGGATCTGCAGGGCTGCGCGTTGCGCAAGCTGGCGGAGAAGACCGGGGTCAATAGTCCCTACCTGGAACAGGTAGGTAGTTGGGGCAGTGCCACGCGCGATCCGCGCGGATGGTCCACCACCCATGTCTACGTTGCCTTGCTGGCGGATGACACGCTGGCTCTGCAGAAGGGCGGCAACGCCGCCGACTTGCGCTGGGCGCCGGTGGAGGGCGATGGCGTGGGGATGGCGCTGGCCTTTGATCACGCCACGCTGCTGAGCGCCGCGCTCGGGCGCGTGCGGGGCAAGACCGAGTACACGTCGCTGCCCGCGCATTTGCTGCCGGCCGCGTTCACGTTAGGCGAACTGCAGCATGTCTACGAGATCGTGCTGGGCCGCCCTCTCGAAAAAAAGGCTTTCCGCACCCGCATGCTCGCGGCGGACTTGCTGGAAGACCTGGGCGCGCAAAAGGAGACCGGGCGCCGCCCGGCCTCCTTGTACCGCTTGCGCGAGCAGGCCGGCCTGGTCTACTTCACGCGCAGCTTCGAGCAGCGCTGAATCAGGTGGGCGCGGTGCCGGGCTGCGTACCGGGACCCGTTCTTTGGCAACGGCTAGGCCAATGCTAGTGAAGGTTCCACCTCGTCACGCCGCGCCTCGACGTGCGCCGGCGCCTCGGCAGCACGTTTGCCCGGCGCCGCGATCTCGAAGACCTCCAGCACGTCCACACCGTTTTCCAGGCGCCTGACGAACAGGTCCAGCCGGTCCGCATCGTCCGCACCGACCGACAGCGTGAGCTGGTAGGGCGCGGCTGCTTGCCCGAAGCACAGGTCGATCAGGTGCAGGCCGGTGCGGCGGGCGTTGGCCAGCGTCCATTCGACGGCGCCGAAGAGGTCAGTGCGGTCCAGCCGCAGGGCGAGGTTCAAGGTTGACATGGTATCGGCGGCAGTTTTAGTGGGGTTTGTGGCCGGGAAGGCATGCGACAAATTTACCAGCGCCACCCCAGAATGGGTTTCTTTATTGCCTCCTGTTTTGATTAATTTGAAGATGAATTATCTATGAGTGGTAGAGTTGATGGTGATTCCTTCCTTATCGTAGGCAGAAGACATGGCAACCTCCCCAAAACTGGACGAAACCGACCGCCGCATCCTGCGCGCGCTGCGGCGCGACGGCAGGCTCTCCAACCTCAAGCTGGCCGAGCAGGTTGGCTTGTCGCCCACGCCGTGTTGGAACCGCGTGCGCGCTTTGGAAGAAAGCGGTGTGATCGAGGGCTATGCGGCCCTGCTGAACCAGAAGGCGCTCGGCCTGCCCGACACAGTGCTGATCGAGGTCACGCTGGACCGGCACGACGACGACATGCTGGATCGCTTCGGCGAAGCGCTGGCCGAATTGCCGGAAGTGATGGAGGCGTACCTGCTCACCGGCGAATATGATTACCTGATCAAGGTAGCGGTGGCGGGCACGGAAGGGTATGAGGAATTCCTGCGCCACAAGCTCTACAAGCTGCCGGGCTTGCGGCACAGCCATTCCACTTTCGTGCTGCGCTGCATGAAGCGGGAGCCGTCAGTGGCGCCTTGAGTGGCCAGATGGGGCTTCAGGCGTCCGGCCGGTCCCAGGTGTCCGTGGACATCAGGTCCGCGAGCGGGCGGCCCTGGCGCCAGCCTTCCAGCTCCAGCATCGGCGCGGGGTAGAAGGCCTGCACGGGGCCGAGGCAGAGAATGGCGATAGGCTGGCCACCCGGGGGCAACCGCAACAGCGCCGCCAGCGCGTCGGGCGCGAACATCGAGACCCAGCCCAGCCCGAGGTTCTCCACGCGCGCCGCCAGCCAGAGGTTTTCAATGGCGCAGGCCGCCGAGCACAGCGCCATCTCGCGCGGCATGGTGCGCCGGCCAAACACGGTGCCGTCATCCGGTGCCATCGCCACCACCAACAGCTCGGCGCACTCGCGCACGCCTTCCACCTTCAGCCGCAGGAATTCGCCATCGCGCTCGCCCAGTGCCACGGCGGTCTTTTGCCGTTCGGCCTCGACCAGCGCGGCGATCTCTTCCCGCAAGGCGGCATCGGCGACGCGGATAAAGCGCCACGGCTGCATCAGCCCCACCGAGGGCGCACTGTGCGCGGCCCGCAGCAGGCGCATCAGGACAGCCTCATCGACCGACGCGCCCGCAATGAAATGCCGCATGTCGCGCCGCGACGCGATGAGACGGTAGAAGCTCTCCTGTTCCTCGGGCGAGAAAACGGCGGAGTAGCTTTCGGTCAGGGGTGCAGGCATCGCGGGGCGCAAGGGCAAAAGCCGGCATTGTATGCCTGTGCGAAGCGGCGGATCGCAAGGTGGGCTTGCGAGGGCCACGGTCAGGACGTAGCGTTGAGTCTTTGCGCTGACACGCTTGATGTTACTCGAGCCAAGGATTCACCAAGCTCAGGCCTATTCCTTCGAAGTCCTTGCCGTTGCGAGTGGCAAGCACGGCGCCGTGGTGACGGCAAATAGCTGCAATCTGCGCATCTGCCATGCTGACGGGCCGTCCAGATCGCTCCCGCTGAGCTACGACTGCGGCGTAATGGGGGGCGGTATGTTCGTCGAATGGAAGCACCATGCCCGCGAATTCGTCTGCGATCATTTGGAGTGCCGCTTACTGGACCCCGCTTTTCCTGCGCCCTTCGGGCAAACGGGCAATGCCATATAGAAGTTCAGCAACAGTCACCGCCGTAATCGCGTATTCATGTTGTGAGTGCAGGTCGAGCCAACGTATTACCGCTGGCTCAGGCTGGCCTCGCATGAATTCGGATAGCACATTGGTATCAAGTACGATCATTCGGGTAAATCCGCGGCTCGCGGTTGGTCGTCGCGCGGGGGAAGCTCGAGCCCTGGATCGGACAGGCTTGCGAAGCGCTGGCGCAGTCGACTTCCAAATGCGCCGGGGCCAGGGGGTTTGTTCAGCGCACGCCGCAGAATGGCGCGAACTTCCTCTTCCATCGAGTGGCCGTGCTGCGCGGCCTCCATGCGCAAACGTGCCTTGAGTTCCTCATCAAGATTCCGGATGGTCAATGTCGCCATGTCAATCTCCTGTGCTAGCAATGCATGCAATGCTAGCAAAGGGCGCAGATTGGTTCACTACGCCATATCCAGGCGCGCCTCCAACGCCTGCCCGGCAACCCGGCCGGCGCCAATCACCTCGAACCCCCGCGCCAGATCCACCAGCAGGTCGTCCACATCCTCCAGCCCGATATGCAGCCGGATCACCTGGCCGCGCTTGGACCAGTCGGTGACGCTGCGCGCGCCGCGCATGTCGGCGATCACGGCGAGGCTTTCGAAGCCTCCCCAGGAGGCGCCGATGCCGAACAGTGCAAGGCTGTCGATAAAGCGTTCGGCGGCGTCCGGTGCTGCTGCGCGCAGCGAGAACGACAGCAGGCCGTTGGTGCCGCGGCAATCGCGCTGCCATAGTGCGTGGCCGGGGTCACCGGGTAGGGCGGGGCAAAAGACCTCCGCCACTTCGGGACGGGTGCGCAGCCAGCGTGCGACCGCCAGCGCGCTGCGCTCGTGCTGGGACAGGCGCGCGCCGAGGGAGCGCATGCCGCGCTGGACCAGGTAGGCGTCGTCCGGGCTGACGCTGATGCCGAAGGCGTCGGCCACTGCGGCGAGTGCCGGCCAGGCGGCTTCCAGGGTGCAGACGGTGCCCATCATCACGTCCGAATGCCCGGACAGGTATTTGGTCGCGGCCATCAGGGAGATATCGGCGCCCAGCGCAAGGGGCTGGTACAGCAGGCCGGAGCCCCAGGTGTTGTCAGCCGCCACCAGCGCGCCGTGCCGGTGGGCGATGTCGGCGATGGCCGGCAGGTCGCACATTTCATAGGCCAGCGATCCGGGCGCCTCCACGTACACCAGCCGGGTTTCGCGCCGCAGCCTGGCTTGCAGGTCGTGGCCATCGGCCGCGTAGAAGCTGGCGGCGATGCCGTGCTGCGCCAGGAAACCTTCGGCCAGCTTGCGCACCGGCTCGTACACGCAATCGGGCAGCAGCACGTGCTGGCCGGGGCGCAGGTAGGCCAGCAGCGTCATCGCAGCGGCTGCCAGCCCGCTGGGAAACAGGCGCGTGCGGTAGCCGCCTTCCAGCTCGGTGACCATGTCTTCGAGCGCAAATGCCGTGGGATTGCCGCGCGCGCCGTAGGTAAACAGGCGTTCGCTGCCGCGCCGCGAGCGCATCTCGCGCATCTGTGCCACCGAGTCGAACAACACGGTGCTGGCGCGCACCACGGGCGGGTTGACGGGCTGTCCGCCATCCACGGCGCTGGCGCGGCCGGCGTGCGCGAGGTGGGTAAGGATGCTGGGCTTCATGGCTTGGCCTGGTGGGGTGCCGCGCCAGGGTGGCGCGGCTGGTATGACAACTTGTGGTGGCAGGCAGCAGCAAGAGCCATGCCGCCTGCACCGGCTGCGCCCGGATCAGTCCACGCGGGCGCCGGAAAGCTTGACGATCTGCGACCAGCGCGCGATGTCGCCCTTGAGCTGTGCGGCGAATGCCTCCGGCTTGCTGCCCACCACGTCGCTGCCGCCTTCGTTGATCAGCTTCACCACCTCTGGCATCTGCAGTACCTGCAGGATGGCGCGGTTCAGGTAGGCCACGCGCTCGGGCGAGGTGCCGGCGGGGGCGAATACGCCGTACCAGTCCTCGAAACGGGCATTGCGGTAGCCCAGCTCCTCCAGCGTCGGCACCTTGGCGAACACGCCCAGGCGGCGCGGGCTGGTGACCGCCAGCGCGCGCATGCGGCCGGCCTGGATAAAGCCCGCCACCGAGGAGGTCGAGGTGATCAGCACGTTCACCTGCCCGCCCAGCAGGTCATTGATGGCCGGGCCGGCGCCTTTGTAGGGCACGTGCTGCAAGGCGATGCCGCCATCCTTGTCCAGCACCACGCCGACCAGGTGCGAGAGCGTGCCGTTGCCGGGCGTGGCAAAGGTGATCTTTTGCGGCTGGGCCTTGGCCTGCGTGGCCAGTTCGGCAAATGTCTGCCACGGCGCGTTGGCTGCCACCACGATGGCCAGCGGCGCGGCATTGATTTGCGTGACCGGCATGAAGTTCTTGATCGGGTCGAAGCCAGGCGCGCTGTACAGCGTCGGGTTCACGGCCATGACCGACACCTGCGAAGTCAGCAGGGTGTAGCCGTCCGGCTTGGCCTCGGCGACGAAGCGCGTGCCGATATTGCCGCCGGCGCCGCCGCGGTTGTCGGTGACGGCGGTCTGCCCCAGCACTTCGCCGAGCCGCGTGGTGACGATGCGCGTGACGGCATCGTTGCCGCCGCCGGCAGGAAACGGCGAGACGAAGCGCAGCGGCTGCGAGGGAAAGCCGCCGACCGGCGCCATCGGCTGTGCGCTGGCGGGGGCGCCGGCCATGGCGAGGGTGACGGTGGCGACGGTGGCAAAGGTGCTGGTCAGGACTTGCTTGATGCGTGACATGAAAAACCCCTGTGTATGTAGAGAGATGTCAGAGCGAAGGGCGGCTGGGCAGGCTTCTTTGGCCCCGCTGGCCGCTGTGGCGTACCGGCTGTTGCCTCTTGCCCCTGTGTCCCCGGAGTGCCGGGGCGTCCCCTTGGCGCTGCACCGTCGAGCCGGATGGGAATCAATGCCTTGCGACTCGCCTTGCCAGCCATGCGTACCGTTGCCCGCCGCGAGAGGCGTGAGGTGGCTGCGTGACGGGCTCGGTCGCTGATGGCGGGTCATGTTGAAAGGACGCTGTGCGGATCAGGCGAAGCGGAAAGTGGCCAGTTCCTGGGCGTCGAGCTGGCCGATCAGGTTGGTTTCCCAGGCCAGGTAGCGGCGAGCGGCCTCCTTGTTGCCGTCGTGACGGTCGTGGACGAAGAACAGGAAATCGATGCAGCGCGCGTCGGGCAGGCTGCTTGCTGCATCGCCATCCCCGGCATCGCTTGCCAGCGCATGGCCTGCCGCCTGCCAGGCGCCTGTGCCACCGGCGAGCAGCCTGATGTCGCTGTAGCCCAGTGCGGCCAGTTCGCCGGCGGCCAGCGTGGCCACACCCGGTTGATCGTCATCGCCGATGAGCGCGATCGGCGTGTCGCGCGGCACACCAGCGAGGTCGCGGGCAAACACCGGGCGGATCGACCAGCGGCTGCCCGGCACGTGCCCGGCGCGATACGCCATGCTGGCGCGCACGTCGAGCGCCAGCAGCTGCCGCCCGGCCAGGCCCGCCGCCAGCGAGCTGGCATCGATGCCCGGCAAGGCACGGGAGGGCGCCACGGGGCCGGCGGGCGCGGCGAGGCCACCGGCAAGCGCAGCCGCAAGCCCGCCTTCGAGCACCACGGCGTCATGGCCCATCTGGCGCAGCCAGCTCGCCACCACCGTGGCGCGCACGCCATCGGCATCGATCAGCACGAGGCGCGCGCGGCGCACACCCACGTATTGGTCGGTAGCCTGCATCAACTGGCCGCCCGGCGCGTTCTGGGCGCCGGGCACTGAGCCGGCGCCGTATTCCTCCGGCGTGCGCACGTCGCACAGGAAAGTGGTACGCGAGCGGTCGTTCAGCCACACGCCCGCTTCGGCGGCATCGATGCGCGGCACCGCAAAGCGCACCGCCATTGTCTGCGCCGCGGCCTGGGCGGCATCCAGCCCGGCAGGCGCGGCGCTGTCGGGATAGCGCCGGGTGCCGCCGTGCTCCAGCTTGTAGTCGTTCAGGTACCAGCCCTGAGTGCCGTTTTCCAGCGCGAACACGGGGTTGGGCACGCCGAAGTTGATCAGGGTTTGCGCGCCGATAATGCTGCGCGTGCGGCCTGCGCAGTTGATCACGATGGGCGTGGCCGGATCCGGCACCAGGTCGCGCAGCCGGTAAGCCAGCTCGCCGTTGGGGCAGCAGATGGCACCGGGAATATTCATCTTGCGGAATTCCGAGACGGGCCGGCCATCAAGCACCACCGGAGCAGGCTCGCCTGCCTGCATGGCCGCCAGCTCCGCGGCCGAGACGCGCGGCGTGCCGTAATGGTGCTCGGCCAGCTCGCCGAAGGTCTTGGAGGGCACGTTGACGCCAGCGAACAAGGCGTAGCCGGCGGCCTGCCAGCCCGGCACGCCGCCGTCCAGCACGAACAGGCGGGTGTAGCCGAGGATGGACAGGGCCTGCGCGGCGCGCGCCGCCACGCCGTCGGCGTTGTCCGCCAGCACGATGCGCGCCGCGGTGTTGGGGGCCAGGCGGCCGATATCCAGTTCCAGCCGGCTAAAGGGGAGCGGCACTGCGTAGAACGGATGGCCTTCGCCATACTGGCCATGCTCGCGGATATCGAACAGGGCGATCTCGTCCTGGTCGTGCAGCCAGGCCTTGAGGGTGACCGGGTCGACCTGGGTGTAGCGGGTGTCGGGCGTGTTCAGGATGGCGGGCATGCGTTTGTTCAGGCAATAAGGGGGCCAGGCCTCCTGGCCGCACGCGGGCGGGAGGCAACTGGAAATGCGTTGGATATGGGCTTCGGCTGAAGCCGGGAGGTGGGTGTTGTCGGGGGTGGTTAGCGCCGCACCTCCAGGGTGCCGCTTAGCGGCGCGTCTTGACGCCCACGCTCATGGCCTGGCAGCGGCCAGTCTCGAGGTCGTAGGCAGTGCGCCCGGTCAGGGTTTCCAGCGCGCGGCCGTACATGTGCAGGTGGCGGATCACGGATTCGCCGCGGATCTCCACCGAGTGGATGTCGTCAGGCAGCAGCGCGATGCCCGACCCCGGGCCCACTTCCACCGTGTGCGAGTGCTTCAGCGTGCCGACGCCCGGTTCGCTGCCATCGTCGGTGCGCAGGTAGACGTCGTTGTACTCGGTGCCCACCACGCCGGCCACGCAGGCCCAGGTGGTGTGGTCGTGCGGGGGAATGCGCTTGCCGGGGCGCATCACGTTGAGGTACAGCGCGAAGGTCTGGTCGGGATCTTCTGCGATCAGGTAGCGGGCCTGGCGTTCGCCTTCCTCCGGTGGGGCGAATTCGCTCTGCGCCCACAGGTACGGCTTGGCCGCGAGCTGCTCCACCTGGCCCAGCACGCTGGCCAGCGATTCCCGGGTGACGCCACCGCTAGCTACGATTTCCTTGATGGATTGAATTGTGTCCCCGACGGCGGCCTGGCGTTGTTGTGCGATCGACATGTCTCTAGAATCCTTGCTGAGTCTTAATGGTTCTTCGTTTGCGGGGTGGTACATCACCTTGCATGGTTTCACTGTAATGAAGGCTGGCACCTGAAACCACTTAATCACTCATGAAAATACTTAAGCAAGTCTAATGAATGCGTAATCTCGATCTGGACCTGTTGCGCACCTTGGTGGCCATTGCCGATCACGGCACCTTTGCCGCCGCGGCGCAGCGGCTGCACCGCACCCAGTCCGCCGTCACCCAGCAGATGCAGCGGCTGGAGGAGCAGGTGGCGCTGGCGCTGTTCGAGCGGCAGGGGCGTGGCAAGCAGCTCACGCGGCACGGCAACAAGCTGGTGGAATACGCGCGGCAATTGCTGAACCTGAACGACGAGGCGCTGCGCGTGCTGCGCGAGGGCGACCTGACAGGCTCGTTGCGGATCGGGGCGCCGCACGATGTGGCCGACACGATCCTGCCGCCGCTGCTGTCGCATATCGCGCGAGCGTCGCCCGCCCTGCGGCTGGAGATCCATGTGGGGCGCAGCCCCTTCCTGATGGAATCGTTGCGGCGGGGGGAGATCGACCTGACCGTTTCCACCCGGGAAGACACCAGCCTGGACGGCCTGGTCTTGCGCACCTCACCCACGATCTGGGTTTGCGCGGCGGATTTCGCCTATGAGAGCGGCAGCACGGTGCCGCTGATCCTGGCTGACGAGCCCAGCCTGTTTCGCAAGCTGGCGCTGGATGCACTGAAGGAGGCTGGCGTGCCCTGGCGCGCGGCGTATTTCGCGCCGAGCCTGATCGGCATCAAGGCGGCGATCCGCGCCGGGCTGGGGATCACGGCGCGCAGCATCGACCTGCTGGGCGCCGACATGCGGGTGCTGGGCGACAAGGACGGGCTGCCGCGCTTGCCCGATGTGACGTACTACTTGTGGGCGCGGCCCAATGCGGCCAACCCGGTGGCGCGGCAGGTGTTTTCCATGCTCAAGACCACCTTGCAGCGCGGCATCACGGCCGTGTGAAGGTGGCTTGAGGTTGGCTTGAGCTTGGCCTTGGGGGGCGCCGCGGTCCCTCAGGCTGCGGGCGCGAGCCGGAAGGCACCTACCGCCTCGGCAAGCTGGCGCGCCTGCGCTTCCAGCGATCCGGCCGCGGCGGCTGCCTGCTCAACCAGCGCCGCGTTCTGCTGGGTGACGGCTTCCATCTGCGTCACCGCCTGGCTGACCTGCACGATGCCGGCACTTTGTTCCAGCGACGCCGACGAGATGTCTTCCATGATCCGCGCCAGGCGGCCCACGGCATCCACGGTCTCGCTCATGGTCTGGCCGGCCTGGGCGACGAGCGCGTTGCCGGCGCCCACCTTGCTGGCCGAGTCGTCGATCAGCGACTTGATCTCCCGTGCCGCGTTGGCGCTGCGCTGCGCCAGCGCGCGCACCTCGCCCGCCACCACGGCAAAGCCGCGGCCCGCCTCGCCCGCGCGCGCCGCTTCCACGGCGGCGTTGAGCGCCAGGATATTGGTCTGGAAGGCAATGCCGTCGATCACGCCGATGATGTCGGCGATCCGTTGCGAACTGCTGCTGATGTCGCCCATGGTCTGCACCACGCCGCGCACGTCGTCGCCGCCGCGCGTAGCCAGCCGCGCCGCTTCGGCGGCCAGCGCGCTGGCCTGGCGCGCGCTTTCCGTGTTGTTGCTCACCGTGGAGGTGAGTTCTTCCATGCTGGCGGCGGTTTGCTCGAGCGACGCGGATTGCTGTTCGGTGCGCGAGGACAGGTCGGTATTACCGGCGGCGATCTCGCGTGCGCCGATGTTGACCGAGTCCGAACTGGATCGTACCTGGCTGACAGTGCGCGTTAGCGCCACCTGCATGCGCGCCACGGCGGCGAGCACGCGGCCCACCTCGTTGTTGCCGGCGGCCGCGGCGGGATGGCTCAGGTCGCCCTGCGCCACACGGTCGAGGTGCTCGGCGGCCGTGGCCAGAGGTGCCACGATGGCCGCGCGCAGTCCGAGGTGCACCGCCACGATCAGGCCCAGCGCGGCGGTGATGCCAACCACCACGAGCCGCACCACCCACTGGTAGCGCGCGCTGCTGGTCTCGGTTTCCTGCCGCGCCAACTGGCTCGCTTGCTCCTGGAAGCGCTCGACGCCCACCGAATACTCGGCCCCGGAGGCGGTGATGTCGCGGTCGTTGATCGCCGCGTAGGCGGCGGGGTCTCCCGCGCGCAAGGCGGCCAGGGCTCGCTCGACCGTGCCGGCATGCCGGCGAGCGGCATCCGCGACCTGTCGGCGCTGGGCATCGTCCTGGCCTTCCTGCGCGGGCGCGGCCTCAAAGCGCTGCAACGCCTCGGCTGAGTGCTTGAGCGATTTGCCGGCGGCATCGAGCGCGCTGGCGTTGACTTCAGTGCTGCCCTCGCGGGCCGAAGCGTAGGCGCGCGCGAGCGCCGAGCGCGCACGGGTCATGTCCTTGTACGCATCGTTGAGCAGCAGGGCGCTGGCGGAGAGTTGCTCCACGCGCCCGGTCGCCTGGTCCGCGGCGCGCAGCGCGAGCACGCCAACGCCCGCGCCGAACACGATCATGCAGGCAAAGGTCACCAGGACTGCCAGCAAGGCAGTGCGCACGCTCAGGTTTTTCATCATCGTCTGGAACAGGGGTTTGAGATCACTGGGCTAACGGACGGCTTTGGCCGGACTTGACCGAAGCCGGCGCGCGGACGCATGAAAGTTTGCGCAAAATCAATCGCGGTGTCTGAATTCGCCCTTCAGGTGCCGTCTTGCGCACAACCGATGGCGCGGCCTCAAGTTGTTGTTGCACCTCACCGATAGACAGGTTTTCCGCCCAGCGCGCCATTTCAGCCTTTCACTATCCGGGCCTCTTTCACATGCTTGCCAGCCTTACCATCCGCGCCCGCCTCATTGCCACCGTCTCCCTGCTGTTCCTGCTTGCGCTTGGTGTGGGCGTGGCCGGCTTGCTTGGCTTGCGCGCCGCCAACGACGCCCATGAGTCTACTTACTCGAACCAGCTTGCCTCTGCCCTGGCGCTGGGCGAGGCGGACCTGAGCCTCACCCGGGCGCGTACCGCGCTGGACCGCGCCATGCTATACCCGGACAGCCCGGAAGCCCCGGGCCTGCTGGAGCGCACCGAAGAGCTCACGCGGCGCTCTGACGAGGCCTGGAAGCGTTTCATGGCCCTGCCGCGCGACAGCGAGGAAGACCAGCTCGCGGTGGCCGTGTCGGCCAAGCGGGAGGCCGCCAACCGCGAAGGCATCGCCGCCATCATCGCCGCGCTGCGCGCCAAGGACCGCGCGCTGGCCGACCAGATCATGGATGGCAAGCTGTCCCGGCTGTTTCGGGACGCCAACGACAGCAGCCTGAAGCTGAGCCAGTTCCAGCTCAAGATGGCGGCAGGTAATTTCGAGGCGTCGCAGGTGGCGTACCGGGTTTTCCGCCATGGCGTGATTGCCGCGATCGTGCTGGCACTGCTGGTCGCGGCCGCCTGCGCGGTGTTCCTGCTGCGTGCCATCGTTGGGCCGCTGGAGCAGGCGCTGACACAATTCGACCGCATCGCGGCCGGCGATCTGAGCCACCCGGTGCAGGTCACCCGCCGCGATGAAATGGGCCGCTTGCTGGAGGGCCTCGCGCGCATGCAGGCCAGCCTTGCGCTGACCGTGGGGCGGGTGCGCCGGGGCTCGGATGCGATCACGTCGGCCACCCGGCAGATCGCCGCAGGCAACTCGGATTTGTCCAGCCGAACGGAAGCGCAGGCTGCCTCGCTTGAGGAAACCGCCTCTAGCATGGAGCAGATGACCTCCACCGTGCGCCAGAACGCAGACAACGCGCGCCAGGCCAGCCAGCTTGCTGTCAGCGCGGTCGAGGTGGCTAGCCAGGGCGGCGCGGTGGTGGGCGATGTGCTGGCCACCATGGGCGATATCAGCACGGCGGCCAGGACGGTCGCGGAGATCATCGGCGTGGTCGACGGCATCGCCTTCCAGACCAATATCCTGGCGCTCAACGCCGCCGTGGAAGCTGCCCGCGCCGGCGAGCAGGGGCGCGGGTTCGCGGTGGTTGCGGGCGAAGTGCGCGGCTTGGCCCAGCGCAGCGCCGGGGCGGCCCGCGAGATCAAGTCCATGATCGAGACGTCGCTGGCGCATGTGGCTTTGGGCAGTGGCCAGGCCGGGCGCGCGGCCAGCACCATGGAGGAGGTGGTTGCGGCGATCCGCCGGGTGACCGACATCATGAGCGAGATTGCGGCGGCTTCAGTCGAGCAGAGCAGCGGCATCGAGCAGGTCAATCAGGCGGTGGCGTCGATGGACCAGTCCACCCAGCAGAACGCGGCGCTGGTCGAGGAGGCTGCTGCTGCCGCCGCGTCGCTGGAGGACCAGGCGCGCCAGCTTAACCAGGCTATCGCGGCGTTCCGCGTATAGGCGGACCAGGAGCGCTGGGAGCGCCGGGAGCGGCGGCGCGTGGCAGGAAATGGCGGGAAGACAGCAGGAAACGCCGGGATGGCGCACGCGCACTTTGTGCGTTAGGCCCCATTGGACTAGGGTATACGTTGTGACGAGAGTGGTGGAATAGTGCCATCGTTGCCAGCAGGCGCCCGGCATAGGCCGACGCGCCTGGAAAAGCCCCGGTTTCCTCGCAAATGGACCTGAATCGTGCGTCGACGTGTCTGGCCCAGGCTCCTGGTATTGGCTCTGCTCGTAGGGGGCGGTTACCTCCTTTGCGCCGTCGTTGCCGAGGAACTTGCCACCTCGCGGTTGCAGGCGCGCTACTTTGCCGGGCGGGCGAAAGACGTCGCCTTCGCGGTAAAGGACGGCCCGAGCGAACGCATCCGCTTTCCGGACGACGGCCCCTATGACCTGCGCTTCGGCTATAGCCGGATGCCGCAGTTCACCGAATTGCTGGAAGCGCGGGGCTTTCGGCGCGAACGCCAGGCGCAGTGGTCCGACCGCATGCTGGAACTGACGGACTCCGGCCTGTTCGCGCCCTATCACGAGAAAACCCAGGCCGGCCTGGACCTGCTTGACTGCAATGACCTGCCATTTGGCGCCAGGCGCACACCGCCTCGTACCTACGCCAGCTTCGAGGACATTCCGGCCCTGCTCGTGAACGCGCTGCTCTTCATCGAGAACCGCGATCTGCTCGATCCCGAATTTCCCACGCGCAATCCCGCGCTGGACGTGCGGCGCTTCACGCGTGCCGCATTGGATCAGGGCGTGCATTTCTTCAACGATAAGCACGACGCCGCTGGCGGCAGCACGCTCGCTACCCAGATCGAGAAATACCGGCATTCGCGCGCCGGCCGCACTGGTTCGCCCAAGGAAAAGCTGCGCCAGATGGCCAGCGCATCGATGCGCGCCTACCTGGACGGCCCGAACACCGTGGCCGCCAGGGAGCGCATCCTGCTGGATTACCTCAACACCGTGCCACTCTCGGCCCGGGCCGGCCTGGGCGAGGTCAACGGACTGGGCGATGGCCTGTGGGCCTGGTACGGGCAGGACTTCGACGAGGCCAACCGCTTGCTGGCGAATGCCGCCGGGCCGGGACCCGGCGCGGGACAGGGCGAGGGCGAACTCGGCCAGCGGCAGGCGCGGGTGTTCAAGCAAGCGCTCTCGCTGATCATTGCGCAGCGCGGGCCATCGCATTTCCTGCGGCGCGATACAGCCACGCTGGTAGAACTGACCGACAGCTATATCCGCTTGCTCTCGGCCGCCGGCGCCATTCCGCCCTGGCTGCGCGACGCTTCGCTGGCCCAGTCCTTGACGCTGGGCGCCCCGGCGCTGGACCGGCCGGAGGTGTCATTTATCTCGCGCAAGGCCATCAGCGGGGTGCGCACCGATTTGCTGCGCTATCTTGACCTTGGCAGCAGCTACGAGCTGGACCGGCTCGACCTGACTGCCCACAGCACCATCAATACGGGCCTGCAACGGGTGGTCACCGAGGCGCTGCTGCGGGCGGGCACGCGTGACGGCGCGCATGGTTTCGGGATGTACGGCCACAACCTGCTGCGCGAGGGCGACGACCCGGGCAAGCTGGCGATCAGCTTCACGCTCTACGAGAAGGTCGACGGCGCCAACCTGCTGCGCGTGCAAGCCGACAACCTGGACCTGCCGTTCGACCTGAACCGCGGCGCGCGGCTGAACCTGGGCTCCACCGCCAAGCTGCGCACGCTGGTGACCTATCTGGAAATCCTCTCCGAGCTCCACGAGAAATATGCCGGCATGTCCACCGCCGAGCTGCGCGAAATCAAGCCGGCCAAGCTGGATGCGCTGACCCAGTGGGTACTGAGCTACCTGCTCGCCGCACCCGACAAGAGCCGCCGCGCCATGCTGGAAGCCGCCATGCTGCGCCGCTATTCCGGCAGCGCGGGAGAGGCCTTCTTTACCGGGGGCGGGCTGCAGACATTCACCAACTTCGAGCGCTGGGAAAACATGAAGATCATGACCGTGCGCGAAGCGTTCGAGCACTCGGTGAACCTGGTCTTTATCCGCCTGATGCGCGATATCGTGCGCTACGAAACCTATCGCTTGCATCCCGATGCCGACGACTGGCTGAACAATCCGGCCGCGCCGCAACGCCGCGCCTACCTGGTGCGCTTTGCCGACAAGGAGGGCAGCGACTACCTGCGTGCCTTCTACGGGAAGTATCGCGGCATGAGCCAGCAGGAAGCGGCCAGGCGCGTGCTCCAGAACCGCCACTTCTCGCCGGTGGGGCTGGCGGTGACGCTGCGCAGCATCGATCCCGACATCGATCCGGCGCAGTTCAACAAGGTCATGCTCGCCACCCTGCCCAAGGCGGGGCTGACCGATGAGAAGCTGGCCAAGCTGTACAGCAAATACGGACCGACCAGTTTTTCGCTGAATGACCGGGGCTACCTGGCGCGCGTGCATCCGCTTGAGCTATGGCTGCTCAATTACCTGCGCCAGCGCCCCGATGCCAGCCTGGATGAAGCCTTGCGCGACAGCACCGAGCAACGCCAGGAGGTGTATGCGTGGCTGTTCAAGACCCGCCATCCCGGCGGCCAGACGCGCCGCATCCGCAGCCAGCTGGAGCGCCAGGCCTTTGTTGAGATTGCACGCCGGTGGCAGCGCCTGGGCTATCCGTTCAGCGCGATCACGGCGTCCTATGCCTCGGCGATCGGCGCGGCGGGGGACCGGCCGGCTGCGTTGGCCGAGCTGGTCGGCATCGTGCAGGGCAATGGCGTGCGCCAGCAGGCCACGGCGCTGCGCAGCCTGGAATTTGCGGCGGGCACGCCGTACGCGACTGACTTTGGCTTGGGGCAGAAGGGCACGCGCTTGCTGAGCGAGGATATCACCGAGGTGGTGCGTGCCGCGCTGATCGGCGTGGTGGATTCGGGCACGGCGGGCATGCTGAAGTCGGCGCTGGTTGGCAGCGGCATCGTGGCGGGCGGCAAGACCGGCACGGGCGATCATCGCTACGAAGTCTACGGGCCAGGCGGCAGGCTGATTTCCTCACGCGTGGTCAGCCGCTCGGCCACCTTCGTGTTTTTCCTTGGCGACCGTTACTTCGGCAACGTCACGGCGTACGTGCAAGAGCCCTATGCCGCGCGCTATGCCTTCACCAGCGCGCTGTCCGTGCAGTTGCTCAAATCGCTGGCGCCAACCATCCTGCCACTGGTGCGCGACGGCGGCGTGCGTTCACCGCTGGCATGCAAGCACTGAGCGGCAGCGCTGCCGGGGCGAGTCTAATCCCAGCTATGTCGTCGGGCGCAGTACTCGTCTTCGGAGGTGCGGGCGTGCCGTTCGTACTCGGCAATGACCTGCAAGGTGGCGGACTGGAGCAGGGAGCCTGCGGTGAGCAGGGCCGCGAGATCGCGCAGGCCCTGCAGGCAGGTCACGGTGGGGGGTAAGGCTTGGTCCTGCATGATGCGTTGCTGGCTCGGTGATGGGCGGGATGTGCCTCCCGACAATTCGATTGTAGGTAGCACCGGCCGTGCCAAATGCAAACCAATGTGTCCGCGCGTACCTTCAGGGCCTGGAATCGCAAATCAGTTGCTTCGGAGCCACGGAACATAGCGCGCGAGCAGCGCAGCCATCACAAGCGTGCCCCCAATCCACAGCACGATGATGACCGCGGCCGCCACGCGGCTGCTTGGGCGTTGCCCGGCCGCAACGGCGGCGGCCCGGTGCTCGCGCATGAGGTCCGGCGGGATCATCCGGATGGCCAGCATGACCCCGAGCGGCACCAGCACGACATCGTCCAGGTAGCCGAGCACCGGGATGAAGTCGGGGATCAGGTCGATGGGCGACAGCGCGTAGCCCGCCACCAGCAGGGCCACGGCTTTTGCGTACCACGGGGTGCGCGGGTCGCGCGCGGCCAGCCACAGGGCATGGACATCGCGCAATACCTCGCGCGCCCATTTGCGCCCGTAGGCGGTCAGCCGCGCGCCATGGGCCCGCACATCGTCCACCACCGGCACGAACGCCAGCACCAGCAGCAACGCCGCCAGCGCCAGCGTGGCGCTGAATCCCAGATGCTTGAAGCCCAGCGCGCCGACGACGCCGCCGAAGAAGAACAGCGCCACCAGCATGGCCAGCATGCGCAGCCGGGACCGGTTGGCCAGCACCGGCGGCCTGGCCTCGTCGGATTTGGCGAGGTTCCAGTAGAACAGCTTGCCAAGCTCGATGCCAATATCGGTCACCATCCCGGTGATATGGGTAGTGCGGATCTCGGCGTGGGAAATCTTGGTGATCATGGCGTTTTGCAGGCCCATGATGAAGCACAGCACCATCACCGTGGCGGGTATGAACAGCCATTGGTGATTGCCAAGGTTGCCGCCGAGCAAGCCAAAGCACAGCAACAAGAAGGCCTCCAGCATCAGCGGCAGGGCATATTCGCTGTTCAGGTGCTCGCGCCGTGCCCAGTTGATGAGCACGGCGGAAGTGGCCGCGCCCGCCAGGAAGGACAGCAGCGCGCCAAGTCCCTCCAGGATCAGCCCGACCTGCCCCAGCGCCAGGTGGTCCGCCATGGCCGAGACGATGCCCGTCATGTGGGAGGTGTACTGCTGCACGGCAAGGAAGCCGCCGGCGTTGGTGGCGCCGGCCACAAAGCTGAGATAGCCGGCAAGCTGCCGGTTGGCGTGCGGGCTGCGTACCCGTCCGGTGAGGTTGCGCAGGTAGGTGATGGGCATGGTCGCTGACTGCCGGGCCGGCCGCTTAGTCGGTCAGCAAGGCGCAGATGACGCGCAGCGCCACCGACTCGTCCGGGCCGCTGGCCTGGATGTGCAAACGCAGGCCGGCGCGCGCCGACAAGCGCATGACCTCGGACACATTCTTGGCGTCCGCCGCGCAGTCGTTGCTGCTTAGCTGGATGTTGCACTCGAACTGGCTGGCCGTGGCGGTCAGCCGTGTGGCCCTGCGGCCCTGCAGGCCGTGAGGACTGGACATCTCAATAGTTGCTTCTACCACATCACCCTCGGTAAAACCGCTATGCAGCGTGGACACCGGGCAAGCCGGAAGGCGGGCAACTGGCGCGGCATGGCCTGCCGCCAGGTATTGAATGGTAATCCAATTACCTTGCCTGGCACATGGATGCCTCATGCAGCCCACTTCTTGCAGCCCACTATCTCCCGCCTCGCTGGCAGAATATGGCTTCGCCCGGCCACAACCGATGCCTGTGCCGTTCGCCATGCCGCCATGTCCTTTCCGGAGCCATCGCCCCACCATGCAAGCACGCCCCCAATCCGTTGCCGTCCCGTTCCGTCCGCTTTCCCTGATGCTCGCGGGGCTTGCCCTGGCAGGCACCCACGCGGTTGCGCAGACCATCCCCGTGCCTGCGGTCTCGCCCGTGGTGGAGCGCACCTACGCCACACTCGAAGCCGCCCCGCTAGTCAAGAAGGTGCTGGCCGACGTGAAGGCGGATGACGCGCGCTCGCTGGGCGATCTCAAGACGCTGACCGAGATCCCCGCGCCGCCGTTCAAGGAGAAGGCACGGGCCGAGCATTTCCTCTCCCGGCTCAAGGCGCTTGGCCTTGCCGATGCGCATATCGATGCCGAGGGCAATGCCATCGGCATCCGCAAGGGCAGCGGGAACGGCCCCAAGCTGCTGATCTCGGCGCACCTGGACACGGTCTTTCCCGAAGGCACCGATGTCACGGTCAAGCCGCGCGACGGCCGCCTCTATGCGCCAGGCATCTCGGATGACACGCGCGGGCTGACAGTCCTGTTGTCATGGCTCAAGGTGCTCAACGACAACCAGGTGCGCACCGTGGGCGACCTGGTGTTCGTTGGCAACGTGGGCGAGGAAGAGCTGGGCAACCTGCGCGGCATGAAGGCCGTGTTTCGCGACCACCCGGATATCGACGGCATGGTCGGGCTGGAGCCGGGCGTGGGCGACCGGGTGCTGTCGCTCGGCACCGGCAGCCATCGCTATGAGGTGACGTTCCGTGGCCCGGGCGGCCACAGCTTCGGCGCCTTCGGCCTGCCCAGCGCCATCCACGCGATGGGACGGGCCATTGCCAAGGTGAGCGACGTGCGCCCGCCCGAGGATCCCAAGACCACATTCACGGTGGGCACGGTGGGCGGCGGCACGTCGGTCAACGCGATTGCGGGCGATGCGCGCATGGCGGTGGATATCCGCTCCAACGCTACGCCATCGCTGCTGGAAACCGAGAAGCAGATCATGGCGGCCATCGAGGCCGGGGTTGCCGAGGAAAACCGCCGCTGGCATCCGGCCGACGCTGCCAGCCAGATCACCTACCAGGTCAAGCTGATCGGCGACCGTCCGGCGGGCCGCACGCCGCCAGACGCCACCATCGTGCAGGCAGCGGTGCGCGCCATCAAGGGCTACGGCAAGGGCACGCCCAGCCTGCGCGGCGGCAGCACCGACGCCAATGTGCCGATGTCGCTTGGCATTCCCGCCATCATCATCGGCAGCGGTGGCAAGACCGGCGGCTTCCATGCCCGCGATGAGTGGTACGACCCGACCAACGCCTGGGAAGGCGCCCAGGTCGGGCTAACCACCGTGCTCGGGCTGGTGGGCGTGCAGGGCGTGAGCCAGCCGTTGCTGGAAAAGCGCGCCGCCGCCAGGTAGCCAGCGGGCGGCGCCGGCCTAAGCCGCCACCGCCTCTTCATTCAACGCCGGGAATGCCGCTCCCCATGTTCCGCCGGCTGCCGCTCGACCGCCTGCGGCGCGGCGATCCATTTCGCCACCGCCAAGGCATCCAGCGGGCGCGAGAACAGATAGCCTTGCCCCATATGGCATCCCTGCGATAGCAGGAAGCGCCGCTGGGCTTCGTTTTCCACGCCTTCGGCGATCACCGCGAGCTTCAGGCTGTCGCCAATGCGGATGACGGCGCTGGCCAGCTCGCGGGCGGCGGCATCGCTTTCCAGGTCGATCACAAAGCTCTTGTCCAGCTTGAGCTGGTGCACGGGCAACTGCCTGAGGTAGCCCAGGCTGGAATACCCCGTGCCGAAGTCGTCCATGGACAAGCGCACGCCTTGTGCGTGGATGGCGGCAACGGTGGCGGCGAGGCCCGCGTCGTCTTCCATCAGCAGCCCTTCGGTCATCTCCAGCACCAGCGCCTGGGCGGGCAGCCCATGGCGGGCCAGGGTCTCGGCCACTTGCGCAGGCAGCCCCGGGTCGCGGAAGCTGGCGGGCGAGATATTGACGGAGATCGTGGGTACGGAAAGCCCTTCCCGGCGCCAGGCAGCTAGCTGCGCGCACGATTGCTCCAGCACCCAGCGGTCCAGCGTGCCAATCAGGCCGCTGTCTTCGGCCAGTGGCACGAAGCGGTCCGGCGACACCATCCCAAAGTGCGGGTGGTGCCAGCGCACCAGCACCTCCAAGCCATAGAGGCGCCCATCACGCAGGAACACCTGGGGCTGGAAGTTGAGATGAAGCTCCTCGGCCAGCAGGGCGTCGCGCAGCGCGGACTCCAGCGCCAGGCGCTCCTGGGCGGCCCAGTTCATCTCGATGCTGAAGAAGCGGAACAAGTTGCGCCCCGCGGCCTTGGCGTCGTACATGGCCATCTCGGCGCAGTGCAGCAGGTAGTCCAGCGCATCGCCGTCGGCCGGGAACATGCTGATGCCGATGCTGGCCGAGGGCGCAATGCTGGCGTGGTCGATGCGCAGCGGCTGGCGCAGCGCGGCCAGGATGCGCTTGCCCGCAGCAATGGTCTGGGTGCGGTCGCAGTCGGGGAGCACCAGCGCGAATTCGTCGCCCGACAGCCGCGCCACCAGCGCGGTATCCCCGGCGTGCGCGCTAAGGCGTTGCGCAACCTCGCGCAGCAGCTTGTCGCCGCCGACGTGGCCGAGCGAGTCGTTGATATGCTTGAAGCGGTCCAGGTCGACGAACAGCACGCTGAGCGTGGTGCCGGCCGAGCGCGCCGCGAGCAGCAGGGTGCCGGCCTGCATCTGCAGCAGGCTGCGGTTGGGCAAGCCGGTCAGTGAATCGTAGTGGTCGAGCTGCAGGATCCGCTCGGCGGCTTCCTCGCGCTCGAACGCGAGCTTGCACAGCGAGGCGCATACCTCGGCCAGCTGCTGGTGGAAGGCGTCGGGCTGGCGGACGGTGCGGCAGTAGAAGGCCAGCGTGGCAAGCACGCGGCCATCGCTTGCCTTGATCGGATAGGACCAGCATGCCGCCAGGCCGAGGGGTAGGGCAAGATCACGAAAATCCGCCCATAGCGGATCGTTGGCAATATCGCTGACCATCACCGGCTCGCCCAGCCAGGCGGCCGTGCCGCAGGAGCCCACGGATGGCCCGATGGTCAGGCCGTCCAGCGCGGCCGAATACTCGGGCGGCAGGCCAGGCGCGGCCAGCGGGTGCAGGCGCCCATCGGCGGCCACCCGCAGCACGGACGCGATCACGGCGGGTGCCACGCGTTGTACTTCTTCGCAGATCAATTCCATCACGGCGGGCAGCGGCTGCTCCATCACCATGGCTTGCAGTACCTTTCGCTGCAGCATCTCGTAGGTCCGCTGCTGGGTGATGTCGGAGAGGATGACGATGGCGTGATGCCGGTCGCCGGTCGCGCTGACCAGATGGCGCACGGTGGCGCTGACCCAGAGTGCGCTGCCGTCGCGCGCATACACCAGAGCCTCGTGGCGCTCGCCGCCCGGGGATGAGCGCTGGGCATGCAAGCGTTGCATCACGCCGGGATCGGTGAACTCGCCGGCCAGTATCTCGCGCGGGGTCTTACCCCTCAGCTCGCAGGGCTTGTAGCCCAGCATGCGCGTGAGCCCGGCGTTGCCGTACACGATGTGCCAGTCGGCATCGACCACCAGCACGGCACTGTCGATCTCGTCGGCAATGACGGATAGCAACGGGTGATGGTCGCGGCTGGCATCCGGGTGGTTGGCCACCTTTACCAGCAGCGTGCGCAGTGTCACGTCGCCCAGGCGGGTGCTGGATTCCGCGACATGGCCAAAGCGAAGTTCGCCATCCGGCCTCAGTATCCGGACGGCGGGCAAGGGCTGGGCGCGCTGCGCGTCGGCATCCGGCAGTTTTTGCACGAGCGCCTCCACGTTCATGCCGAAGACTTGCGTACGGGATGCGCCATAGAGTGCCTCCGCAGCAGCGTTCAGGAAGATCACCTTGTTGTCCGTGTTCAGGATGAAGACGGCATCGGTGGCTTGCTCGAGCGAATTGCGGAACAACTGATGGGGGTCGGCTATGCTGAGCGCTTTGTCTCTATCTGGCATGAGTGAGGTAAACGTCGCTAACGACCGAGGGTGCCTGCCTTGCCCGGTGGGGGCTCGCGGGACATTGACTCGGCTCTGAAGCAGCTATCGGCATCCAGTGCCGGATCCTGAAGTACTTTTTTTTGCGCCAGGCGTTCCTCGGCGCAGGCCTCGCGCTCCGATGGCTTGGCATAATTGCGCCCTGTCTTGACGGGGCGATGCGCGCGCCGTCCCCTTTTGCATCGATCGAACCGGGATTCTTCATGATCATCTGCGCCGGCGTTGGCCCCGGGCACCTCGACTTCCTGACCCACGGCGTGGCGGAACTGGTCCGTGGCGCCGACATCGTGGCCGGCTTCGACACGGTCATCGACGTCATCCGCCCGCTGGTGCCGCCGGCGGCCCAGGTGGTCACCATGGGATACCAGGACCAGGTGGAGCGGCTTGCCTGGGTTGCCGCCGAGCACCATGGCGGCCGGCGCTGCGTGGTGCTGTTCATGGGCGACATGCACTTCAGCGGTTTCCAGTACCTGGAGCGGGTCGAGCGGGCATGCGGCCATCCGGTGGATACCGTGCCCGGCATCTCTTCGGCCCAGGTGCTGGCTGCGCGCGGCAAGGTTTGCTTCGACGAGACCACCTTCCTGACCTTTCACCGGCGCGGAGACCTGGAGCCGTTCAAGCGCCATCTGGTGCACGTGCTGGCGGACCAGCGCAACGCCATCGTGATTCCGCGCCCATGGGATTTCATGCCCAGCGATATCGCCGCCTGGCTGGTGGCGCAGGGCGTGCCGCCCGAGCATCCGGTCGAGGTCTGGGAGAACCTGACGCTGGCCGATGCGGACTGGCGTGGCACGCTGGCCAGTTGCACGCTGGCGTTCACCGATATGAGCATCATGCTGATCCGTGCGCTGGCGCCAATGGCCAGCCAGATCGAGCTGGCGCCGCTTGCGTAGTCCCGCGCGCCGGCCGCGCGGGGCAGGCTTTCGGCATTGATCTGCCGCAATTCGCCCGCATTGCCCGCTTGCGCTGCCCCGCGCACGGAGTAGAGTCCATTTTCGGATAGTCGGAAAAACGTCTGCAACCGTGTGCAGGGGTCTCCGGATCGGAGGAAAACATCATGGATTTCAAGACCGTGCTGGTCGAACTCGGCGCCGACCCCGGCTGTGCGGATCGCGTCAACCTGGCTGCGGAACTGGCGCAGCGCTCGGCCGGCCATGTGATCGGGGTGACGGCCACCGGCATGCGGCTGGAGCCGTTCCGGGGCGCGGGCGACGAGGCGGGATACTACGCGGAACTGGCCCGGCGCCAGTTGCTGGCGCAGGGCGCCGAAGCCAGCGCCGCATTTCATCGGGCCATGAGCGAAGCGGCGCCCGGCGTGGGCTTCACCCACCGGGTCATCGAGGACGACGTGGGCTGGGCGCTGGTCCAGCAGGGGCGGGTGGCGGACGTGGTCGTCCTGGCCCGCTTGCCCGGGCCGGAATCCATTCCCGTGCTGGTGGCACAGACCCCGGAATATGTGTTGCTCAACACCGGCCGCCCGGTGCTGCTGGTGCCGCCGGGCGTGCGGCATCTACCCTGCGAACATGTCGCCATCGCATGGGATGGTGGGCGGGAAGCCGCCCGGGCCGTGGCCGATGCGATGCCTCTGCTGCGCCTGGCCAAGCGTGTCACCGTGGTGTCGGCGTCCAGCGCGCATGACGGCTCGGCGACCCACGGCATGCCCGATGTGCCCGGTGCGCACGCCGGCCTGCGAGATCACCTGGCGCGCCAGGGCATCACCAGCGTCATGCACGCCGTGCAAGGCAGCCATAGGATTGGCCAACTACTGCTGGAGGCGGTGCGGCACTTGCAGGCCGACCTGCTGGTGGCGGGTGGCTATGGGCACGCCCGGCTGCGCGAGCTGGTCACTGGCGGCACCACCCGCACCCTGATGCGCCACGCCGACATACCGGTGTTGATGTCGCATTGAAGGTCGGTCTCGACTGGCATCAATATACATTTTAATATAATATTAAACCGTATATTGATTAGCAGGCCGGGGTCTCGCCCGGCCTTTGCCGAACCCATGCAAGCGGCTTCTCCCTCCCTGAGCCTGGACACGATGCGCGCCGCCGCGGGCGACGCCACCGCCATGTTGCGCGCCCTCGCCAATGAAGACAGGCTGCTGCTGCTTTGCCAGCTTAGCCAGGGCGAGATGTCGGTGGGCGAGCTCGAAGCGCTGCTTGGCATCCATCAACCCACCTTGTCGCAACAGCTTGGTGTGCTGCGCGCGGAAGGGCTGGTCAACACGCGGCGCGACGGCAAGCGGATTTTTTACGCGGTTGCCGATGCGCGGGCGCTGGCCGTGCTCGAAACGCTTTACGCCCTGTATTGCCCCACTGAATGAAGGAGCCACTGGCCATGATCATCGACTGGACACACTTCACGCCCTGGTCCGCGCTGGGCGGGGGCCTGCTGATTGGACTGGCCGCCGCCGCGCTCGTGCTGTTCAACGGGCGCATCGCGGGCATCAGCGGCATCGTTGGTGGCTTGCTGCGGCCAACGCGCGCGGAAGCCGGCTGGCGTATCGCCTTTGTGCTTGGCCTGCTGGCGGCACCGCTGCTCTGGCGCCTGTTCGGCGCGCTGCCGGAGATCCGGGTCCATGCCGGCGCTGGCCTGCTGGTCGTAGCCGGCTTGCTGGTGGGATTGGGTACCCGCTACGGCGCGGGCTGCACCAGCGGGCATGGCGTTTGCGGGCTGTCGCGGCTCTCTCCGCGCTCGCTGGCGGCCACCGCGGCCTTCATGGGGGCCGGTTTTGCGACGGTCTTTGTCGCACGGCACCTGCTCGGCGCATGAGGAGCGACATGAACCGCCTTTCTTCCTTGCTGATCTCGCTGGCCTCTGGCCTGGTGTTCGGCCTCGGGCTGATCCTGGCCGGCATGGCCAATCCACAGAAGGTGCTCGGATTTCTCGACCTTGCCGGGCGCTGGGATCCCTCGCTGGCGCTGGTGATGGGCGGCGCGATCGCGGTGGGCGTAGTGGCGTTCGGTATCGCCCGGCGGCGTGCCGTCTCGCTGCTGGGCTTGCCCATGCAGCTGCCGGCGTCGCGCCGGATTGACCGGCGCTTGCTTGGTGGTGGCCTGTTGTTCGGCGTGGGCTGGGGGCTGGCGGGGATCTGCCCGGGGCCCGCGCTGGTGCTGCTGGGCGCGGGCGCATGGCAAGGCGCAGTCTTTGCGCTGGCCATGCTGGCCGGCATGGCGCTGTTCGAGTGGCTAGAATGGCTGGGGCGCGGCCGCGCTTTACCCGGCAAGGCATTAACCGGACATTAACCGGACATTAACCGGACAACAGGAGTCATCCATCGATGCGAACTGATGAGGTCATCGACGAGGCCGAGGTAGAAACGCCCGCCAGAGCCCAGGCGGCGCGGCGCAGCACCTGGGTGAGCGTGGCCGTGAATATCCTGCTGACCTGCATGCAACTGGTGGCGGGCGTGGTGGCCGGCTCCCAGGCGTTGATCGCGGATGCCATTCACTCGCTCTCCGACCTGGTCTCGGACTTTGTGGTGCTGTTCGCCAGTCACCATAGCCGCAAGGGCGCGGATGCCGACCACCAATACGGCCACCAGCGTTTCGAGACCGCCGCCTCGCTGGCAATCGGCCTGCTGCTGCTTGCGGTCGGCGTCGGCATGCTGTGGTCGGCCGTGCAAAAGCTGGAGCATCCCGAGTTGATCCAGCCGGTCAAGGGTGTCGCGCTGTGGGTGGCATTGGGCGCGCTGGCGGCAAAGGAATCGTTGTTCCGCTACATGCTCGCCGTGGCCGAGCGCGTGCGCTCCAGCATGCTGGTTGCCAACGCATGGCATGCGCGCTCGGATGCGGCATCGTCGCTGGTGGTCGCCGTGGGCATCGGCGGCAACCTGCTTGGCTACCACATGCTTGATCCAGTGGCCGCCCTGGTGGTCGGCCTGATGGTGACCAGGATGGGCTGGAAGTTCTCCTGGGATGCCCTGCATGACCTGATGGACCGCGCCGTGGATGCGCAGAGCATCGAGGCGATCCGGCAGGCCATGCTGGCCACGCCAGGCGTGCTGGGCCTGCATGACCTGAAGACCCGCAAGATGGGCGACGCGATCCTGGTCGACGTGCATCTGGAGATCGATGGCGCAATGACGGTCGAGGCGGGGCACCGTATTGCGGTGGAGGCGCGCCTCGCCGCCATGCAGATTCAGGACGTGCTGAATGTGATGACCCATGTCGACCCGGTGCGCGTGCCGCAGCGCCAGGCGGAAGACCCGGCGCGCGCAGGCGCGGCATGATGGACTGGCCAAAGCGTGGGCCGGGCGGGGCAAACGTCCTTTGCCGATGCCCGGTATGATTGCCATCCTGGCTTGAAATGGCTTTCCCGGTGGCAAAAAGCGGTCCGCCCGCTTCGCCGCGCAGACACGCACCCCCCGCACCCGCCGCTCCATGGACCACACGCAAACCCAGTCATCGTCGATGAGATTCCTGCCGTATCTCGTCGCGGCTACCTTCTTCATGGAGTACCTCGATACCACCGTGCTCGCCACTGCGTTGCCGCAGATGGCGCGGTCGTTCGGGGTCGGGCCGAATGACCTGAGCCTGGGCATGACGGCCTATATGCTGGCGCTGGCGGTGTTTATCCCGATCAGCGGATGGATCGCTGATCGCTTCGGGTCAAGGACGGTGTTCGGCGGGGCGATCGTTGTTTTCACGGTGGCCTCGGTGCTGTGCGGCGCATCGAACGGGTTATTCGCGTTCACCGCGGCGCGCGTGCTGCAAGGCATTGGCGGCGCGATGATGGTGCCGGTCGGGCGGCTGATCGTGGTGCGCAACACGGATAAGCGCCAGTTGATCAAGGCCATCTCCACCATCACCTGGCCGGCCATCGTGGCGCCTGTGGTGGGGCCGCCCATTGGCGGGTTCATCACCACCTACGCCTCCTGGCGCTGGATCTTCCTGCTCAACGTGCCATTCGGCATCGCCGCGCTGATCGCCACCTTCACGATGATCCGCAACGAACGCGCGAGCGAGCCCAAGCCGCTTGATATCGTCGGCTTCCTGCTCAGCGGCGCCACGCTCACCTTCGTGCTGTACGGCACGGAGCTGGCCAGCCAGCAAGGCTCCAGCCTGGCAACGGCGGGCGCGTTCGTGGCCGCCGGCCTCGCCCTGGGCGTGCTCGCCGTGCGCCATGCAGCGGGCCGCGAGCATCCGCTGCTCGATTTCACGACGCTGCGCGTGCCGACGTTCTCGGTCACCGTGATCACCGGGTCCGTCACCCGCATCGGCATCGGGGCGGTGCCGTATTTGATGCCGCTGCTGTTCCAGGTTGGCTTCGGGCTGTCCGCGTTCCGCTCCGGGCTGTTGCTGCTCGCCAGCGCGCTCGGCAACCTCGGCATGAAGGCCTTGACCACGCGCGTGCTGCAACACTACGGCTTTCGCGCCACCGCGATCGTCGACGTGGCTTTCGCCAGCGTGTTCATCGTCGCGTGCGGCTTGCTCACGCCCGAGACGCCGCTCGCCATCGTGCTGTTCGTGGTGTTTATCTACGGCGTGACGCGCTCGATGCAGTTCTCCACGCTCGCCACGCTGGCCTACGCCGATATCCCGCAAAACCAGATGAGCAGCGCCAATACGCTATGGAATGCTGCCCAGCAGATGTCGATCGGCCTTGGCATTGCGTTTGGCTCGCTGTCGCTGAGGATTGCCGCATCGCTGCGCGGCGAGGCCAGCGACGTGCCGCACTTTACGCTCGGTGATTTTCGCTGGGCGTTTCTCTTCGCGGGCGCGCTGACGCTGGTGTCGTTGATCGGGTATGTCCGGCTCGCGCCGGATGCGGGGCGGCATCTGTCGAGCCGGCGGGCGGCTGGATGACGGGTTCCTCCCGATATGAAGTGAGTGGCGGGCGAGCGTGAGCCGGGCGAACGCTGCGCAATGCTCGCCCGCTGCGGGCTACACAAACTGAACGGAACTCGGCAGGGGCCTGACCGGTCACACCATCCGCATCCACCGGAGTCAACGCAAAATGATCCTGTAAGCCCACTTCAAACCTGTTCGCGCTTGTTGAACCCTTGTTAACCCTTGTTGTGCCCTCGTTGAGCACTTGGGTTCCAGGCTCGCTACCTGTCTTGTCTGGAGCTTGCATGGCTGACTTCACATCGATTCCGTTCGCGGTTTTCTCCGCGCCGCAGTCCGGCGGTAATTCTGGTGCCACCCCCCTGGATTCCCACTCAGCTTCGCAGCCGGCGTTCTGGATTTCTTTGCGCCACGTCACCGTGGCGCTGCCCGATGGGCGGGTGCTTCTGGACGACCTGAGCGACACCTTCCCACCCCGGCGCATCGGCCTGGTTGGCCGCAACGGCACCGGCAAGAGCGTGCTGGCAAAGGTGCTGGCGGGCCTGGTCACGCCGGATGCCGGGCGCGTCGTCAGGCATGCCACCGTTGCCTATGTGCCGCAAGACGGCAGGCTGGCAGCTGGCGCGACGCTGGCGGATGTCGCCGGCCTGACGCCGGCTTTCGATGCGCTCGCCCGGGTGGAGCGGGGCGAGCCGGAGGGGGCGGACTTCGACCTGCTGGAAGGGCGGTGGGACCTGCGCGGCCAGCTGCGGCTGGCCTGCGAGGCGGCTGGCCTGGGGCATCTGGAGCCGGAGCGGCTCGCCGCCAGCCTCAGCGGTGGCGAACTCACGCGCGTGGCGCTGGTGGGGGCCTTTCTTTCCAGCGCAGATGGACTGGTGCTCGACGAACCCACCAATCACCTCGACTTCGTCGCCCGGCAATGGCTGCGCGCTCAGTTGCGGCAATGGCGTGGCGGCGTGGTGGTGGTCAGCCACGACCGCGAATTGCTGGAAGACATGGACCATATCGCCGCGCTGACGCCGGATGGCTTGCGCCACTACGGCGGCAACTACACGCTGTATGCGGTGCAGCGCGATGCCGAAGCCGCCGCCGCGCAAGCCGCGCTGGATCACGCGCGGACCAGCCGTAACTCGGCCTTGCGCGACTTGCGGCGCCAGCACGATGCCCATCAGCGCCGTGCCGCGCGCAACGACCGCGTGGGCACGATGGCCAACCTGCCCGGCATCCACCTCGGCCGGCTGAAGGACGGTGCGCAGGGGTATTCCGGCCGCGAGCAGCGGCGCCAGCAGGAAACCCGCGCGACGCTGGACGATGCCGTGCGGCAAGCCGCGCAGCGCATCGAGGCCGGCCCGCCGGTGGCGTTGATGCTGCCTGGCGCGGTGGTCGCCGCGGGCAAGCGCGTGGTGCACGCGCAAGATGCGATCCTGCCGTTTGCGGCCGGCGCAAAGCCGCTCAGCCTGACGCTGGCGGGGCCGGTGCGCGTTGCCGTGACCGGGCCGAACGGCTGCGGTAAAACCACGTTGCTCAAGCTGCTGGCCGGCGTCGAGAACCCGGTGTCCGGGACCTGCTCGGCAGGTGTTCCCAATGCCTGGCTCGATCAGCAGGCGGCGACCCTGCTGCCGCCGGCGATGTCCGTGCTGGAGCGGCTGCGCGAACTGGACAGCCCCTTGCCGGAGGGCGTGCTGCGCAGTCATTTGTCGTTGCTCGGGCTGGGTGCGGCGCTGGTGCGGCAGCCTTCCGGCGAATTGAGCGGGGGCGAGCGCCTGAAGGCGGCGCTTGCCTGCGCTTTATGGGCCGCGCAGCCTGCCCAAATGCTCTTGCTCGATGAGCCTACCAATCACCTCGACCTGGATTCGGTGCGCGCGCTGGAGCAGGCCTTGAGCGCCTATCCCGGCGCCATCCTGGTGGCGTCGCACGACCGGCGCTTCCTCGACGCGCTGGATTTGACCCACGTGCTGGCGTGGCAAGGCGGGGACTGGGAACTGGCGGCTTGCAGGTAAGCCGCGCGGGCTGGTGTCACCCGTGCGTGTCGTCGGGGATTTCATCGACCGAGCGCACCGCCGCGCGCCGCAGGGCGTCCAGCGCGGCACTGACCGCGATACGGCCAAAGCCGTCGTCGCGCCAGTACATGGATACCGAGCCAAAGCCCGCCAGCCGCAGCGGCAGGATGCGCAGGGCGCCGAGATGCTCCAGGCGCCGCGCGGTCCGGTGCGAGGCCACGCCGATCATGTTGCTGTGGTTGAGCAAGGTCAGGTTGAGGATGACCGAGTTCGACTCCACGCAATCGGCCGGCATGCCCTGGCCAGCCGCGTTCAGCGCCGACTCCAGCGTGTTGCGGATGGGCGTGCCGCGTGGCCACACGATCCACCGGTATGCCTGCAGGTCGCTCCAGCCCGGTTCGGCCAGCTCAAACAGCGGATGCCGCGGGCGCGTGACGAAATGGATCGGCTCCATGTAGAGCGCCTCGGCGCGCATTTGCCCGTCCTGCAGTTCCGGCGCGGAGCGGCCCACCACGATATCGACCTCGCCCCGGGCCAGTTGCGCCATCAACAGGTTCATGGTGCTTTCCACCAGCCGGACATGGGCTTTCGGCAGGCGCTGCAACAGCGAGGTGACGGCTAGCGGCACGGTATCGGCAGCCGACGCGCCGGAGGCGCCGATCACCACCAGACCGCTGCCGCCTTCGCGCATGGCCTGCATGTCGTCGCGGGCGGTATCCAGGTGCGCCTCGATGCGCCTGGCATGGGCAATCATCGATTCGCCATAGGGAGTGGGGCGCAGGCCGCGCGCGTGGCGCTCGAACAGCGGCAGCCCGATGTCGTCTTCGAGTTCCTTGAGCCATTTCGACAAGGCGGGCTGCGTAGTGCTGAGCGCCGCGGCTGTCTGGCTCATGTTTCCGGTCTGCGCCAGGCTAAGCAGCATCTGCAAGTTGCGCAGCCGGAGCCGCTGGGTCCAATCCATCAGGGTATTCCCTTTGAGGTATATCCATATCCATATGGATAAGAGGAATCCATCATTTTACAAGGTATATCTCCGGGCGTATAAATCTTCCATCGCACCCCGCAGCCCACGGCGGCTGCCCAGCGCCCCGACCGGGCGATGAATCGGAGACAAGGCCATGCCAGACGCAAAGAAGAGCACCGACCGTTCAGCTTATTACAGCCGCATCGGCCGCAACCAGATGGCGCCCCTGTGGGAATCGCTGCACGCGCTGGTCCCGCGGGAGCCTCGTCCGCAAGCGCAGCCGGCGATCTGGAAATACGCCGAGATCCGCCCGCTGGTGATGCAGGCGGGCGAGGTCATCAGCGCGGAAGAAGCCGTGCGCCGCGTGCTGGTGCTGGAGAATCCTGGCCTGCCCGGCAAGTCCAGCATCACCTCCACGCTGTACGCCGGCTTGCAGCTGATCCTGCCCGGCGAGATTGCCCCCAGCCATCGCCATACCCAGTCCGCGCTGCGCTTTATCGTGGAGGGCCGCGGCGCCTGGACCGCCGTCAACGGCGAGCGCACCACCATGCATCCGGGCGATTTCATCATCACGCCATCGTGGACTTGGCATGACCACGGCAACCCGTCCGTGGAGCAGGGCGGCGAGCCGGTGGTCTGGCTCGACGGGCTGGATATCCCGCTGCTGCAGCACCTGGACGCCGGTTTTGCGGAAAACTACCCCGAAGCCTCGCAGCCGGTGCTGCGTCCCGAAGGCGACAGTTTTGCCCGCTTCGGCCACAACATGCTGCCGGTGCGCCACCGCGTCACCGATCCCACCTCGCCAATCTTCAGCTATCCCTATGCCCGCAGCCGTGAGGCGCTGGACCAGCTCTACCGCAACGGCGAGCTCGATGCCTGGGATGGCGTGAAGCTGCGCTATGTGAACCCGGCCACCGGCGGCTGGCCGATGCCGACCATGGCTACCTTCATGCAATACCTCCCTGCCGGTTTCCAGGGCAAAACGTATCGCAGTACCGACGCCACCATCTATTCCGTGGTGGAAGGGCGCGGCACCGTGCGCATCGGCGAGGCGCAGTTCCAGTTCGAGCCGCGCGACACCTTCGTGGCGCCGTCCTGGCAGCCGGTGCAACTGGCTTCGGTCGAGGACACGGTGCTGTTCAGCTATTCCGACCGCCCGGTGCTGTCCGCGCTCAACCTGCTGCGCGAGGAGCGCACCTGATCCGGCGCAGTCCCATTTCTTTGCCTTTTTCCCATTTCCTTGCCTGAGGTCTTCCATGTCTTTCGTCATTACCCCTCCCGCTGCCGTGGCCGTGCCGGTCGTTGGCACCAGCGACCAGTTTCCCGTGCGCCGCGTCTACTGCGTGGGCCGCAACTACGCCGCGCATGCCCGCGAGATGGGCTTCGATCCGGACCGCGAGCCGCCGTTCTTCTTCTGCAAGCCGGCCGATGCCGTGATCCCGGTCGCCTACGGCGAGACCCTGACGCTGGCGTACCCGGCCCAGACCAGCAACTACCACTATGAATCCGAGCTGGTTGTCGCCATCGGCAAGGGCGGCTCCGATATTCCGCTGGAACAGGCGCTGGAGCACGTCTGGGGCTATGCCGTGGGCCTGGACATGACCCGCCGCGACCTGCAGATGAAGATGCGCGAGATGGGCCGCCCGTGGGAAATCGGCAAGGCCTTCGACGCCTCGGCGCCGATCGGCCCGATCCATCCGGCTAGCGATGTGGGGCATTTCGAGCAGGCCGCGATCTGGCTGACCGTCAACGGCGCCGACAAGCAGCGCAGCGACGTCACGCACCTGATCTGGTCGGTGGCCGAGACCGTGGCGGACCTCTCCAAGTACTTCCGCCTGGAACCGGGCGACCTGATCTACACCGGCACGCCGGAAGGCGTCGGGGCCGTCAAGCCGGGTGACCTGATGGTTGCCGGCGTGGAGCGCCTCGGCGAGCTGTCGGTGCGGGTGGCCTGACGGCGTCGAGACTCCGGATTTCGAGAAAGAGGGCTTCACCGTGCAGATCTATAGTTTCTTCAACAGCTCCACGTCGTACCGCGTGCGCATCGCGCTGGCGCTCAAGGGCCTGCCGTACGACTACCAGCCGGTCAACATCCGCGTGGGCGAGCATCGCGTCGCGGACTATGTGGCGGCCATCAACCCCTCGGCGGTGGTGCCGGCGCTGGTGGACGGCGACTTCCACCTGGGCCAGTCGATGGCGATCATCGACTACCTCGATGCCCGCCATCCCGAGCCGCGGCTGATCCCGCAAGCGGCGGAGCTGCGCGCGCGGGTGCTGGAGCTGGCCAATGTGATTGCCTGCGATATCCATCCGGTCAACAACCTGCGCATCCTGCGCTACCTGCAGGACACGCTGGGCGTGACACCGGAGCAAAAGGACGCCTGGTACCAGCATTGGGTGGACGAAGGGCTGGGCGCGGTGGAACGGCTGCTGGCGCAGCACGGGCGCGGCCCGTGGTGTTTCGGCGACCAGCCCACGCTGGCCGACTGCTGCCTGGTGCCGCAGATCGCCAATGCGCAGCGCATGGGCTGCCGTACCGAACATTTCGAGCGCGCCATGGCGGTCTACCGCCATGCCTGCGAGCACCCGGCCTTCCAGCAGGCAGAACCTCAGCGGCAGCCGGACTACACGGCGCGCTAACCAACGCGACAGGGCACCCCGAGGCCGGATGGCCACCGGGTGCGCACCCAAGGAGACGAACATGAGCAACACGCGCAGCACGGACCGCAAGGTGATCGTGGTCGGCGGCGGCATCGGCGGCCTGGCCGCCGCACTGGCGCTCGCCCGGCAGGGCATCCGCGTTGAATTGCTGGAACAGGCGGCCCAGATCGGTGAAATCGGCGCCGGCATCCAGCTTGGTGCCAACGCCTTTGCCGCGCTGGATGCGCTGGGCGTGGGCGAAGCCGCGCGCAAGCGCTCCGTTTTCACCGACTACCTGGTGATGATGGATGCGATTGACGCCACGGAAATCGCCAAGGTGGATGTCGGCGAGCGCTATCGCCAGCGCTTCGGCAACCCCTATGCGGTGATCCATCGCGCCGACATCCACCTGTCCATCCTGGAAGCCGTGCGGAATCACCCGCTGATTCAGTTCCGCACCGCCACCACGGTGTGCGCGCTGGAGCAGGACGAACGCGGCGTGACCGTGATCGACCAGCACGGCGAACGCCACCAGGGCGATGCCGTGATCGGCTGCGACGGCGTGAAATCCGCCGTGCGCCAGGCCTTGCTCGGCGACGAACCGCGCGTGACCGGCCACGTGGTGTACCGCGCCGTGGTGGATGTGGCCGACATGCCGGCCGACCTGCAGATCAACGCGCCGGTAGTGTGGGCCGGCCCCAACTGCCATCTGGTGCACTACCCGCTGCGCGGCGGCGAGCAGTACAACCTGGTGGTGACCTTCCATAGCCGCGAGAAAGAAGTCTGGGGCGTGCGCGATGGCAGCAAGGAAGAAGTGCTGTCGTACTTCGAGGGCATCCACGCCCGCCCGCACCAGATGCTGGACCGGCCCACCTCCTGGCGGCGCTGGGCCACCGCGGACCGCGACCCGGTGGAGCAATGGAGCTTTGGCCGCGCCACCATCCTGGGCGATGCCGCCCACCCCATGACGCAGTACCTCGCGCAGGGCGCCTGCCAGGCGCTGGAAGATGCCGTGACACTCGGCGCGGCCGTGGCCGAGACCGACGGCGATTTCGTGGCGGCCTTTGCGCTGTACGAGAAGGCGCGCATCCCGCGCACCGCGCGCGTGCTGTACTCCGCCCGCGAGATGGGCCGGCTGTATCACGCCAAGGGCGTGGAGCGGCTGGTGCGCAATTCGTTGTGGGTCGGACGCACGCAGGACCAGTTCTACGACGCGCTGCAATGGCTGCACGGCTGGCGCGCGCAAGACTGCCTGGGCGGGGCGCGGTAGGAGGAGCGCCGGCCCGAAGTGACCCAAAGTGGCCCAAAGTGTCCAAAAGAAGCAAAGAGCAACCAAAGAGCGGCCAAAGAGCCGCCAAAAAATGGCGAGCCGATCGCAAATCGGCCGCTTCGAAACACAATGCAGGAGACCGCTGTGCCCACGCAACCATCCATCGGCATTACCGAATTCATCGATCGCCAGCCGCTATCGGCCTTCCAGGTCACGATCGTCGCGCTTTGCTTCTTGATCGTCGCCATCGACGGGTTTGATACCGCCGCGATCGGCTTTATCGCACCCGCGATCCGCGCCGAATGGCAGCTCACGCCGGCGCACCTGGCGCCGTTGTTTGGCGCCGGGCTCACCGGCCTGATGGCCGGCGCGTTCCTGTTCGGCCCGCTGGCCGACCGCTTTGGCCGCAAGAGCGTGCTGCTCTTCTGCGTGCTGTTCTTTGGCATCGCGAGCCTGGCCTCCGCGTTCTCCGGCTCGCTGTGGGGGCTGGTGGCGCTGCGTTTCCTGACCGGTCTGGGGCTGGGCGGCGCCATGCCCAATACCATCACGCTGACCTCCGAGTATTGCCCGGCCAAGCGCCGCTCTTTCCTGGTCACGACCATGTTCTGCGGCTTCACGATCGGCTCGGCCCTTGGCGGCCTGGCCTCGGCGAACCTGATCGAGGAGCACGGCTGGCGCGCCGTGCTGCTGCTGGGTGGCGTGCTGCCGTTGCTGCTGCTGCCGCTCCTGGTCTGGAAGCTGCCTGAGTCGGTTCGCTACCTGGTGCTGAGCGGCAAGCACCCGGAGAAGGTAGCGGCCATCCTGGAGCGGATCGCGCCGCGCGAGCGTGTCGCACCTGGCAGTATCGTGGTGGCGGACAAGCGCGCGCCCGGCTCGCCGGCTGCGCACCTGTTCAAGCCCGAACTGGTGCGCGGGACCTTGCTGCTGTGGCTGACCTTCTTCATGAGCTTGCTGGTGATCTACCTGCTGTCCAGCTGGCTGCCCACGTTGCTGCGGGCAACCGGGATCTCGCTCAAGACGGCGGCCCTGGTCACCATGATGTTCCAGGTGGGCGGCACACTCGGCGCCATCGTGCTGGGCTGGCTGATGGACCGGGCCAACCCGCACTATGTGCTGGCCGCAAGCTACGCGCTGGCAGGTGTGTTCATCACCGCCATCGGCAGCCTGACCACGGCGCCATGGTTGGCCGGGGTGGCGGTATTCGCCGCTGGCTTCTGCATCTCCGGCTCGCAAGTGGGCGCCAATGCCTTGTCGGCGGCTTACTATCCCACCGATTGCCGCGCCACCGGCGTGAGCTGGGCCAATGGCGTCGGGCGGATGGGCTCGGTGGTTGGCTCGGTCGGGGGCGGCACGATGTTGTCGATGGGCCTGACCATGCCGGCGCTGTTCCTGATGGTGGGGATACCGGCGGTGATCGCTGGCGCCACCATGCTCCGGTTCGGACGCCATCGCGCGGGCCAGGCACGGCGCATGGCGGCGGCTTGAGGGCTGCCAGCGGCGGGTGCGCGTTTCATCCTTGAGTATTCAAATGATAATCGTTATCATTTGAATACTCGGGTTAGTGACACGATCTGAGTCAGCAAATGGGTTACCGGACACGTCTCGTGTCCGGTTTTTTTGTGCCTCCGCCTTACCGTTACTGCGTCTTAGCGTGCCCTTGCGCACGCACGCCGTGCCTGCGGTGCGTCGCTTGCGGTAGCATCTGCCCAGCGTCGGCAGCGTTGTCCTCGCCGCGCGGGCTTTTTCCTTTTTCCTTCGATCCAGCGCCACCGATGCGGCTTGCCCGCATGGGGGAAGCCAATGACGGCAGTCGGCAGGCCACCGCAAGACGCTACCTCGCCGGCACACGCCGGGAGGCTCGGTGCTGCTGCCGCCAGTGGCCGGCGCTGGGCATGGCTGCCAGAGCAGGGCGGCTGGAAATACTATGCGCTGCTCGGCGCCATCGGGGTCCTTGTCCTCGGCCCGCTGGGCGGGATTGCCGCGGCGTACATGAACTTCTCGCTCGGCTTCTTCGTAGGCGGGCAGGTGCTGGCCGGCATTCTCGGCTCCACGGTGACCTACGGCTATGGCGCGGACGGCCGCCATGGCGCGAACTATATCCAGACCATTGCCGCATCGGTCGCCGGCATGAGCGGCATGGCCGTGGTGATCCAGGCGATGACCTGGATGGGCCTGCCCGAGCCGCCGATCTGGCAGTTGATGCTGTACATGCTTTGCGTGGGCATGTTCGGTGTGGGCGTGGGCATGTTGTACACGCCAATCCTGGTCGACCGGCTGCAACTCACCTTTCCCTCCGGGCTGGCGGTGGCCAATATCCTGCGCGCCCTGACGGATCCGGTGCTGCTCAGGCAGTCGGTGTCGCGGCTGGCCGGCGGCACGGTGCTGGGCATCGTCAGCGGCATCGGTGCGGCCCGCGTGGAGCGGCTTGCCGCCATCGATTTGTCCGCGTCCACCTATGGCGCGGGCATGATCGTCGGGGCCCGCATCGGCGTGGCGGCGCTGGTTGCCGGGCTGGCGGGCCAGGCGCTGATCCCCTTCTTTGTCGCGATCGGCTGGCTGGCGCCGGGCGACCCCTTTCGCAAGATCACCTTCCTGATTGCGCTCGGCATGATCATGGGCGCCGCGCTGCTCGATATCTCGCTGATCCTGCTCAAGGTGTATCGGCATGGCCAGCAGTTGCCCGCCCGGATACGGCGCGAACCCTCTGCGGCGGCAGGTGGCGGCAGCTTGTGGCGGATGGTGGCGTGGGTGCTGTTCTGGGGGCTCGCGGTGGTGGCGGTGGGCGTGGGCCTGCTGCATCAGCCCGCGGGCTACATGGTGCTGGCGGTGCTGCTGGTGTTCGTGTTCGCCATGGTCAACGGCATCTCGGTGGGCATGGTCGACCAGAACCCGATTTCTTCCGCTTTCGTGCTGTCCGTGATCCTGATGGCCGCGCTGGGTTTGCGTGACCCGAATGTGGGGCTGATCGCGGCAACGGTGCTGCTGGTCTCGACCAGCGAGGCGTGCGACATGCAGCAAGACCGCTCCACCGGCTGGCGGCTCGGCACCAGCCGCACCGTGCAGTTTCGCTTCCAGGTGGCGGGCATTGTTGCCGGCGCGGTGCTGGCGGTGTTGTTCGCCAGGCTGTTCATGCGGGCTTATCCGGTGCTAGCGCTCGACCAGACTGTGCTCTCGGCCGGCGAGCAGCCCCAGCACTGGGCTTCGGCCATGACTTACAAGATCGTCGGCGCGTTGCGCGGCCTGACCAACGACTTGCCGCACCAGCGCACGGCGGTTGTGCTGGGCATCGTTCTTGGGCTGGCCACGGCGGTGCTGCGCCTTCTGGTCAAGTCGTGGCCGCGCTACCAGCGCTTTGCCCGGGCGGGAAGCGGTGGCAGCGTTGCCGATTTCCTGCTGGATGCGGTGGTGCTGCCGTCGCCCTATGCCTCGTCCTTTGGCGGATTCGTCAACCTGCCCACCTCGGCGTGGTTTGCGCTGGGCGGCGTCGTGGCCAGCGTGCTCAACCGTTTGCGCAAGCCCGGGGACGCGCCGGATGCCTTGCCCGAGGACATGAGCACGACATCGCTGGCGGGGGGCGGGCTGATCGCAGGGGATGCGCTGGCGGCGGTCGGGCTGGGCATCGCGGGGCTGCTGTTTACGGCTTTGGGCTAGCGCATGTGAGAAATCGATGACCAGCCTTCCATTTCTGCCATTTGGCTCGAAGCCCAGCCTCGTGTTCAATTCTTTTGAGATGGATCTGAATTCTTTATCCGGGAAGGCGGGGCCGCGCCGGAGGCGAGTGGCTGTGGCGCAAAATAGGCCGCGGCAGCTGGGGGGAAACCTGGCAGCGTGGGCACGCCCGGCCCCGTCGCCACCGCCCTTGTCGCGAGATCGGATGTGCCGGTGTTTGTCGTCAACCTGCCTGAGGCGCAGACGCCATCACACTTACCCCAAGCATGTCCATGAACGCCACGGAGCTTCCCAGGACGCCGACACATTGAACGCCATCGAAAACCCCTTTAACCTCATTGATGCCCCCGTCGCCGGCAGCACGCGGCGCGTTTGCGGAGCCCGCCGATGGTGATGGCCTGGTTGATCGCGCTTCCCTTGCTGGCAGCGTTGCTGTTGTTGCTGGTGCGGCGCCGCGTACGCTTTCTGGCCACGCCCATCGTGGTGGGCACGCCGTTGCTTGGCCTTGGCTTGCTGCTCAGCGTGCGCAGCGCCGTGTTCGAGGGCCGCACCATTGCCTGGCGCCAGCCCTGGCTCGAGGACATCGGGCTAAGCCTCAGCCTGCGGCTGGACGGCCTGGCCTACGTGTTTGCGCTGCTGGTGCTGGGCATCGGGTTGCTGGTCATCCTTTATGCGCGCTACTACCTGCCGCGCAGCGAGTCCACCGTACGTTTCTTCTCCCTGCTGCTGCTGTTCATGGCGGCGATGCTGGGTGTGGTGCTGTCCAGCAACCTGCTGCTGCTGGCGGTGTTCTGGGAGATGACCAGCATCGTGTCGTTCCTGCTGATCGGCTTCTGGTCCTATCGCTCCGATGCGCGCAAGGGCGCGCGCATGGCGCTGACGGTGACCGGCGGGGGCGGGCTGGCGTTGCTGGCCGGCGTGCTGTTGCTCGGGCATATCTGCGGCAGCATGGAGCTCTCCGTGGTGCTGGCCCAGGCCGGCAGCGTGCAGCGCCACCCGCTGTATCCGGTGATGCTGAGCTTGATCTTGCTGGCGGCGTTTACCAAGTCCGCGCAATTTCCCTTCAGTTTCTGGCTGCCGCATGCGATGGCAGCGCCCACGCCGGTGTCCGCCTACCTGCATTCCGCCACGATGGTCAAGGCCGGCGTCTTCCTGCTGGCGCGGCTGTATCCGGTGCTGGACGGCACCAACTGGTGGTTCTACATGGTCAGCCTCACCGGCCTTGCCACGCTGGTGTTTGGCGCGGGCATGGCCTTGCTGCAGCGGGACCTCAAAGGCCTGCTGGCGTATTCCACCATCAGCCATCTTGGCCTGATCACGCTGCTGTTCGGCCTGGACACGCAGCTGAGCACGGTGGCCGCGCTGTTCCACATCATCAACCATGCGGTGTTCAAGGCATCGCTGTTCATGGCGGCGGGCATCATCGACCATGAGACCGGCACGCGCGACCTGCAACGGCTGCGGGGCCTGCGCCGCTATATGCCGCACACAGCGTTGCTGGCCATCGTGGCGTCGCTCTCGATGGCGGGCGTGCCACTGTTCAACGGCTTCCTGAGCAAGGAGATGTTCTTCGGTGAGACGCTCGCACAGGGTCTGCTGGGGGATTTCAACTGGATCATCCCGGCGGCGGCGACCCTTGCCGGGGCGTTGACGGTGGCGTACTCGCTGCGCTTTATCTACGGTGTGTTCTTTGGCGGCGAGCCGGACGACTTGCCGAACTATCCGCCACATGAGCCGCCGCGCTCCATGAAGATCCCGGTGGAGGTGCTGGTTGCCATCTGCCTTGTGGTCGGGCTGTTCCCGGCGTATACGGTAGGGCCCTTGCTGGCGACGGCCGCCCTGGCGACGCTGGGCGGGCCGCTGCCGGATTACAGCCTCAGCCTGTGGCATGGCGTCAATCTGCCCCTGGTGATGAGCCTGGTCTCGATGGGCGGCGGCGGCGTGCTGTTCTTCTTGCGGCGCAACGCTTTTCATCGGACGCACGCGCGTTTTGCCCATCTGAACGCGCGCGATGCGTTCGAGGCCGGCATCGACAGCCTGGCGCGGATGGCCGGGCGCGTCACCGGCGCATTCGAGACCGGCTCGCTGCAAGGCTACCTGGCGTGGATGCTGGCCGCCATGTTGCTGATTCCCGCCGTCTTCCTGTCCGACCTGGACACGCTGGCTGGCCCGGTGCCATCGATGCCGCTCGACCTCATGACGGTGGCGGGGATGGGTTTGCTGGGGCTGTCGGCGATCGGCGTGGTGATTGCCCACCGGCAACGGCTGAACGCGCTTGTGCTGCTGAGCGCGTGCGGCTTGCTGGTGGCGCTGCTGTTCACGCGCTTCTCGGCGCCGGACCTGGCGCTGACGCAGGTCTCGGTCGAGGTCGTCACGATCCTGCTGCTGGTGCTGGCCTTGTACTTCCTGCCTGTTGACCGGCCGGATTCGTCCTCGGTGGGCCGGCACGTGCGCGACGGCTGCCTGGCGCTGGGCGGCGGCACGCTGCTGGCCATCCTGGCCTACGCGGTGATGACCCGGCCTTACGACGCGATCTCCTCGTTCTTCCTGGCCAACAGCGTGGAAGGCGGCGGTGGCCATAATGCGGTCAACGTGATCCTGGTGGACTTCCGCGGCTTCGATACGATGGGCGAGATCTGCGTGCTGCTGGTCGCCGGACTGGCGGTGCAGGCGCTGCTCAAGGGCATGCGCCTGACAGCGCCGCCAGCGGGGCCCAACGGGCTGCCATGGTCAAGCCAGAGCCATCCCTTGCTGCTCGCCATCCTGGCCCGGCTGATGTTGCCGCTGACCATGCTGGTCGCGGTCTTCGTGCTGCTGCGCGGGCACAACCTGCCGGGCGGCGGCTTTATCGCCGCGCTGATCACGGCGGTAGCCTTGCTGCTGCAGTACGTGGCCAGCGGCGTGCTGTGGACGCAGGCGCGCATCGCGCTGAACTATCGTGCGCTGGCCGGTGGCGGCATCCTGGTGGCGGGGCTGACCGGCCTGGGCAGCTGGGCGTTTGGTTTTCCGTTCCTGACCACGGCCTTCGGCCATTTCCACATACCGGTGCTGGGAGAAATCGAACTGGCGACCGCCATGGTGTTTGACCTTGGCGTTTATTTCACGGTGGTGGGCACGACCTTGCTGATCGTGTCCCACCTCGGTGTGCGCGACAAGCGCGTCAGTGTCAACGGCAATGGCAATGGCAATGTCAATGCGAAGGAGGGGGACTGATGGAGGCCGTCTACGCCGGCACGGTCGGCATCCTGATGGCCTGCGGCATCTACCTGCTGCTGCGTGCGCGCACGTTTTCCGTGGTGGTGGGGCTGGCGCTGATCTCGTACGCCGTGAGCCTGTTCCTGCTGGGGATGGGGCGGCTCTCCACCGGCCGCCCGCCGATCATTGCCACGGGCGCGCAGTATGCCGATCCGCTGCCGCAGGGCCTCGTGCTGACGGCCATCGTCATCGGTTTTGCCATGACGGCATTCGCGGTGGTGCTGGCCTTGCGCTCCCTCGGCATCACGGGCAGCGATCATGTGGACGGCAGGGAAGCGGGCCCGGCGCAGGGCGAGCCGCCGGCGGCCGGTACCCCCGGCCCCTCCGGCACCCCCGGCACCCCCGGCACAGACACGGCGAGCGGCCAATGACCCACAGCCTCCAACTGTCGATTCTCCTGCCCATCCTGCTGCCGATGTTTGCCGGCGGCCTGCTGGTGGCCGCGCCGGCGCGCTGGGCACGGGCCCAGCGCGTGCTGAGCACCGCGGTCACGCTGCTGTTGCTGCCGGTCGCGGCGTGCATGGTCAGTGTGGCGGCCACGGGCGCCATCATGGTCGATCACATCGGGAACTGGCCAGCGCCGTTTGGCATCGTGCTCCAGCTCGACCGGCTGGGCGCCCTGATGCTGTTGCTGACCGCGGTGCTGGGCGTGGCCGCCGTGGTGGCGGCGGGCCGGGGCGATGCGCGCCTCGGGCGGCATTTCCATGCGCTGTTCCAGTTCCAGCTGATGGGGCTGAACGGCGCCTTCCTGGCCGGCGACCTGTTCAATCTCTTCGTCTTCTTCGAGATCCTGCTGATCGCCTCCTATGCCTTGCTGCTGCACGGCGGCGGGCGGGCACGCATCGGTGCCGGGCTGCACTACGTCGTGCTGAACCTGGCCGGGTCCGCTTTCTTCCTGATCGCGATCGGCGTGCTGTACGGGCTGAGCGGCACGCTCAACATGGCGCATATGGGCGTGCGGCTGGCCGGGCTGGCGCCGGCCGATGTGCCGCTGGCCACGGCGGCGGGCGTCATGCTGATGCTGGTCTTCGCGCTCAAGGCCGCGCTGTTTCCCATGGTTTTCTGGCTGCCCAAGGCCTACGCCAGCGCCACGGGCTCGGCCGCGGCGCTGTTCGCCATCATGACCAAGGTGGGCATCTACGCCATCCTGCGCTGCGCCGCGCTGGTTTTCGATGCGCCGGATGGCATGCTGGGCGTGTTCCTGCATGACTGGGTGTGGTGGCTGGCCCTTGCCACCATGGCGTTCGGCGCCCTCGGCGCGCTGGCCGCCCCGAACCTCAAATCGCTGACCTGCTACCTTGTGCTGGCATCGGTAGGGTTGCTGGCGGCCAGCGTGTCGATGCAGACAGCGCAAAGCTGGGCAGGGGCGCTGTATTACCTGCTCAGCACCACGCTGTGCACGGCGGCGCTGTTCCTGCTGGCGGACGCGCTGGAGCCCGCGCCGCCTGCCGCCCCGGCGCGCGAGCCGGTGGCGGTGGTCCGTGGCTCGCGGCTGGCAGGCTTGCTGTTCCTGGTCGCGACGGTGGCGGCGATCGGCCTGCCGCCGCTATCCGGCTTCATCGGCAAGATCATGGTCATGCGCAGTGCCTCGCTGCCGGCGGCGGCCGTGTTGTGGCCTTGCATCCTGCTGTCCAGCCTGGCGCTGCTGATTGCGGTCAGCCGCACGGGCACGCGCCTGTTGTGGCGCCTGCCCCAGGATCACGATCCAGAGCGCCATGGCGCTTGCCAGCGCATTGCGCCCGATGGCTGGAAGCTGGGCTGCTGCGCGTTCCTGCTGGCCTGCAGCTTGGCGCTGGTCGTGTGTGCCCGTCCGCTGAGCCAGTATCTTGCCGACACGTCCGCCCAGTTGTTCGACCGTGGCGCGTATCTGCGCGCGGTGCTGCCGTCCGGGGGAGGCTGACACCATGTGGAAACGCTTGTTCCCGCATCCTTGGCTCAGCCTGGCGCTGCTGGCGATCTGGCTGCTGCTGGCCAATAGCGCATCGCCAGGCAACTTGGCGCTGGGTGCCTTCCTCGGCTGGGCATTCTCGCTGCGAATCGGGTCACGGCTCTGGCTGCGGCCGGTGCGGCTGTCTCGTCCCGACCTGATGCTGCGCTTGTTCGTGCATGTGCTCATCGACATCGTGGTGGCCAATGTGGAAGTGGCCATCCTGGTGCTGGGGCCGGTATCCCGGCTGCGCCCGGCCTTTATCCAGCTGCCGATCGATGTCGAGCACGAGCTGGCGCTGGCCGCGCTGATCAGCATCGTGTCGCTCAGCCCTGGCACCTTGTGCGCCGAACTCAGCGACGACCGCCGCCGACTGCTGGTGCATGTGCTGGATCTTGACGATGAGGCCAGGCTGATCGCGCTGATCAAGACGCGCTACGAGACACCGTTAAGGGAGATATTCGAATGCTTGCCGTCGTAATACCGATTTCGCTGGCGATCCTCGGGGTTGCCTGCCTGCTGGCCTTTATCCGCCTGGTGCGCGGCCCGGGCCTGCCCGACCGCATCGTGGCGCTCGATACGCTCAATATCAATGCCATCGCGCTGATCGTGGTGTTCGGCATCTGGCTGCGCTCGGCGCTGTTTTTCGAGATTGCGCTGCTGATCGCGGTGATGGGCTTCATTGGCACCGTCGCGCTGACCAAGTACCTGCAGCGCGGCGACATCATCGAACTCAAGTAACCGGCACCGGGAGACCCAATGGACTCGATGAGCCCCGTCGCGGAAATCGCTACCTGCGCGCTGCTGCTGATCGGCAGCGTCTTCACCCTGGTCGGCGCGATCGGCCTCGTCCGGCTGCCTGATTTCTTCATGCGCCTGCACGGCCCAACCAAGTCGACCACGCTTGGCGTTGGCGGCGTAGTGTTGGCGTCGGTGGTGTTCTTCAGCAACCAAGGCGACGGCCTGAGCCTGCATGCGTTGCTGGTGACTGCCTTCCTGTTTCTTACCGCGCCGATCAGCGCCCATATGCTGGCCAAGGCGGCCATGCAGCAGCGCCTGCCGGTGGACCCGCGCACGCGCGGGCGATTGTGGGATGCGCAGGACCGGGAGCGCTGCGATGCGCCGGCGCAGGGCGTGGAGCCGGCTTCGCCCCGGGACGCTCAGGGCAACTGAGCGTGCAACCTTCGGCTTTTATCCCTGTTCCCACGAACTGCACCATCCGGCGGCAGCTACCTGCTTGTCGCCAAACAGCACGCAGCCGCCCGTTGCCGGGTTGGCGCCTTCCTGGAACAGCTGGCAGTTGGCGCAGGTCTGGCTGGCGGCATGCCTGGGATATTTGGCCTGGTCTACCTTGCGGGTATCCGCCTTGTAGCCCAGCTTGACCGCCTGCGGATCGGCCTCGTCGAGCGTGGGCGCGGCGGCGTAAGCGCCACGCCAGGCCGGGACGGCGGCAAGGCTTGCGACAACGGCCACCGGCATTGTTTTCATGAATTGACGGCGGGAGGACATGGGGTTTCCTTTTTTTTCTGTGGGCCGGCGGCTATTTTGCGGGGTGTTTCGGTATCCGGCCGGGCGATTGTGGCACAGGCGCTGCTGGCTGGTTGCGGGTTGATGCGGCGCCAACCCATCCGAGCGCTTCGCCGCGCCATATCTGTGGCAAACTCGGCGCTAACTTTTTTGTGCCTGCGCCGCTGGCGCGCATTCAATCCCAAGCCCTCATCAAGTCTAATCAAGCCCATGACCGCGTCCACCAATACCGACACTCTCCGCCAAGCCCTGCAGGAGCCGCTGCCTTTGCAGCTCGCGCCCTTGATGGGCACCGCCTTTGCCGAGGCGGGCGAGGCAGAGCGGTTTGCCATCTATACGGAACCGCCGGAAGCGCCCGGGCGCGATGAGGTGCTCGCTGCGCTGCGCAGCCATCTCGAGGTGCATGCCGGCGACGAGCCGGCCGTTGGCGAAGTCCTCGACAGCGAGGACTGGGAGCCGGGCCAGGCATTCGAGATGGACATGGATACCGATGAGGTTTGCGGCCAGGTGCTGTTCTACCGCCTGATCCTCGCGCGAGACCTGGATCCGGTCGGGTACTGCGCGTTCGAGATCAATGCCGACGAAACCGGCGTGATCTTCGTCACGCTGGTCGAGTCTTGGATTCGCCCGCAGTACCAGCCGCTTGGCCTGCAGCGCGGCTTTGTGCAGCTGCTGGCCAATGCCGTCTACGCCTTGCTGGGCGACCTGGATGCGCGGCTGCAGGTGGCGGGCGAGCGTAGCGCGTCGTTCGAGGTGTTGCTGGGGCAGGACCAAGCGTCCACTACGGGCGCGGCGCTGTTGCAGTCGGTCGCCGAGACGCTGAAGGCGTGGACGGTCGCAGCGGATGCTGCCGGGCGCGAGCCGCTGGGCATTACCAGCGTCCGTGTTTCGGTGCTTCCCGCCAACTCGGCGGGTTGAGGCGAGGGCGGGGAACGCGTTCATGGCCACCGGCATGGCCTGTTCCTGGAAGATTGGCACGCCGGGCGCGCACGATAGCGCTTTCTCCATGGCGATGCTGGAATAAGCGGCCGGCCGAGTCCCTGCCGGTGGCGCAGTAAGGATGCACCATGCCGCTTTGCACCGGGCCCGGCCGGACGATGGCCACCTCGACCACCAGGTCGTAGAACGCGCGGGGCCGCGCGGCGGCTTGTCGCATTTGGGCTTGCCGCTTGTCGCATCCGGGTTTGGCCTGCCCAGGGCGCCTGAATAGACTCGTTGCTTCCATCCAGGGAGAACGCCATGTCATCTGCGCCACGACTGCCTTACCGACCTTTCCATCGATCTTTGCTGTCTTACGGAGCCTACGGGGCTTCGGCCGCCATCCTTGCCGCCCTGAGCTTCGGGACGGCCTTTGCACAAGGCTGGCCTACCCGGCCCATCACGCTGGTCGTCCCGTTCCCGGCAGCCGGGGGCACCGACCTTGTCATCCGGTCGATCCAGCCGCTGCTGCAAAAGGAACTCGGGCAGCCGGTCGTCATCGACAACCGTAGCGGGGCCGGCGGCACCATCGGCTCGACCTTTGTCGCACGGGCCGCGCCGGATGGCTACACCGCCGGGGTCGTCACCACCAGCACGCATGCGGTCAGCGTCAGCGTGTACCCGAAGCTGGCGTATGACCCGGCCAGCGACTTCGCCTACGCGGGTTTCATCGGCACGTCGCCCTATGTGCTGGCAGTCAACCGGTCCTTGCAGGCCAAGGACGTCAAGGCGCTGGTGGAGAAGCTGAAGGCGGCAGGCGGGCAGCCCACGATCGGCTCGGTTGGCGTGGGCACGGTCTCCCACCTGATGGGGGAGCAGTTCAGCAAGCTGGCGAACGTGCCCATGATCCACGTGCCGTATCGCGGCGCGGCGCCGGCCTATACCGACCTGATGGGCGGGCAGGTCCAGTTGATGTTCGATAACCCGGTCGGCCTGGCGCCTTATGTGAAAGCGCAGAAGATCACGGCCATCGCCACGACCGCGCCTACGCCGCTGCTGGCGGACGTGCCGACCTTCGCCAGGCAGGGCATTGTCAATTTCGAGCAGCAGCTCTGGTATGGCGTGGCCTTTCCCAAGGGCACGCCGCTGGCCATCGTCAGCCGCTTCAATGCGGCGCTGAACACGGTGCTCGCGCAGCGCGCTGTGGCCCGCGACCTGGCCACCAAGGGCGTTACCGCTCACCCGGGCACGCCGGCCGAGATGCAGGCAACGGTGAACAAGGACATTCCGTACTGGGGCGCTATTGCTAGATCCGTGGGGGCCACCGTTGAATAAGCCCGCCTCGATCAGCATGCCCACTACGCCCGGCGCGGTCACGGTCATGCGCGTGTTTGTGCGCGGTGCGAACGCGGCCCGTGGCGGCAACCCGGTTCCCCTTGTCGCCGATGCGCGCGGCATGTCCGATGCTGCCATGCAGCAGGTGGCACTCAGCCATGGACATGAATCCGCCTTTGTCCTGCCGCCGAGCGATAGCCGATTCGACTGGCGCCTGCGCTTCTTTGTCCCGCAGCACGAGATGGAAATGTGCGGGCACGCCACCGTCGGCACGCTCTGGGCGCTGCGCCAATGGAAACGCTGGACCAGCCCCACGGCACGGGTGGAGACCTTGAGCGGCCCGGTCGTTGCCCGGTGGGATGAAGCGCACCAGCGCGCCTGGATCTCGCAGCCGCCCGTCAATCGCCGTGCGCTGTTGGAGCCGGAGCGCCAGCGCGTGGCCGACGTGCTTCGTTTGCCGGCCGGCGCCGCGCACTACGCCATGACAAACGCATCCACCAGCCGGGTCAAGACCCTGGTGGCACTGCCGGATGTGGCGGCGCTCAACCGGTTGCAGCCGGATTTCGACGCGATGGCAGCGCTGTGCGAGTCGATCGGTTCCACGGGGCTCTATCCGTTTGCGATGGATGCGACGGCGCCGCACGTTGTGCATGCCCGGCAGTTCCCCAAATCCTCTGGCTACCCCGAGGACGCGGCGACGGGCATCGCCGCGGCCGCGCTCTGGGGGCATCTGATTGCGTCGGGCGCGTTTGCCAACGACGGTGCTGGCTCGCAAGCGGTCACCGTCGTGCAAGGCGAAGCCATGGGCTGCCCGTCCGAGATCCAGGTGAGCCCTCGGTATTCGCCGGAAGGGGGGGGAGATGGTTGCTGGCTAAGCGGCAACGTGGAATGGGAGGCGCCGTGAGCCATGCATCTCCGGAGGCCCGGCTGGCAGCCGCCGGCTTTGCATTGCCGAGCGCTCCCGTGCCGCGCGGCATGTATGCCCCTTCCTGCATGGTGTCCGGACAGGAAGGGCGATGGATTGCCATCAGCGGCCAGACCTGCCGGCAAGATGGGATAGCCATCGCGGGCATTTGCCACGGCGAGTACGACGTGGCCGACGCGCGCCTTGCCGCCGAAGTGGCCATGCTGAATGCGCTGGCGGCGCTACGGGACGCTTGCGGCGGCCAGCTGGACCGGGTGGCACAAGTGATGCGCTTGCGCGGCTTCATTCGTGCATCGGCGGATTTCGCGCACCATCCCGCGGTGCTGGACGCGGCCTCGGCCGTGCTGTGCGTGGCGTTTCCCGGCCAGTTGCTGCCTGCCCGCAGCGCGGTTGGGGTGGCGAGCCTGCCGAGCCAAGCCTGGATCGAAATCGAGATCGATGCGTGGGCGCTGGCTTGCTAAACGCGATGTCGGACGGCTGGCTAACGGGTTTGCTCGCCGGCCGTCCGCAGTAGCCTGGCGAGGTGCCCGCTGGTAGCGAATCCAAGCCGCTCGCTGACCCGGGCCAGTGAATGCCCCTCGCTCAGCAATGCCCTGGCGTGCGCTGCCAGCAGCCTGCGCCGGATGCTGACGGGACTGGCACCGAATTCCTCTTGCGCGGCGCGTTGAAGCTGGCGCGTTGAGACGCCGAGCTCGCAAGCCACCGCTTCCACGGCGGGGAGCGCGGCCTCGTATTCCAATGCCAGCATGAAGCACTGCACCATCCTGCTCCCGATGGAGATGGGCGCTGGCGGCAAGGCCAGCGGCTGGCTCGATAGCACTTGCGCAACGATCGCGCGCACCAATAGCGCGGTGCTGGCCGTGGCGAGGGTTGGCGCCAGCAGGGCATCCAGCATGGCGATGGTGGCGCCGTCCAGACGGAGGGCCCCGAAATGCCGGCACTCGTGCAGGCTGTCGGGCGGCAGGTACAGCTCCCCGTGTTGTTGGCGGCCCGAATCCGAGACGGTGAGGTGCGCGGCATAAACGGGAAGCAAGACGGCCGAACCCCGGACCAGCTTTGCGGCGCGGGAGTCTGCGAGGCCTGGGGCGCGATCGGAATCATGGCCTGGCGCCATCCACGCACTTTTGAGCCTGCCCAGGCGCGGCCACAGCAGCATGGCGCAATCGTGCGTATGCCATTCGAAGCGATAGTCCGGCTGGCGGCTCTCGCGGAACGCGAATCCTTGGGCCGAGATCAGGGCAAGCTTGGAAGAGAGTGGCGCAGTGATGGGCATCGGAACGCGTTGCTGGTGTCGTGGCTTTCGAGCCTTTGCTCAGGTACGGGTGATCGATGCACCACCATCCACCAGGGATGCGGTACCGGTCACGAAGGCTGAATCGTCGGATGCCAGGTACAGCACCGAACGGGCCAGTTCGTCCGCACTGGCCACGCGCTTGAGGGCGTGGAGGTTGGTGATAAAGGACTGGGACTCCGCCGTGCTGTTCATGCTGCGGTACATGTTGGTGTCCACGGCCCCCGGCAGTATCGCATTGACACGCACTCCTTGTGGCCCGAACTCGGCGGCTAGCGCCTGGGTCAGGCCGATCAGCCCCGATTTGCTCGCCGCGTAGGCTGCCACACCGGGAAATGCAAAGCTGTAGCCGACAAACGTCGAGGTGAAGATGACCGAGCCGCCGCCGTTCTTGAGCATTTGCGCGATCTGATGCTTGGCGCCGAGGAAGGAGCCCGTCAGGTTGATCGCGATGGCGTCATTCCAGCCCGCTTCGGAAACACTGGTGCTGGGGCCGGATTCGCCCAGCGTGCCGGCGTTGTTGAACGCGACATCCAGCCTGCCGTAACGCTCGACCGCCAGCGCGACCAGCGCCTTGGCATAGTCCTCCGCGCGCACATCGCCAGCCAACGCGGTGGCGTCGCCGCCGGCCGCGCGGATCTGCGTGGCCAGTTTGTCCAGTTCGTCCTGGCGCCGCGCCCCGATGACGACCTTGGCGCCCTGGGCGGCAAACAGCTTCGCCGTGGCGAATCCGATGCCGCCGCTGGCACCGGTGACGATGGCGACCTTTCCGGCCAAGCGTTCCATAGCGTTTCTCCCGTTCGGCGCATGCGGAGGGTTCCGCCTGATGGCGCCTGGTTAAGCGAGTATGGTTGTCAAAAGCGATTTCCAACAGGGCTGTATCGCAAAATTCACGCAAGCGCATGACGCCATGCCGGCGCTGAAGGCAAGGAAAAAAGCGCCCGCTGCCGGGTAAGAAAAGCCTGGCCCGTTTGAAAAGAGTTCCTATATTAGTAAGGCTCAAAGCATGGGGCGCGCTTCACGCCGCCGCATGTGCACGCACGCGGGCGCCGCGCCCACGAGGCGAATTCAAGGCGAGGGCGTCACGCGTCCTCGATCGATCCGTACGTCCGTATCGGAGAAACACCATGACTAACCCGAAGCTCGAGGTATTGACGCCGCAGAACAGTCAGTTGATTTTCATCGATCACCAGCCACAAATGGCCTTCGGCGTGCAATCCATGGACCGGCAGGCCCTCAAGAACAATACTGTCGGATTGGCCAAGGCGGCGAAGATATTCAATATTCCCACCACGATCACTACCGTGGAGTCCGAGAGTTTCTCGGGCTTCACCTATCCGGAATTGCTCGATGTGTTTCCCGGCAAGACGCTGCTTGAACGCACGTCGATGAACTCCTGGGATGACCAGAAGGTACGTGATGCGCTCGCGGCGAACGGGCGCAAGAAGGTCGTCGTCTCCGGCTTGTGGACCGAGGTGTGCAACAACAGCTTTGCGCTGTGCGCGATGGCCGAGGGCAACTACGAAATCTACATGGTGGCCGACGCCTCGGGCGGCACTTCCAAGGAAGCGCACGACTATGCCATGCAGCGCATGATCCAGGCTGGCGTCGTCCCCGTGACCTGGCAGCAGGTGCTGCTCGAATGGCAGCGCGACTGGGCGCACCGCGACACCTATGACGCCGTGATGAAACTGGTCAAGGAGCATTCCGGCGCTTACGGCATGGGCGTGGACTATGCCTACACGATGGTGCACAAGGCCGAGCAACGGACCAGCGACAAGCACGAGGCCCTGCCGGCCGTGCCCGCCCGCTAGCGCTCAGACTGCGCTTTGCCGAACCGGCGGGTGCCGCTTTTCCGCGGCCCCCGCTGCATGTCGTTGCCATCGACCGGAGCCTCGCCATGGATGCCACCGCCAAGCCCGAACTGATCCTGATGAACGGGCGCTTTGCCACGCTTGACCGCGCCAACCCGCAGGCCGATGCCGTTGCCATCCGGGATGGCAAGTTCGTTGCCGTGGGCGCGCGGCAGGATGTGATGGCCCTGGCGGACAGCGGCACCCAGGTGATCGACCTGCATGGCCGTTGCGTCGTGCCGGGGCTGATCGACAGCCATATGCACATCATCCGCGGCGGACTGAACTACAACATGGAGTTGCGCTGGGATGGCGTGCGCTCGCTGGCCGATGCCATGCGCATGCTCAAGGAGCAAGTGGCGCGCACACCGGCACCACAATGGGTGCGCGTGGTAGGCGGCTTTACCGATCAGCAATTCGCGGAGAGGCGCCTGCCTACCATCGATGAGCTGAACGCGGCCGCGCCGGATACCCCGGTATTCATCCTGCACCTGTACGACCGTGCCATCCTCAACGGCGCCGCCCTGCGCGCCGTGGGCTATACCAAGGACACGCCGAACCCGCCGGGCGGCGAGATCGTGCACGACAAGGCCGGCAATCCCACGGGCCTGCTGCTCGCCAAGCCAAACGCCACCATCCTCTACGCCACGCTGGCCAAGGGCCCGAAGCTGCCGCCCGAATACCAGAAGAACTCCACGCGCCATTTCATGCGCGAGGTGAACCGTCTTGGCGTGACCGGCGTCATCGACGCTGGTGGCGGCTACCAGAACTACCCCGAGGACTACCACATCATCGAGGAGCTGCACAAGGACGGGCAGTTCACGGTGCGCCTGGCCTACAACCTGTTCACGCAAAAGCCCAAGGACGAGCTCAGCGATTTCAGCGGCTGGTCCAAGCAGATCAAGCCCGGCCAGGGCGACGACCTGTACCGCCACAACGGCGCCGGCGAGATGCTGGTCTACAGTGCCGCCGACTTCGAGGACTTTCGCGTCGAGCGGCCCGACATGCCGCCATCGATGGAAGGCGACCTGGAGCCGGTGATCCGCCTGCTGGCGGAAAACCGCTGGCCATGGCGCCTGCACGCTACCTATGACGAGACCATCTCCCGCGCGCTGGACGTCTACGAAAAGGTGGCGCGGGACGTGCCGTTCGACGGCCTGCACTGGTTCTTCGACCATGCCGAGACCATTACCGACCGCAACATCGACCGCATCGCGGCGCTGGGCGGCGGCATCGCCGTGCAACACCGCATGGCCTACCAGGGCGAGTATTTCGTCGAGCGCTATGGCGCCAAGGCCGCCGAGAGCACGCCGCCCATCAAGCGCATGCTGGAGCGCGGAGTCAATGTGGGCGGCGGCACCGATGCCACGCGCGTGGCGTCGTACAACCCCTGGGTGTCGCTGTCCTGGATGGTCACTGGCAAGACCCTGGGCGGACTCTCGCTGTATCCGCAGGCCAACCTGCTCGACCGCGAAGCCGCGTTGCGCCTGTGGACCGAGGCCAATACCTGGTTCTCCTCCGAGCAAGGCAAGAAGGGCCAGATCCAGGCTGGGCAGCTGGCCGACCTAGCGGTGCTGTCGAGCGACTATTTCTCCGTGCCGGGCGACGAGATCCAGGACATCACCTCCGTGCTGACCATGCTGGGCGGCAAAGTCGTGTATGGCGATGGCGATTTCGGCAAGCTGGCGCCGCCGCTGCCGCCCGCCATGCCGGACTGGGCGCCGGTGCGCGCTTTCGGCGGCTACCAGCCACGGCGGGCGCCAGGCGCGCAGGCGCTGGCCGTGACGGCTGGCTGCGGCTGCGCGAGCGCCTGCGGCGTGCACGGCCATGCACATGCCGGTGCGTGGCAGTCCAGCGCGCCGGTGTCGGATCACCGCGGGTTCTGGGGCGCGTTGGGTTGCTCCTGCTGGGCGTTCTGATGGCAGTGAAGACGGCAGTGAAGACGCTTTGGTCCGCACCACCATCCTGACCGGCGGCTACTTCCAGGGAGAAGCACCATGAAGCTGTTTCTTGTTTCGTTCGGCGCGGGGATTCTGGTTGGCATCATCTATGCGCTGTTGCAGGTCCGCTCGCCGGCCCCGCCCGCCATTGCCTTGATCGGGCTGCTTGGGATGCTGATTGGCGAGCAGGTGGTGCCTACCGCAAAGCGCTTGATGGCCGGCGAGCCGATCACTGTTGCGTGGTTTCGCTCCGAGTGCGTGCCCAAGATCAGTGGTGCACCCCCCGCGCCGCCTGTGTCGGCGCAGGGGGCGGCGGCAACGGTGGCCAGCACAGGAGACAAGAGCGGCACCTAGGTGCCGGCCCACGCGGGGGACATGGCGTCAGGACCTGGACTTATGCCCCGGCTTGCCCATATCCAGCGCTATATCGAGCGAGGCTCATGCCCAAAGCTGCTGCGGGTACGGATCTGTCCGTCCAGTCCATGAATCAACAACTCGACCTGCTCGCGCTGGGCGTCGCGCGTGCCGGCCTCCACGGCGTCTTCCTGCGACGCGTGATGCGAGTTGGCATACCGCGCGCCCTCCTGGATCACGTCCCATCCGGAACCATGCGGCAAAACGTGGATGTTATGGGCTGTCATGACGATCTCCTGTGGCTTCTAGCTGATAGCGGCTGACTCCATTCTGGCCCAGTGCCAGCACATGGCTATCGGAGACCGTCTGACTTTAATCGTTGTGGGCGGGCGGGTCGCCGACCGGGTCCGGATGGATCTGCATGATGGCGTCGCGCTTTTCCAGCAAGTGGCGCTTGAGGATGGCGCCCAGCAGCTTGCCGTCACGCGCCTCCAGTGCCTTGATCATGTCTTCGTGATCATGCACGGCGCGATCCCACTTGTCCGTCTGGTGGTTGGAGCGAAAGCGCAGCGCCTTCAGGCGGCGGTTGATGCCCTGGTAGGTCTGGCGCAGCGCGGTGTTGCGCGCCGCCTCGTTGATGCGGTCGTGGATTTCCTGGTTGCGGCTGTAGTAGCCCGGCAGGTCGTTCTGCACACGGCAGGCCAGCATCGAATAATGCAGCGCCTTGATCTCGGCCAGCTCGGCCGGCGTGATGCGCTCGCAAGCCAGCTCGCCCGAGAAGGCTTCCAGGCCGCTCATCAGCTCGAACGTCTCCCAGACTTCCGCCTCCGTCATGCGCGAGACGCTGGCGCCCCGGTTGGGCGAGATCTCGATCAGGCCCTCCGCCGCCAGCACCTTGAACGCCTCGCGCAGCGGCGTGCGGGAGATGCCCAGCGTTTCACATAGCTCACGTTCGTTGAGCTTCATGCCCGGGGACAGCACGCCTTCCACGATGAACTTGCGCAGGTGGTCGACTACCGTGTCGTGCAGCCGCTGGCGCTCGACCTTGGGGAGGACCGCGGCAGGGCGCGTGAGGTCGCTGCCAGATGGATTCTGCATTCAAAGTCCTTATCTTTGCGTTTTTCGCATTCTACTGCATCTCCTGGCAGGCACCCAAATTCGGGGTAAACACCCAATGTTCAGGCCAAAACAGCGCTTGGAGGTGGTGCGTTTCGTCTGCTAAAGTATTTTGAATGCAAAATGCATAATTTACAAAGGAGGGACAACCCATGATCAAACTCGACTTCCACCCCGCTGGCCGCCACTTCCTGCAGATCCCTGGCCCGAGCCCAGTGCCCGACCGGATCCTGCGTGCCATGAGCTATCCGACCATTGACCACCGTGGCCCGGAGTTCGGCGCGCTGGGCCGCAAGGTGCTGGCGGACATCAAGAAGATCTTCAAGACCGAGCAGCCGGTCATCATCTATCCGGCCTCTGGCACCGGCGCCTGGGAGGCCGCGCTGACCAACACGCTGAGCCCCGGCGACACGGTGTTGATGTTCGAGACGGGTCACTTCGCCACGCTGTGGAAAAAGATGGCGCAAGCGCTCGGGTTGAAGCCGGAATTTCTCGGGCTGCCCGGCATCGAGGGCTGGCGCCGTGGCGTGCAGGCCGACATGATCGAAGCTCGCCTGCGCGCCGACAGCGCGCACGCCATCAAGGCGGTGTGCGTGGTGCACAACGAGACCTCGACCGGCGTGACCTCCGACATCGCCGCGGTGCGCCGCGCCATCGACGCGGCCGGCCACCCGGCGCTGCTGCTGGTGGACACCATCTCCGGCCTGGCCTCGGCGGACTATCGCCACGACGAGTGGGGCGTGGACGTAACGGTATCGGGCTCGCAGAAAGGGCTGATGCTGCCACCGGGGATCAGCTTCAATGCGCTGTCGCCCAAGGCCATCGCGGCCAGCAAGGCGGCAAAGCTGCCGCGCGCGTTCTGGGCCTGGGGCGAGATCATCGAAGCCAACAAGAACGGCTACTGGCCGTACACGCCGAACACCAATCTGCTCTATGGCTTGTCCGAGGCGCTGGACATGATCCTGGAGGAGGGCCTGGACAACGTCTTCGCGCGGCACCAGCGGCTGGCCGAAGCCACGCGCCGTGCGGTGCGGGCCTGGGGCCTGGAGATCCAGTGCGCGGATGCCTCCGTGTACAGCCCCGTGCTGACGGGCGTGATGATGCCCGACGGCGTGGATGCCGACGACGTGCGCAAGCGCATCTATGAACGCTTCGACATGTCGCTGGGACAGGCGCTGGGCAAGATACGCGGCAAGATGTTCCGCATCGGTCATCTCGGCGACTGCAACGACCTCACGCTGATGGCCACGCTGTCCGGCTGCGAAATGGGGCTGAAGCTCGCCGGCGTGCCGGTGGCGGCCAGCGGCGTCGTGGCGGCGATGGAGTACCTGGCATCGCATGCGGATAGCCCGGTGCTGAAGGCCGCGGCATAAGCCAGCAAGGGAGGGCCGGGCGGCCTTCCTGAACCGCGCAACGCAATAACAAGCGAGCGAGTGCAAGCAGGCATGGCTTCACCCCTGGGGTGAGGCCAGGAACAGGTGTTGCCCATTTTTGCCGTTCGGCAGCCATGCCAACGCCTGTGCGCAGTAGCGGGAACCGGCCATAGAGCCGGCCGCGATGAATTTGCCCTGGCCCGGCGTCCCGCCGGGCGGGCAGGAACAACACAACGGAGACAAACCATGAAGCGCCTGCGTGCAACCAGCGTCGTGCTGGGGATGCTATGCATCATGTATTTCATCACCTACCTGGACCGCGTCAATGTGAGCACGGCCGCGGCCGGCTTTGGCCAGGAGTTCAACCTCAGCAAGACCGAGATCGGCCTGGTGTTCTCGGCCTTTGCCTATCCCTACCTGGTGTTCCAGATCATCGGCGGCTGGGTGAGCGACCGGTTCGGCGCCAAGCGCACCCTGATGGTCTGCGGCGTGCTGTGGGCCGTCGCCACGTTGCTCACGGGCTTTGCCGGCGGTCTGGTTTCCCTGCTCGCCGCGCGCTTGCTGCTGGGCCTGGGCGAGGGCGCTACCTTTCCGGCTGCCACCGCCGCCATGGCACGCTGGGTGCCCAAGGAAAAGCGTGGCTTCGCGCAGGGCATCACCCATGCCTGCGCCCGGGTCGGCAACGCCGTGGCCCCGGCCGCGGTCGTCGCCATCATGGCGGTCTACGGCTGGCGCGAGTCGTTTTACATCTGCGGCGCGATCAGCCTGGTCTGGGTGGCGCTGTGGGCGGTGACCTTCACCGAGCATCCGAAGGACCATCCCCGCATGACCCCGGCAGAACTCGAGACGCTGCCCGCCCCCAGGAAAAAGGCTGCCAACGTGCCCTGGCGCCGCCTGTTCAAGCGCATGGCCCCCGTGACCATCGTCTACTTCTGCTACGGCTGGACCCTGTGGTTGTTCCTGAGCTGGATTCCGCAGTACTTCCTGCATAGCTACGACCTGGACCTGAAGAAGTCCGCCATCTTTGCCTCCGCCGTATTCTTTGCCGGTGTGATCGGCGACACCCTGGGCGGCATCGTCACCGACAAGCTCTACGACCGCACCGGCAGCCTGAAGCGCGCGCGCAGCGGGATGGTGGCGGTCTGCATGCTGCTGACCATGTTGTCGCTGCTCCCCCTGCTGTTTACGCACAACCTCTATGTCTCGATGGCTTGCCTGGCCGGCGGCTTTTTCTTTGCCGAGATGACAATCGGGCCGATGTGGGCGATTCCCATGGACATCGCGCCGGAGCATTCCGGCACCGCGAGCGGGATGATGAATTCCGGCTCGGCGCTGGCCGCGATCATCTCGCCAGTGCTCTCGGGCTACCTGATCGATCGCTTCGGCAGCTGGGAGCTGCCCTTTATCGGCAGCATGGTGCTGATGGGTATTGGCGTGATCCTGGCCTTGCGCATGCAGCCAGAGAGCAAGTTCGAAGCCGAGCCCGCGGATGCCTCGAAGCCGTTGCGCGCCTGAGCCACGCAGACATGCCAACCGACCCGCAAACCATGCGCCAGCCCTATGCCCATCTCTATCCCTCGCCGGGTCGTACACGGGCATGCATTTTCCCGCCCGGGCCGGCGTGGCGCTGGGCCGGATCGCGGGCCTGCCGCCAGTTGAACTGATCCTCGCATGACACGGCGCGCCGGTACGGCACCCCTCCACACAAGCCCTGGTAGAAAGCCATGAACCCATCCTCCTCCCCGATGCTCGTCAAGCCGATCCATCTTGTGCCGTCGCCGGGCCGCGCCGGCCCGGCGCTGTCGCCGCTCTCGGCCCGTTTGCGCAAGGAACTGCGCGGCGACGTGTTCTTCGACCGCGCCAACCGGGGCCGCTACGCCACCGATGCCTCGATCTACCAGATCACGCCCATCGGCGTGGTGGTGCCGCGGGACCAGGCGGACCTGTTGCTGGCGCTGGAGATCGCCCGCGACGAAAAAGCCCCGGTACTGGCGCGCGGCGCCGGCACCAGCCAGTGCGGACAGACGGTTGGCGAGGCGCTGGTGATCGACAACAGCAAGTGGCTGAACAACGTGGTGGATTTCGATCCCGTGGCCGCCACCATCACGGTTGAGCCCGGCATTGTGCTGGACCACCTCAACGCCTGGCTGAAACCGCACGGCCTGTGGTTCCCGGTGGATGTATCGACGGGGGCGCAATGCACCATCGGCGGCATGGCCGGCAACAACTCTTGCGGCTCGCGCTCCATCGAGTACGGCAACATGGTGCACAACGTGCTGGGCATCGATGCCGTGCTGGCAGATGGCAGCCAATGCCATTTCGGCTCGCTGAAGGCTCCCGTTTCCGATCCGCGCGCAGCGGGCATCCTGAAGGGCTTGCGACGCATCGCCACGCGCGAGCGCGACGAGATTGCCGAGCGCATGCCCAAGGTGCTGCGCCGTGTGGCCGGCTACAACATCGACCTGTTCGCATGCCAGAATCCGCGTGCCTATACCGACGACGGCCACGCCAATCTCTCGCATATCCTCGTGGGTTCGGAGGGCACGCTGGCTTATAGCCGGCAGGTCACGCTGAAGCTGTCTGCGCTGCCGCGGCACAAGGTGCTGGGCGTGGTGAATTTCCCCACGTTCTACCAGGCCATGGACATGACGCAGCATATCGTCAGGCTCAAGCCGGTTGCGGTGGAACTGGTGGATCGCACCATGATCGACCTGTCGATGGAGAACCCGGCGTTCCGCCCCGTCATCGAGAGCGCCTTGTCCGGCGAGCCGCAGGCCATCTTGCTGGTCGAGTTCGCCGGGGAGGAACACAGCGCGCTGCTGGCGCAGCTCGACGACCTGGCAGCGCTGATGAGCGACCTGGGGCTGCCCGGCTCGGTGGTCAAGATGGCCGACGCCAGGTCGCAGAAGGCGTTGTGGGATGTGCGCAAGGCCGGGCTCAATATCATGATGAGCATGAAGGGCGATGGCAAGCCGGTTTCCTTTATCGAGGATTGCGCCGTGCCGCTGGAGCACCTGGCCGAGTACACCCGCCGGCTTACCGCCGTGTTCCACAAGCACGAGACCGAAGGCACCTGGTATGCCCATGCCAGCGTGGGCACGCTGCATGTGCGCCCGATCCTGGACATGCGGCGCGACGGCGCAGTGCGCATGCGCGAAATCGCCGAGGAAGCGGCAGAGCTGGTGCGCGAGTACAAGGGCGCGTACTCCGGAGAACACGGCGATGGCCTGTGCCGGGGCGAATGGGTGGCCTGGCAGTATGGCCCGCGCATCAACGCCGCCTTCGGCGAGATCAAGGCGCTGTTCGATCCGCACAACCGCTTCAACCCGGACAAGATCGTACGCCCGCCCAGGATGGACGCGCGCGAGAACTTCCGCTTTGCGCCGGGCTATGCCGCCTTGCCACTCACGCCGGCGCTCGACTGGTCCGCATGGAACGTCAGCCGCAACCCGTTGACCGGCGAGGAAACGGCGCCCGGCACGGGCACCGACCGCGCCGGCGGCCTGGCTGCGGCGGTGGAGATGTGCAACAACAACGGCCACTGCCGCAAGTTCGATGCGGGCACCATGTGCCCGAGCTATCGCGTGACCAAGGACGAGCAGCACGTCACGCGCGGCCGTGCCAATACGCTGCGGCTGGCAGTGTCGGGCCAGCTGGGCGATGACGGCCTTGCCAGCCGTGAAGTCAAGGAAGCGCTCGACCTGTGCGTCTCCTGCAAAGGCTGCAAGCGCGATTGCCCGACCGGCGTGGACATGGCCAGGTTCAAGATCGAAGCGCGCCATGCCTGGGCCCAGCGGCACGGCATCACCGTGCGCGAGCGCATGGTGGCGTTCATGCCGCGCTATGCGCCCGTGGCGAGCCGCCTTGCCGCGCTGCTAGCGCTGGCCGATGGCATTCCCGGCATCTCCGGCGTGGTGAAGCGGGCCATGGGATTCGCGCCGCAACGCTCGCTGCCGCGCTTCAAGGCCGCGTTCCTGTCAAAAGCCAAGGCAACGCGCCAAGGCGGGGCGGGCCGCGAAGTCATGCTCTTCGTCGACACCTTCAGCAACTACATGGAGCCGGAGAACGCGCTGGCGGCGCAGCAGGTGCTGGAGGCGGCGGGCTACACGGTGCATTTCAACCGCCGCGAAGGCGAGCGCCCCTTGTGCTGCGGCCGCACCTTCCTTGCGGCGGGGCTGGTGGGCCAGGCCAGGGAGGAGGCGCGGCGCCTGCTGGATGCGGTCAAGCCCTATGTCGATCGCGACATCCCCATCGTCGGCCTGGAGCCTTCGTGCCTGCTGTCCTTGCGCGATGAGTTCCTTAGCTACGGCTACGGCGACGAGGCCAGGAAGCTGGCCGCACAGGCCTTCCTGTTCGAGGAGTTCCTGGTGCGCGAGAAGGCAGCCGGCCGCCTCTCGCTCGATCTTGATGCGCTGCACACGAGCGAGGCCGTGGTGCACGGCCACTGCCACCAGAAGGCATTCGACGCCTTCACCCCGGTGCAGACCGTGCTGGGCTGGATCCCCGGCCTGAAGGTCTCCCCGGTGGAATCGTCCTGCTGCGGCATGGCGGGCAGCTTTGGCTACGAGGCCGAGCACTACGAGGCGTCCAAGGCCATGGCCGAGCTGTCGCTGCTGCCAGCGGTGCGCAAGCGCGCCGCCAATGCCATCGTGGTGGCCGACGGTACCAGCTGCCGCCACCAGATCCTGGACGGCGCCGACACCGAGGCCATGCACGTGGCGCGTGTGCTGGCGATGGCGCTGAAGCGGCAGGGCGGGCCGCAGGCCTGAGGCCCGCGCAGTTCACCGTGGTGGTGCTCTGGCCGCGCAGCGATCGCTGCGTGGATCGCTGTTTTGCCAAGGGGCAAATCCACCGGCCCGGAGGGAGCACTACCGCCGCGGTGCGGCAATTCCATGGCCTGGCGGCATAGCCTGGCAGGTCCTTCGGGGCTATTGCCAAACTCACTGCCTTACTGCGACTCAACCGCGTGAGTCTCGTCCCCCGCTCAGCGCTACGCACGCCCTCAGGGCGACGCTTCACTTGGCTGCCTGCTTGAACAGTTATTCCCGTATCCGGAACAATAGATGTTCCGATTGGATAACTATTTACTTATTGCTGTCACATAAGTGCCTTACGATGCGTCACTCGCATGGAGTTGGCCTTGGCTGTCTCGCTTTCTTGCCAAGGCAGGCTTCCCCGGTAGCGTGACCCTGCCGGATCAATCAGAAACCGAAAATGATCATGAAAAAACCTCTCTTCGTTTTGGCAGCAGCTGCTGCGTGCGCCGTGTCCACCGCTGCTTCAGCGCAATCGTCTGGCGTGACGCTTTACGGCATTGCCGATGCTGGCGTTAGCTTCCAGAGTCACGTGCAAGGCCCTAACGGTGGCGGCTCGGTCACAGGCTTGACGTCCGGTGGCCTCTCCGGTTCGCGCTGGGGCATTCGCGGTGTGGAGGACCTGGGCAATAACCTGAAGGGCATCTTCGTGCTGGAAAGCGGTTTTGACCTCGACACGGGAAAGTCCGCCCAAGGCAACCGCTTGTTCGGCCGTCAGGCCTATGTTGGCCTGCAGAGCAACTTCGGCGCAGTCACGCTGGGCCGCCAGCAAAACGCCCTGTATGACCTGTTCGGCGCCTACGACCCGATGGCGGTCGGCAGCAGCTACTCGCTCAACTCGGTCGATACCCAGGGCTTCAACGGCCGCGCCGACAACGCCGTCAAGTACACCGGCAAGTTCGGCGGCCTGACCGCCACCGGTTTCTACAGCTTCGGCCGCGATAGCAACATCACCAACGGTGGGGAAGTGCCGGGTAGCTTCCGGGTTGGCAAGAACTTCGGCGGCGGCTTGGCGTACGCGAACGGCCCGGTCTCGGTGGGTGTCGCCTATGACCAGTACCAGGGCAGCACCATTGCCACGTCCGGCGCTGCGGCCAAGCGCGCCGCAATCGGTGGCGCGTATGCGTTCGGCGATGCCAAGGTGTTCGCCGGCTATCGCTGGATGCGCGATGAGGTCACCAGTGCGACCGTAGTCCGCCAGGACAACCTGTACTGGCTGGGCGCGCTGTATAAGTTCACCCCTGCCTTCAGCCTGACCGGCGCGGCTTACTACACCGACGCCCGCAAGGACAGCAACAGTTCGTGGATGTACGTCTTGAATGCCGACTATGCCCTGTCCAAGCGCACCGATGCCTACGTGCTGCTCGGCTACGTGAAGAACAAGGGGCAGGCAACCTACGGCGTGACCAACGCAATGAACACCCTGCCCGGCCAGAACCAGACCGGCGCCATGGTTGGTGTGCGTCACCGCTTCTAATACCGCTCGCGATATCAGCCAGCGTGCTGTCGGGGTGCGCTGGAGACAAGTCATATCGACCTTGCCTTTGTTCACTGGGTGCAAGGACGCTTGGCCGGCAGATTTGCCGGCCTTTTTTCGCGCAGTCACGTTGCCCAGGGATGACGATACTGTCGTCATTTCTTGACGTATCGGAGCGTGCCAAGGAAATTCAGTACTCAAGTCGTGCATGCGCGATCGGCAATTTGCTCGCGAATCGTCGGAAGCACGGCCTCCTTGTCAAACCATCCCTTGCGCACGTTCCCGCAGATCTACGCAAGACAGACTCCTCGTTTGTCAGTGCCCAGCGAACACGCGGTGATCGGAGGGGGGAGGGCGAGGATCGTGTCCGTCCACATCACCTGTCGCGAGCGCGATCCAGTCACACGCCCATCACGCGAATGGTCGGTCAAGTGCGGCGCTTGCGTCTACACGGTTGGCGTCGGACGCTCTCGCTGACTACGCGGCGTCCGTCTTATGAAAAACTGGAAGGCTCCAGGAATAGCGCAGGGCAAGTAGGCGGATTGCGAAGCAGATCGACGCCGCAAACCAAGGCGTAACTGCCACCCTCCATTCCATGAATTGTCCAAGAACTTGTATGGCTGCGCCGACCAGTGCGGCGAGTGCATAGATTTCTTTCTGCAGGATGATCGGCACGCGATTGAGCACCACATCTCTCGCCATGCCGCCGCCGACAGCGGTCACCATGCCGAGCACGATGGCCACCTCGATGTTGTGGCCAAGCAGCAGCGCCTTGTGTGCGCCAACGACCGCAAAGAAACCCAGTCCAAGCGAGTCAAAAAAAACGACAGGATGCTTGAGGTAGTCAACGATTGGACGCGCCCAGATTGCCATTGCCGAGGCAAACACCGAGGTCGCGAGATACCGCCAATCTGAAATGCCCACCGGCGGTAACGAGCCCAGGCAGAGATCCCGAACGATTCCTCCGCCACAGGCTGTCATGTAGCTGATCGCGACGACACCGAACAGATCGAGGCGCTTCTGTTCAGCGGCAAGAGCACCGCTGACTGCAAAGGCGAAGGTACCAAACAGGTCGACCACGACAAAGAGACTGTGTTCCATCATGGCGCTTGATGACCGCAAAGCCAGGCAGACGCAGCTGTCAACATGGCCTGCAGCCCCGTTTCCAGAGTCGGGTGGATGATCGGTGCAAACTTGGGCGAATGATTGCTAGGTATCTTATTGATTTGCTTTTCCTTCTTGGCCTGTGCATACACACTGGGGTCGGTGCCGCCGACGAACCAGAAAACGTATGGCACATTCCACGTACGCCCGAAGATGCTGAAGTCCTCGCTTGCCGACGCCGGAGAAGTCTCGAAGGCCTTGTCGCCAAACTGTGCTTTGAAGGCTGCCGCGATCTTCTGGGTCGATGCATCGTCGTTTTCGGTTAGCGGGTAACTGCTGAGCGTGGTGAACTCGGGCGGCCGCTCGGCATTGGAGGCATCGCACTCGGCGCAGCAAATTCGCTTGACGGATGACAGCATGTACTCGCGCACATCTTCGTCGAAGGTGCGCATATTGAGCTTGATCGTGGCATCGTCGGGAATGATGTTCTCCTTGGTGCCGGCCTGCAGCGAGCCAATGGTCAACACTGCATTGTCCAGTGGCGAGATTTCACGCGAAACGATGGTTTGCAGGCGCAATGTGGTGGCGGCAGCCATGATCACCGGATCGATGGCGGTCTGCGGTTGTGAGCCATGTGACCCGCGACCGAATAGTTTGATCTTCAAGCTGTCACCGGCTGACAGGATGACACCTGGGCGGTAGCAGACCGTTCCACTCAGTCCTACCATCACGTGCTGCCCCAAGATAATGTCAGGCTTGGGGAAGCGCCCCTCCCCCCAATCCTGAACCATGCTCGCTGCACCCCGGCCCACTTCCTCGCCGGGCTGGAACACGAGCATGACAGTGCCTTTCCAGGCGTCGCGATGTTCTGCAAAAATGCGCGACACCCCCATCAGCCAGGTCACGTGCAGGTCGTGCCCGCAGGAGTGGGCCACGCCTACCTCCACACCATCTTCATCTTTTGCCTTGACGGTACTGGCATAGGGCAAGCCGGTATTCTCCGCCATGGGTAGTGCATCCATGTCGGCACGCAGCATCACGGTAGGGCCTTCGCCATTGCGCAACACGCCAACGACGCCTGTGACGCCCACCGCGCGCGTCACCTCGTAGCCCAGCGTTTCGATGTAATCGGCCGCGAGCTTGGCGGTGCGAACCTCTTGCATCGACAGTTCTGGGTGCTGGTGGATATCCTCGTAGATCGTTTCGAGTTCCGCCAGCAGCTCTGCGCCGCAGGTAGTCAGGGCTTGGATGAGCGGATTCATGGCAACCTCCAGATCGTGAATATGTAGGATGCCTCATGCCATCGCGCTAGCGGCTAGCAGGGGCATGTGATCACTTCATCGCAGCGCATGCTGGACAACGGCTATTGCGGCAATGACAACGCAGGTGAATGCCAGCAGCGCAAACAGATTGCTGGTGGAAACTAGCGTCGCCTGCTGGTCGATCAGTTGCGACAACCGTGCAAGCTCGGTCTGGTCGATCCCCTGTGGGAAGTCAAACGGCGTCACCTTGGCAATCAGTTGCGTGCGGGCCAGGACCTCGCCAAATTGCAGCCAGAGGCTTGCAAGTCCTGTTCCTCCTGCTGAGGCGATCTGTCGCACGATGTTCTTGAACTGGTAGCCATGGGCGAAATCGTCCACGTTAAAGTCCGCCCACGTCAGGCCTGCTACCAGCATCAGGATGAACGGAACCGTTAGGCTCTGCATGGCGAGCGCGGGCAGAAGCACCGCAATGGATGCGCCAGGCATCATGCGCTGAGAGAGCAGCCAGGCGGAACCCGCGAACAACAGATAGCCAATCGCGATATAGCGCCTTGTCCCGACCAGTAGCGTGCTGCCGAAAGTGAAGGCCATGGCTGCGGCAAAGCCGATCAGGCCAGTTGTTGTCAGTACCGTGCCGGTGGTCTGGAATGTGAAACCTAGCCCGCCCTGTAGCATTGTGGACACCACATAGGTCCACAGCCCGTTCAGGAAGTAATAAATCGCGTAAAAGGTCAGCCCGACCAGAAAGCGGCGACCTAGCAGCAGCTTGGGGTCAAGCCAGGGGTCGGGATGCCCGTGCAAGTGAGCGAAGGCAACTGCGAAGAAGATCAGGCCGACAATCGGGGTCAGGACAACCGAGGGCGAGCTGGTCAGTTCATAGAAGCGCAGGTCGCCCAGTCCGTGCAGCAGAACTAGCGCACCGGCGCCGAGCAGGACGACCGTCACCCAGTCCATGTCCTGGACATCGACCTCCCATGGCGCACGTGTGGCGGTAAGCCGCTTCGGATAGGTCGCCAGCACAAAGATCAGCGTCAGCAACGCGATCCCCCCCTGCAGAACAAAGACCATCTGCCAGTCCGCACTTTCTACGAGTTTTGCCGTAATCCATGGAGCCAGGGCGACCAGGCCCATGGAGCCAATACTGAAGCCGATAAAGAGCGGGCGCCGCTCCTCGCGCGCCGCAGCGATCTGAATGATGATGCGCGAAGCGGCAAACAGGCCCCCCGCCCCGAACCCCTGGACGGCACGCGCAAGGCTCAATTCCAGCGAGTTTCGAGAGAGTGCGCACAACACCGCGCCGAAGCCGGCTATTGCCAGGCCCGCAAGTGTGAAACCACGATAACTAATGTCGCGGGCCAGGCGGCGCAGCATCAGGTTGGCGACTACCGCAGCCGCGGCATAGGAAGTCATGCTCCAGAGGAAATCTTCTGGCGAGGCATGTACCCCACCGCGAATGTGGGTGCCCGCGACCCCCATCATCGCCGACGCCCAAAAGTCGACGCCGGTCGCGCAGCCGAGCGCCAGCCCGATCAGATAGACACGCACAGAGGAGAGTTCCGGATGCATGCTCAGCAGCGGCTTGCTACGCGTCATGGCGGTAGGAGAATCAGCGTGAGTGATTTTTGAATCAATTCACAGAAGAAGCGCACGTTGGTGCCGAAAGGGTACGCCATGACCAGGGTGCGGCTCACTGCCGTGTGCAACAGTCACTTCACCCAGAGGGCTTTGATTGATCTCCATTTGGTGTTGGCCGGCCTGCCTGTTCCGACAGAATGTGTTGGGCTGTCCGCAAGGCCACGGCGAGGCCGTTCTCCGTCGAGTTACAGGTACCTGCGGTCGGTAACACCCCGGTGCTCGCGAGGAACAGGTTTTCATGGTCGTACGTGCGCCCCCATTGGTCGCAAACGAACTTTGCGGGGTCGTTACCCATGCTCAGCGTGCCGCAGATGTGCTGGTTATTGGCGAAATCACCGTCCTTGCTTTGGCGCAGATTTGTGCCCCCCATCAGTTCTGCAACCCGCTTGAAATCATCTTTTGAACGTTCGGCTCCCCGGCGTGTGTAGTCGTCGATGGAATAGTGAGCCTGGGGTTTCGGGATACCCATGGCATCTTTCTGGTCGCTCAGGGTAATCCGATTTTCCGGGTGCGGAAGCACTTCCAGGACGTTCTTCAGGCTCATCTCCCGTGCCGCGCTGTAGCGCAAACGCTGTTCGAATTCCACGCCATAGACTCCCGCGCTGATCAATGCTCTCGTGGTGCCATCGACGCGGGAGATATTCGTGAAGTCCAGCCGGTATGGGGCGTGCTCGGAACGGAAGGCGCCATCGCGCAGGGTGTTGATGGAGGTGGGGCTCTGTGGTCCCCGTCCCAGCCACAGGTCTTCATCGGCGTCGAATGTGAGCGAGGTGCTCGGGTGATCCATCAGGTTCCTGCCGACCATGTCGCTGCTGTTCGCCAGGCCCTTGGGGAACTTGTCGCTCGCCGAGAGCAAGAGCAGCCTTGGGCTTTCGATCCCGTTGGCCGCGACGACAAAGATCTTGCCGGTGACACGATGAGATCGCTTGTCCGGATCATAGTACAGGGCTGCGGTGATTCGCCCTTTGTCGTCGTGCTCCAGCTTGTAGACGTTTGCACTTGTCAGGATGGTGACGCCAGCAGCCTCCGCCGAGGCTGCGGCGACGCCGCCATTGTATTGCGCGTCGATCGGGCAGATCGGCTGGCAACTGTTATTGCCGCAACACGGCGGTCTGCCGTCGTAGGTTCGGCTGTTGCGCGCTGTGGTGTTGCTGACCACTTCATAGGCGGGGGCGAGCCGCTCCCGAATCCGGCGCATGGCCCATGCTTCCGCTACTGGCTCCATCGGAAACGGTTTGGTGCGTGGCGAGCCGGTATTGGGCGCTCCCGACACGCCCATGATTTCTTCCGCTTCCTGGTAGAACGGCTCGAGCTCTTCATAGGTGATAGGCCAGTCGACTCCGACGCCATACAAACTCTGTATCCGGAAGTCGTTCGGTACGTTGCGCCAGGCTTGTGCCGCCCAGTGCCAGGTGCTGCCACCGTAGATCCGCATGTATTCAGCGGGATATGGGTAGGGTCCGGCTTGAATCAGATGCCCATTGTCCTTAGGCTGGTAGATCGGGTGTGGTGCCCATGGGGCGGGCGGATAGGGCGACAGCCAGTCGCTCCTGCGCGTGGAGTTCCGGAATCGTGCAACGATTTCGGCGCGAGTGATACGCGGCCCCGCCTCCAGGATCAGTACGGAGGCGCCACTCTTGACCAGTTTTCGCGCGGTCAGCGAACCGATGATTCCCGATCCAATGACGACAAAATCAGCAGATGACTGGTCAGCCATTCTTCGCTCCTGCGTTCGGCTTCGCTGCCCAGCTGCCATAGACGCCAAAACAGTAGGTCGGGGGTTTCAAGACATCCGAGACGATGACGGCATTGAGTGCGTTTTCATAGGCGATAGTCCGCACGTTGTCGCCACTGCCAACCATGCCCATGAACCACGCCGTCGCAATCTTGCGCGGTAAGGTGGCCAGCGGCGACTGCTCACTGTCGAGCACCTGCTGTAATTGAAGTGGGTCGATCTTGCGCTCGTCGATGAGGGCCAGCAACTGGCGGGCCTCCGCGGGGAATTTGGCATCGTCGTCGGTCAGCGCCTGATACAGGCGCTTTGCCAGTGCGCCGTCAAGTGTCTGTCGCCCCGCTATGATGGCGGAGAGCGCGAGAAACGCACCCTGATCGCCATTGGCTACGGGCTGGGCCAGCGCCCAGGGAATCAGCGAGGCTGTATAGGTGGAGAGCAAGCCGGCCAGCAACGCCCGGCGGGCGCGATTTGGCTCAGCGTCCTTGGTCGTTATTTGTTCGCGAGATTCCATAGCGATACCCGTCCAGGAAAGAAATGCCGTCGCCTCCTGCGGAAGCGGTTGACGCCCGGTTTGCTCAAAAATTATGCACGATGCCAAACATGCCAACAAACTGATTGCTGCCAGAAGCCGGCGTACTATTTTGCGAATCGCCCACGGTCGCCGTCGCATTGACGATTTGCGCACCGCCGGCAGCACCGAGCGTCTGCCCGCTTGCGTGCTGGTAGGCCTGCAGCGCGTATAGCGCAGTGCGCTTCGAGAAGTGATAGGACTCCTTGAGCGACACTTGGTGATAGCGGGCGCTATCGGAAATGCCGTTTGAGGTACTGGCGCGCGTGTAGCTATAGCCGACGGCGGCGTCGAACTGCGGGGCGATATCGAAGTGGGCGATGGCGCCGTAAGTGTTGAATACAGCGGTGTCGGTAAATAGCGAACTATTGCCTGGCTTGAACCGCACGTTGGTGTAATTAAGTCCAAGGAGCGCCAGCCCCAGCTTGTACGTAGCCGCCGCGCCAACGTGCTGGACATCATGCGCGGACACAAAGCCGGTAGTGACCGATGAGGAACCATAGCTGCCACTCGCATTGGGATCGAGCGCCCGCACGTTTCCGGTGTTGTACAAACGCAGATAGGCTGCACCGATGGTAAACGGCCCATTTGCGTATTTGATGCCCGAGCTGAAGGAACTGCCGCGCTGCAAGGTTCCAGGTATCTCCCCAAAGGCGTATTGCACGGCCGCGCTAAAGCCGGAAAGTAGCGGGGTGACGTACTGGACAGAATTGTTGAGGCGGACCGTGGTATCCAGGGCGTCGAGATCGCCAGGGTGTGCGCCCGTCGCGCCGGTCAGATACCCAACGGGCCCGATCCCGCCGAGTATTTGGTAATAGGCTGAGTACTGGCGACCTAATGTCAGCGTCCCGGCACGTGTGTCCTGCAGGCCGACAAAGGCCTGCCGGTTAAATATCAGGCCGGAACTGGATTCCTTGCCCGAGTCGATATCAAAACCCTCCTGCAGATCGAAGATGGCTGAGGTTGTCCCGCCGAGGGGTTCGCTACCGCGCAGGCCGAAACGCGAAGCCGAGACATTGCCGCTTCGGGTATAGAAATTGGAGTGGCCTTGCTGATTGTTCGCATAGACAAGCGCATCGTCCACGATGCCGTACAGCGTGACGCTGCTTTGCGCGCTGGCCGACGCGCCAGCAAGCCAGAGCAACGGGATAGCTGTAGCCTTGAGAAAATGGGATGGCTTCATCATCTCTCCAGGTGGCTCCGCAAATATGCCAGTTTCAGGTTGACGGTTCGCCCCACAGCCGTCATGCCGGCCCTGCATCCGCTTAGGTTGACCTTCTGCGCTTGCGTCGGACGACGAAAAATACCAGGCCAATGACCACAAGCAGACCTACCGCCATGCCGGCACGGGCGAGGGCGACAAGATTCGACGGCGCTCCGCCCTGCCGCAGCGATTTGACTTCATCGGCCGTGACGATCACCTTGGGATTACCGTAGCGTTGCGTCAGGTAGGACGCCAGCGTCGCGATCTGCTGGTCGGTGAGTGAATGGGCGAATCCGGGCATCCGCAGTTCAGGCGGATCGACCTGGCGCTGAACGCCGTCCAGTATCACCATGACCAGGTTGTTGGCCTTGGACCTGCCAAGCGCCGCATTGTGAAACAACGAGGGCAACCCTCCGTCAAAACTTCCCTCCGCGTGTGCCTGGTGGCAAGTCGCGCAATGGGCATCATAGAGTTGGGGGCCGCTCATCCGGTTCAGGTCAGTGGGCAAGGCAACCCCGCGAATACTGATCAGATCGTCCGCCTTGGCACCCCATGCAGAGGCTGCACGGGTATCCGCGACATCGTGAATCGGGGGCACGCTCTTCAGATAGATCGCAATAGCATGCAGGTCGGCGTCGTTCAGATGTCTCAGGCTGTGATCAATGGCTTCGGCCATTGGCCCGGCGGCCTGTGATTTATTCACGGCATCACCGGTGCGCAGATAGCCGGCAATCTCCTGCTCGTTCCAACTCCCGATGCCGCTGATCGCATCCGAAGTGATATTCGGCGCATACCACGTCCCCACATCCCCGCCACCGAACTCACGAGCGCTATCTTCGGCCATCATGACATTACGTGGGGTATGGCAGGCGCTGCAGTGCGCCAGCCCGCGGCTCAGGTAGGCGCCGCGGTTCCACTCAGCGCTCTTGCCCGGGTCGGTGCGGAATGGCTTGTCGTCGAGGAATAGCAGATTCCAGGCCGCCATCGACATACGGATATTGAAGGGGAAGGGCAGGGCAGTGGCGTTGGGCGCGGCATCTACAGGCGCTACGCCATGCATGAAATAGGCATAGAGCGCTGCCGCATCTTCATCGGTCACCAGCGCATAGGACGTGTATGGCATGGCCGGATACAGACGTTGCCCGTCTGCACGCACGCCTTTGCGCAACGCGTCGGTAAACTGTGCAAGCGTATAGTTGCCGATGCCGTGGGTTTTCGATGGAGTGATATTCGTCGAAACTATGGCACCCAGGGGCGTTGGAAGCGACAGCCCACCTGCATAGGGCTTCCCGGTAGGGGCACTGTGGCAGGCCACACAGTCGCCTGCCGTTGCCAGGTATTGGCCTCGTTTGACCTGATCGGCATCCACGGTGTCCTGTGCCTCGCTTTGCGATGCATAGAAACCTGAGAGCGAAGCCATCACGTAACTCAGGGCAAGGATAAAGCGAGGCATCCATCGGGTTGAGTGCACGCTGATCGATCTCGCTTCCAAGCGAAGAGTGTAAGCTCCTCAATTCGATTGAGCCTAGTGTAAAGAACGAAACTGTGCAATGTACATTCCTCATTGCGGCGCCCGGTGTGCGAACAGTAGTAAGCACCAAGTGATGCGGACGCACGGCGGACAGGCGGCGGACGCGCGGTTGAGCACTCCCGCACGGACCGGCCTTCGGTTGCCTGGGAACTGAAGTGGCGAGCCCGGAGGCGATCGACGGTAAACGTCTCGAGTCGGTACATGCGGTGATCGACGCGCGAGGCCCGGTGGTAGCCGCTTTGAGTACGCGTTCGTCGACCCACATCGTCACGACGCTGCGCAGTCGGCTTGCGCGAGCTTGAGCGGGAGCCTTTCAAGCGGCGCCTCGAGCTGCGCGCCAGCGGGCTATGGCGTCTCAGCCTATGTTGCCAAACAACAGGCCGATGCCTGATGACACAGCCATGGCCAAGGCACTCCAGGAGACCACGCGGATAACACCCGGGCCGACTTTGGCACCGCCGGTTTTTGCGGCCAGGCCGCCCAGGGCAGCCAGCGATATCAACGCCGAGATGACTATGCACGGGATCACTGCTGATTCGGGGGCAAGCGCTGCGACGGTAGCCGGCAGGGCAGCGCCGACCGAGAAACTGCAGGCGGAAGCCAGCGCGGCTTGCAAAGGCCGGGCAGAGGTCGCAATCGAAAGCCCCAGTTCATCGCGTGCATGCGTGCCAAGCGCGTCGTGCGCCATCAGCTTTTCGGCAACCTGCTTGGCAAGCGAAAGATCCAGGCCACGATGCATATAGATTGCGGTCAGTTCTTGCTGCTCGCGTGGAAAATCGGCGTCGAGTTCAGCCTGCTCCTCGGATAAGGCCGCCGCTTCGGTATCCGCCTGAGATGAAACTGATACGTATTCCCCTGTTGCCATCGACATGGCCCCTGCGACCAGACCTGCTACGGCCGTGAGCACGATATTCTCGTGAGCGGTGTGTGCCGATGCCACGCCGATAACGAGACTTGCGGTCGATACGATGCCGTCATTGGCGCCGAGCACCGCGGCACGCAGCCACCCAATGGCCTCAACACGATGCTGTTCCTTATGTCGCCTGGGCATATTTCCTCATCAAGGGGGTTGGCAGAATCGCCTGGACGGCGGCAAAGGGGAACGCCGAGCGGCTGGCCGCCCGCATCCGCTCAACTTGACGCAGCGCAAGCTTTTGCGTCGAAGTTCCTGTTCAAAGGTTACTTGATTTTCTAGGCTGGGAAAAAGTGCCAGCCTAAGAGCGGAATCCGAGGGGAAGGCGGGGGGACATGATGAGAGCTCACACAAGGTACGCGGTAGAGGCGCTATTGACGCTTGCCTGCGTGGTCGCTCTGCTGCCGAGGCAGGCGGAGGCGGTTCCCGCCTTTGCCCGCCAGACGGGCATGGCCTGCATGGCCTGCCATGTCAATTTTCCCGAACTGACCCCGTTCGGCCGCTTCTTCAAGTTGACTGGCTACACCTTGACGAACAACACCACCATTCCGGTCTCGGCAATGGTGCAGGTATCAAAAACACATACCAGGACCCTTGACCGGGCCAATTACGACTTCCTGCGCGATGGCGACACTACGCTGCAGCAGGCGAGCCTCTTTTATGCCGGCCGCATCGTTGACCATGTGGGCGCCTTTGCGCAATGGACCTACGATGGCATCGCCCATCATGCCGCGCTCGACAACACAGACATCCGCGCCGCGTGGCACTTGACAGATAACGATGTCGACTTCATCTACGGCATGACCGTCAACAATAACCCGACGGTCTCCGACGTGTGGAACAGCACGCCAGCCTTCGGTTATCCCTACGCGTCGAGCAGTGTTTCGCTAACGCCAATGGCGAGCACGCTCATCGATGGCGGGTTGGCGCAACAAGTGGCGGGCGCGTCCGCGTACCTCTTCTGGCAGCGCAGCCTCTATATCGAGTTTGGCCTCTATCGGACAGCTGACCAGGCATTCTCGGTGTTCCGGACCGGACAAGATAGCAACACACCCGGGGGCGTGGCACGCTTGAGTGGCGCGAACCCATATTGGCGCGTGGCGTACAACCGGGAGTGGGGCCCGCACTCCATCATGGCGGGCACCTTTGGCCTGATAGCCAGCCGGTATCCGGACAACACCCTGCCCGGCACGCCCACGGACCGCTTCAGCGACTATGCGTTGGACGCGCAGTACCAGTACCTCACGCTACCCCATGCCTTTACTGCCCAGGCAGCCTGGATCTACGAGAAACAGGACTGGCGCGCGAGCTTTCCCAGCGGCGGCATAGGCGCTGGCCCCACACCGGCGAACCCGACCGACCACCTTACGACCTTCAAGGCCAAGGCGTCCTATATCTACCAGCGCAAGTATGGTGGCACGCTGGCCTATTTCTCGACCACCGGAAACGCGGATACGGGCTTGTACACTCCGGCGCCGGTCACAGGCAGCGCCAATGGATATCCCGACTCGCGCGGGCTGATCTTCGAGCTCAACTATCTGCCTCACCCGCAAGTCAAGTTTGCGGTGCAGTACACGTGGTTCCTTAAATTCAATGGCGCACGCTCCAACTACGACGGTAACGGCAGGAATGCCGGCGATAACAACACGCTATATCTGCTCGGCTGGTTTCTGTTCTGAACGAGCCACCGGCAACATCTGCCGCTGGAGATTTTCCGGGCCTGGTACGACTATGAAAATGACGCTGACCATCCGTGTACCGTTGTTCGCGCTGCTTACCTTTGCAGGCATGAGCATGGCGATCATGCGGGCTTATGGCGAGGATGGCGCCAAGCTCGCCGCCCAGCTATGCGCAACTTGCCATGGCATTCACGGGCGAAGCGAATCGCCAATGTTCCCCCGGCTTGACGCTCAGACACCTGAATACCTGGAGACGCAGCTCAAAGGTTTCCGGGAGCATGCGCGTGGCGAATCGGAGGCGCGTTCATTCATGTGGGGTATCGCGTCACAACTTGACGACGCAACCATCCGATCGCTGGCCGAATACTATGCAGGTCAAACGGCGGCACCCGGTGCGGCCGGAGACACGGCACTGATGTCCAAGGGGCAGACCATTTTCGAGCATGGCGCTCCCGATGACGGGGTGCCAGCCTGCGCGTCCTGTCATGGCGCGCAGGGGCAGGGGGCTGCGCAATTCCCGCGACTTGCCGGGCAGCATAAATCCTATCTGCTACGTCAGATCGAGGCTTTCAGGGACAAGTCGCGCGGCAATGCACCGGTCATGAGTGCGGTGGCACACAATCTGAACAACGATCAAGCCAACGCCGTTGCAACCTATCTGCAATCCAAGTGATTCAGATTCAGATTCGGATTCAGGTTCAGTCGTATCTTGTTTGTGATTGTTGGGTGGGCAAAGGAATCGGACCCGACGGTCATAGGTCGATGACCGATTTGCGCGTGAAGGCGCCAGACTCAAGAACCTCCTGGCGCCTATCCTGGCGCGGTTCTCTCCCAGGCTGGCGGCTCAGGAGAACGGTATTTCGAAGATCCATTTCAGTGTCCAGCGGTCAGCTGCCTGGGATAGCCCGCGGCCTATGCCGAAATTGAAGACCAGGGGGCCGCGACTCACATCGAAAGCAAGATAGATGATCTGCGCCTGCCCAGGCCCCGTGGCTGGATGATTGACGCGGCCCAGATCCGTGTAGTATTCGGCGCCCGCGCGCAACCCTGGCAATACTGTTCGGGCCACCTTGAAGCTAGGGGTTGCGCTGGGGACAGCGCTTTTGTCCGGGCCAGCAAGATCCCATCCCAGCACGGGGTTAAAGGCAAAGAGCCAATTACTGTCCTGATAACCAATGATTGGACGCAGCTCCAGGGTCTTGGTTGCGCTCTCGAATTTCTGTCCGACGCGCGCGAGTTCAACGTTGGCGCCAGCGAAGTATCCAGCGCCATCGACAGTGCGGATTGGCATCCACTTCACGCGAAGCTTTGGACCGGTCACGTAATAGCTGTTGTCTCGCGACAGCATGGTGGGGATGTAAAGCCCAAGTTCCCAGGCAGGCGCGAGGCCATAGGAGAACTCGGCGGTCGCGCGCCAGCCGTGCGGCGTGGTGACTTCCCCGGGATAAGATGGCCGCGAATGGCCGCTTGGCGTGGTGTTCAGATGCAGTTCGAGTCCGAACTCTCCCGGCGCGTTGATATCGCCGGTGTACACCTGGATTTCATCCGGTAGCACCGCCGAGGCCGGTGCGCTGAGCAAACCGAGCAACGCGGAACACAAGCAAAGGGCGGCGCACGAGTGGGACTTGGCGCGCGTTCCGGGCAGCCCAGTTAGTGGCTCGCGGTCACCCTGCCGGGATTTCAGGCGCGCGCGGCGCGTCTTTTTCATGAGTTGGTGCATATTCCGCATCGCTGCAGATCGAGTCAGGAGCGAAGCCGGCCGATGCGGCTGCGCGATTCCGAGATTTGCCAGGCAAGCAGCCCGGGCAGGTAAATCATCAAGTCCCGGATGCGACGGGCACCGGCCAGCGCAATGCAGGTCGTGGGCTCAAGACCCAGCGCGGTCCCGATCAGGACAAAGCCACCCTCCTGGACTCCCAGTGCCGCAGGCACGAAAAAAGCCGCGCTGCTGAGTGCCTGAACCAGGGCTTCGAGCACCAGGGCATCCATCATGTTCACCGGTTCCCCAAGGAAATACAGTGCTAGCCATAGCTCCAGCGCAGTCGCCATGTACTGCAGCGGCTGCCAGAAGAACAGGTAGCGAATGATGACGGCCCGGCGGCGCCAGACAAGCTTGATCGATTGATCGATCCTGGCCGACTGGCCAGTCAGCGCGGCAAATTTGCCGCTGGTCAACCGGCTGAGAGCACGACTGGCCCGTTCGAATGGGCTAGCGTGCTGCACCAATGCGAACAACACCAGCAGCGGCAAGAGCGCGACTACACCCCAGGCGAGACTGCCGGCGAGCTGGAGTGCCTTCGAGTCCGAGTGTGCCGAGAGCAGGAAGCCGATTCCCACCATCGTAAAAATCAGCTGGCTGATCAAGGTCAGTTGCATATCGACGATCAGGCTGGCCGATGCCGTCGACGCGCGCAGTCCCCAGTGCCGCATCAGCCGGAACGAGACGATCTCGCCCCCTACGCGGGCGACAGGCAGCAAGCCGTTCACCGACTCCCGGATCCAGACCAGGCGCAGCATCGAGCCAATCCCGGGCCGTTTCGTTTCTGGAATCAGTGTCTGCCAGTCGCACGCGTTGAACAGCATGGGAAGCCAATGCGCAAGCCCGGCGATAACAAGTCCGCCCCCCGCGGCGCGCATCAAGGAGAACACCTGGCCGGGGTCTTCGTGCCAGACGAGCCAGAGCGCAGCCACCAGGCCGACAAAGGCCGCTATGGAACCGAGATACTTCATGATGCGATTGCCGCTCCTAGGATGAATAGCGTCAATGACGACAGGAGGATCGAAATCGGATGCCGCCGCCTGGCGGGACACAGCTGTTCGTTCCGGACAGGGCACCGGCATCGCGAATCAGTCCTTCTTGATCGGGTGTAGCAGGCCATTGCCACTGACCTCGAAACTGAGTCCACGCCACACCACGCGTCTGGAGAAAAAGCTGGCAGCAAAGATGCCGAATGATAAAAGGTCCCAGATCGGTAGCAGCCAGGCGTCGCGGTATGGCTGGCACATGGCATGGTCGATTTGCCACTTGAGCAGCAGCCTTGCCAATACCGCTGTCAGTACCAGCGCCAATGACCAGGCCGCGCCGCCGGATGCGAGAGTGGCGAGCGCGGAAAAGATCAGAGGATAGGTCAGCACGGAGCCCAGATGTCCAACCGGGTCGATGGTCCGAATCGTTCGGCTCCAGCGCAGCTCGTGTGCCAGCAGTTCGGTTGCGTCGGCTTCGACACAAGCATGCGTGACGAAAAATGGCGGGATCGCGACTTTCTCGCCGGCCTCCCGCACGGCCTTGCCGATGGCGTGATCTTCGGCCAGGTGATGCGCGAATTGCAAGAAGCCACCGATCCTCTCCACGGTCGCCCGGCGCGTTGCGATGGTCTGGCCAAAGCAGGGGCGCGCGAGTCCGAGCGCGAGGCCGGTCACCACACCGGGAACAAACTGATAGTTGGTGGCCATCGCCGATAGCCGAGGCCAGATGCCAGGGGCAGGCCGCCCCCGGTAGAGACAGGTCACGAGCCCAACGTCCGGTTTTTGCAGTTCGCCGACGACATGGCGAAGGTAGCCAGGGTCGACGCCAACATCGCTATCTGCGAACACCAGCACGTCGTGCTGCACCTGCGGCAGCATATTGAGGATATTGCTCATCTTGCGGTTGGGGCCGGACAAGCGGGAATCGCTTACCACCGTGATGTGGGCTTCTGGGTGCAGAAGCCGAAGCTGCTTCAGAATTTCCAGCGCGGGATCGCCTGGGTCCTGCACGCCGAACAGGAACTGCACGGGGCCCGGGTAGTCCTGCCTGCAGAAGCTCGCCAGGTTATCGAGCAGCATCCGCTCTTGGCCACGCAGCGGCTTGATGATGGTAACCGGCGGGAAGCTATCGGGCTCTGCGGGTGCGCGAGCGAGGAACCGCCGGATGAGGACACCCGCCGACGCCATATAGACAATGCCAAAGACCGCGGCGGCAGCGCAGAACAGCGAGAGTCCCGCATGGCTGGCGTGGGCGGTGTGCGGCATGTCTGCGGACGATGCCAGCACAACGGGCAGCAACAAGGCGAACGGCGTGGCAAGCAGTGCAGCACGTTTCATGTTTGACCTTTGTGGCGACGTATGTACCGAAGCCCGTGACGGCCCTGTTGCCCTAAGCGCCGCCGTCAAAGCCATCGAAGGAAGGCATCTGGAGGAAGAGGGTTTTCATGGCGTTTATCTAGGAAATCATGCCGTTAGCAGGCAGTGGCGACGAGCCGTCGTGATCGGTAATCTGTGTCCCCTCGGTCTGCATGGATCGGGGGAGCCCGGCGAAGCCGGCTGCAATGCCAGGCTGGGCATGCGTGCTGGTGACCGGCGGCGGCTCCGCGCCGGGCGGTGCCACCGGCGATGCCGTCGGACGGGCATCGGCCGACGAGGCGTGGTCGTGTACCGACAGCACCTGGTCGCGCCAGCGCACGTGCTGGCCAAACATGGCGGTAGCCCATCCGGCCAGCAGCAGCGTATCGCGCAGCGGTGCCCGCATGGCCGCGCCGGCACCACCGGCCAGCATGCAGCGCGCCATTATGCCGGCCAGCGACACGCCAAGCACGATGGGCGTGGGTGCCAGCCAGCAGGCGAGTGCCAGCATGGGCCACGTAAAGGTGATGAAGGTGAAGGCAAAGCCTGCCGGATTGAGCGAGCGGATGGTGCGCAGCCAGCGAACCTCGTGCGCCCACAGCGCAGCCAGCTGCGTTTCAGTGACATCCGTAAGGACGATGACGTCCGACAGTACCGTGCGCAAGCCTTGGTGGCGGGTCAGTTCGCCCAGCCAGAAGTCGTCTGCAAGCCGGTTGGAGAGTGCGGAGAAACCGCCGATGGCATCGAGCACGTCGCGCCGCAGCGCGATGGTGGCGCCAAATGAGAAGCGGCTCGAGCCAAAGCCATGGGCTACACGTACCGATGGCGCAAACCAGTCGTCGATGAATTGTGCGCCGAGCAAGGACCACAATCCGCCCGCCGGTCGGCCCCGGTACAAGCAAGTCACCACGCCAACCGTGGCATCGGACAGCGGCGCTGTGACGCGGGCCAGGTAATCCGGTTGCACCGCGATGTCACTGTCGGCCACGACCAGCCATGTATAGCGTGCCTGCGGCAGCAGGTTGATCAGGTTGCTGACCTTGAGATTGCTACCGTGCACGCGAGGATCGATCACCAGGACGATATCGCAATCCGGGAATTCCGCTTGCAGGCGTTCCACCACGGCGATGGCGGCATCGTCTGCCGCGCGCACACCGAACACCAGCTGGAACGCCGGATGCTGTTGCCGGCACAGGCCGGCGAGGTTGTCATAGAGCCGGGGGTCGGCGCCGCACAACGGCTTCAGTACGCTCACCGGGCGCAGGCCGGTGCTTTCCGGATCGTGGCTGGCAGCCGGTGGCCGCCATGCTGCCCAGGCCGCAGTAGCGGCATACCCGGTCACCAGGCACGCCAGCACGGTGTAGGCAAGCACGCCCCAATTCATCTGGAGAAGCCCTTGGCAGCGACGCTGGCCTGGCCCTGCGTTTCGGGTGCATTGCCAGTGGCCCGCTTACGAAGACACGGGCGGGCGACGTCGCGCAGGCAGATGACGGGAGCTGCAGGCTCCTCGTACCGGAAGCCACTGAACTGGGAAGACATCATTTGCATGGGCTACTCCCGATTCATTCACCGTGGTCCGCGCACGTCGATTCCGATGAGGCTCAATCATACGGTACTGGAAAGAAAGGCACTCTGCCTGATCAGGAAAATTATGGAGGGCATTGAAATGAAAACGTAAGGTTCTCGCCCCAATTATCTGCAGTTATTGACAAATTGCTGCGAGAAATATTGCATGTATTGATAATGATTGTTGTTTGAATTTTAAGGGTGGATGGAAGAAAGGGGCCGTGAGGGTGCACGGAATCAGATCGGTATGCGTCCGGAAAAAGAGCGATGGGGGCTGTCAAGGAATGGTGTCCCATGCTTTGGTGGGGTAAGGCGATCTATTAAATTGACAGCTTAAATGTGCTATTGAACGTGCCGTCATATTTGATTGGAATCGTTGATTAAGTAATTCGAAAACAGGGTATATGTCAGGTCGATTTCTTGCCTGGAATGGATGCGGGAAGTCACTGGTGTAGCCGGTCCCGGCAGTACCGGCCGGGATAAATCGTAGCGCCGGGCGGGGGATGCACCGGCAAGGAACAGGAGGCACCTTACGTGAGACGGCGCGTGGAACAAGGGGAGGGGTGGGTGCGGATAGCAAATGACAATCGTTACCGTTTTTCGTCGGCCACCCATGAGGAGCTAGATGCTGCGGCGTCCTGGATCTGTCTTGGCCGCGCTTAGCGGCCAGGCGAAGCCGGCACCGGGAAATTGGCTACCACGATGCGCCGCTGGTCTTGCGCAACCAGGTGCATGGGCACCTGGCGCGTGGTCAGCTCGCGGTAGGTATCGGCGGACATGATCGCCAGCGCCGGTGGCCCCTCGCGCCAGCGGGCGATAAAGCTGTCGAGCGTGGGCAGCCATTTCTGCGGCTCCTGCTGGGTGCCGAACTCCAGCTCGTCGGGGTGTTCCACCATCCCCGTGGTGTGGCGCAGATAGTACGGCAGGGTGTGATCCAGCGTGCGCACGCCGTAGATCGGCATGTCGTCCTTGAGCACCGCCCGGATGGCTGGCACCAGGCTGGCGCCCGAGGCCGGGCCGCCGATAGATTCGTGCCCGAGCAGCGCGGCGGTAAAGCCCGTGAACAACGCTAGCGTGTAGACCACGATGCTCGGCATCAGGCCGTGGGTGCGCAGCAGCCGGCGCGCCAGCCACGTGCCCGCCAGCATCACCACAAACGCGGCGGCCACCCAGACCGCGTAGCGGCGGTAGTCGGCGGTCGCGGTGTGGTTGGAATGCAGCGTGGCCACCACCGGGCTGGCCAGCAACCCGATCGCCATGATCACCAGCATGGCGTTGAGCTGCTGGCGCCAGCCGCGCTCGCCGATGCGCTCCAGTGCCATGGCTGCCAGCATGCCAAGCGCCGGGAAGACCGGCACGATATAGCCGGGCAGCTTGGAGCCGGACAGGCTGAAGAAGACAAAGATGGCGATGGCCCACACAGCCAGCAACAGCGCCGGCCGGAGGCGCCGCACCGTCGCCACGCGCGCCGCGGCGCCATCGTCGCGGACCACCTCCCACATGCGCGGCGCCAGGCCCAGCCAGGGCACGAAGCCCGCCACCAGCAATGGCACGAAGTACCAGACCGGCCCGCCGCGCGAGTGCACCGTCGAGGTGTAGCGCTGCCAGTGCTCGTGGATGAAGAAGAAATTCGGGAATTCGGGGTTGCGCGCCGACACCAGCCAGAACCAGGGCACCGTGACGATCAGCATCAGCCCGATGCCGGAGATCAGGTGCAGGCGCCGCCACAGGCCGAAGTCGCGCGAGATCAGGGTGTAAATCACCAGCACCAGCCCGGGCAGGGCGATGCCTACCAGTCCCTTGCTCAGGATCGCCACGCCCATGGCCACCCAGCAGGCCCACATCCAGTAGCGGCGGGCCGCAGGCGTTGCGTCGGGATGCTGTGCCACCAGCATGAAGGCCAGCACGCAGGCCATGGCGCCGGACAGCGTCATGTCCAGCGAGTTGAAGTGCGAGGCCACGCTCCACATCGGCGCGGCCACCAGCACCAGGCCGGTCAGCAGGCCAGCGCGAATGCCGTACCAGCGCGTTGCCGCAAACATCGACGCGATGAGGCCAACCATGCCGGACAGCGCCACGCACAGCCGGGCCTGCCAGTCGCCGACGCCGAACAAGGTATACGACAGCGCCGTCACCCACATATGGAAAGGCGGCTTCTCGAAGTACTTGAGCGCGTTATAGCGGATCGTTACCCAGTCCCCGCTGGCGAACATCTCGCGCGAGATCTCGGCGTAGCGGCCTTCATCGGAGCTGAGCAGGTGGCGCAAATCAAGCGTGCCGAACCACAGCAGCAGGATCAGCAGGCCGGCGAGCAGCCACAGGGCTGTCGGCAGGCCGGCCACCCGCCGGGCGAAGAACGCAGGGGAGCGAGAGTCGGATTGGGGATGCATCGGAGCTCCGGATAAGAATGAAGTCTAGCCATGCACGACCGGCGTTGCCTTTCACGCACCGCTTTGCGCCGGGAATACCACGGCCACCGTGAGCCCGCGGCCCGCCGGGCCGTCCTCCAGCAACACCGTGGCGCCATGGCGCGCGGCAATGCTCTGCACGATCGCCAGGCCCAGTCCGCTGCCATGCGCGTCGCTGGCGTCGCCGCGATGAAAGCGGCGGAACACATTGTCGCGCTCGGCCGGCGCGATGCCCGGGCCGCTGTCGCTCACGCCCAGCATGGGCGCGCCGTTGCGCCATTCGATGCGCAGGTCGACCCGGCCGCCCGGGCTGGTGTATCGGATCGCGTTGTCGGCGAGGTTGCGCAGCAGGATGAAGAGATCGCCGCCCACGCCGCGCACCCGGCATTCGGGCGCGCTCGCGTCCAGGCCGAGGTCCACATCCTTGGCTTCGGCCATAGGCAGCAGCTCGCGCACCACCTGCACCGCCACATCGCGCAAGCGCACGTCGGCGAGCGGGGCCTGGGTGGCAGGGGCGCCGTCTTCGCTGCGTGCCAGCGTCAGCAACTGCGCCACCAGGTGGGTGGTGCGGTCCAGGCGCTCGCCCAGCTTGGCGAGCGCCAGTTTCTGCTTGTCTTCGCTGTCGGCGCGCAGGGCCAGCTGCAGTTGCAGCTTGAGCGCGGTGAGCGGCGTGCGCAGTTCGTGCGCGGCGTCGGCGACAAAGGCGCGCTGGGTGTCCATGGATTGCTGCAGGCGGGCCAGCAGGGCATTGAGGGCTTCCACCACCGGCACCAGTTCCGGCGGCCAGCCGTGCGCGTCCAGCGGCGCCAGGGTGTTTGCCGAGCGGCTGCCGACCGCGCGCGCGATCTCCTCGACCGGGCGCAGCGAGCGCCTGACCACCAGGTGGATCAGCAAGCCAAGCACTGGCACCAGCGCCAGGATGGGCAGCAGCGCGCCAAGCGACAGCGAGGCCGCCAGCTTGCGGCGAAACACCACCGATTGTGCGGCCTGCACATAGCGGTCCCCGGCGAGCACGCCGTAGATGCGCCATTCGCTGCCGTGCGCCTGCAGGTCATGAAATCCCGGCAGGTCCGCGCGCGGCAGCGTGACCGGGTGCGAGGCGTAGATCTGGCGGCCCTGCACATCCCAGGCCTGCACCACGATCTCCTCGTCAAGTTCGCTGCCGTTCAGCGGCGGCGTGGCGTCGCGCTCCAGATGTGTCGGCAACATGCGTGCCGCTTGCTGCAGTTGCGCATCGAAGACCTCGTTGGCTTCGCGGCGCACCTTGAAATAGGCGGCCGCGCCTGCCACCAGGGCGCATGCGAGCATGGCCCCGAGCAGGCCAGCCAGCAACTGGGCGCGGATCGTTCTCATGCCGGGCCGCCCAGCTTGTAGCCGACACCGCGCACATTGCGGATAAAGTCGGCGCCAAGCTTCTTGCGCAGCGCATGGATATGGACTTCCACTGTATTGCTGCTGATTTCCTCATTCATGTTGTAGACCGCCTCGCGCAGGCGCTCGTGGGTCACAACGTGGCCCGGCTGCTCCATCAGGGCCTGCAGCACCATGAACTCGCGCATCGACAGCGCCACGATCTCGCCGTCGCAGCGTACCTCGCGCGTGGCGGGGTCCAGGCGCACCGGGCCATGCGCCAGCTCGGTGCTGACGCGCCCGGCACTACGGCGCAGCAAGGCCCGGATGCGCGCGAACAGCTCGTCGAGGTCGAACGGCTTGACCATGTAATCGTCGGCGCCGGCATCCAGGCCGCGCACGCGGTCGGCGGTGGCGTCGCGCGCGGTCAGGATCAGCACCGGCAGCGCCAGCCCGCGGGCGCGCAGTTGCCGCAGCACCGCCTCGCCGGAGCGGCCGGGCAGGCCAAGGTCGAGCAGCACGGCGTCGTAGGTGCCGGGCGCATTGGCGGCCAGCGCGGCATCGGCGAGGCGGCCATCCCTGACCCAGTCGACCGCGTAGCCTTCGGCCCGCAGGCCTTCCTCTACGCTTTCGCCGATCATCGGGTCGTCTTCCACCAGCAGCAGGCGCATGGCATGGATTCCTTTGTTGGTGATGAGTGGGTGCCTTGGGGTCAACGGCGTTGCAGCCGGTCCAGGCGCAAGCGGTGGCGGTGGTCGGTCAGGCGCCGGACCGCCAGCGTGGCGGCCAGGATCACGCCCAGCATGCTGCCACCGGCAAGCAGGAACATCAGCAGGATCTGGTACCGGGCCGCGGCGATCGGGTCCATCCCGGCCAGGATCTGGCCGGTCATGATGCCTGGCATGGTGATGATGCCGGCCGCCGCCATGGTGTTCATGGTGGGCAGCATGCCGCTGCGCACCGCCTGGCGCACGATCACGCGCAGCGCCGCCTGGCGGTCGTCGCCAAGCGCCAGGCGTGCATCGATGGCGGCGCGCTGGTGCCAGACCGCGGTAAAGGCGCCATTGAGCGCCAGGCTCGCGGCGTTCATCACATTGCCCAGGATGATGCCGGCCAGCGGGATCGCGTGGCGGGCGTCGTACCAGGGCGTCGGGCGCAAGGCCGTGGTCAGCGCCAGCACGGTCACCAGCAGCGTCGGCAGGCTCACGGCGGCGGCGCCGATCAGCGCGTGCCAGGGCCCTGCCAGGCGGCGCTCCTGCCGGCTGCCCACCTCGCGGGCGGCTGCCGCGATCATGGCCGCAACCGTCAACGCGGTCACCAGCGGCGACGACAAGCCAAACACCGTGCGCAGCACCAGGCCGACCAGCAGCAGTTGCACCACCATGCGGCCCGCGGCCCAGAGCAGGCTGCGGTGCACGTCCAGCGACATCACCAGCGAGGCGCCCGCGCCGGCTAGCACCAGCAGGCTGGCCAGCGCCAGGTCATAGGCTGTGAGCGGGATCGGGCTCATGCCGGCACCGCTTCCAGCCCGGCGGCGCCGAGGCGATAGTGCCGGTCCTGCAGGCGTGCCGCCTGCGCGGGATTGTGCGAGACGATCAGCAGCCCCAGCCCCTGTGCCTTGCAGTCGTGCAGCAGCGCTTCGACGGCCAGCGTGGTCTCGGCGTCCAGCGCGGAGGTTGGCTCATCCAGTAGCAGGAAGCGCGGACGGCGCACCAGCGCGCGGATCAGCGCGAGGCGCTGGCGCTCGCCGGTGGACAGGCGGCTCACGGGCGCCTGCAGGATGTCCGCGGGCAAGCGCAGCCGCGCCAGCAGCGCCTGGGCAGCCGGCACGTCCGTCATATGTTCAAGCACGTCGTCGCCCCACCAGCCGGACTCGGCCGCCACGTGCATGACCTGGCGCCGCCAGGCCGGACCGCTCATGCTCTCGCGCGGGGACTGGCCTAGCCGGACCTGCCCGCGATTGGGATCGAGATCGGCAATCATGCGCAATAGCAGGCTCTTGCCCGCGCCGGACGCGCCGGACAGGATCACGCAACTGCCGGGCGCGACGGTGAGGCTGAACGGCCCGCGGCCGGCGCCTTCGAGGCCGCTGATGTCCAGGCTGGCGTCGGCACCGCGCGTTGACGGCAGGGCGCCAACGGTGGCAAGGGGCGGCATCGTGTCAGCCGTTGTCATGGGTTGAGCCATCCGCGTGCGATGGGGTAGGCCAGCAGGTGCCGGTAAAGCTGCTCCGCGCGCACCGTGACAGCAGCAAGCAGCGGGCGCGTGAAGGCAGACGTAGCCACGGCCGCGCAGCATGCCGCTATCGCAAATGCGCCGACGATGTCCAGTGGAAAGTGTACGCCGAGGAAGACGCGGGCCCAGCCCGTTAGTGCCGCGGCTACCAGCAAGCCGGTACCGCTCAGGCGCTGGGCCCTGCCGGGCGCGCGCAGCAGGACGAAGGCCAGCGTGGCCAGCAGCGTGACGTGGTCGCTCGGGAAGGAGGGGTCGGCGGCATGCGCCAGGTAGGTATGCCCGACGCCCGCCATGAAGGGCCGCGGCATCGGCAGCAGCAGGCCGAACAGGGTCGAGCAGAGCCCGCCCAGCGCCACGGCCGCCAGTGCGCTCGCCACCATCTGGCGCTCACCCGGCCGCGCGCGCAGCCAGCCCGCGGCCAGCACCAGCGGCGCGGCTGCGATCAGTCCCTCGGCAAGGAAAGCGGGCACCCAGAGGCCGGCGCCAGACAGCCCAGCGGGGGCGTTCAGGCGCTGGAACAGCGTGAGGTTCAGGGCAAGGAGCGTCGACATCGGGAACGTTGGATTCTGGCGATGCGGCAAGGATAGTGCACAGCGGCTTAAGAAACGCTTAAGGCTGGCCGGCTGGCCGGCTGGCCGTGCCCGGCCCGCTCCATGCCGACGTCGTGGACCCGGGTAAATCATGCGGGTCGCGCAAGGCAGCGTGGGTGGGAACCCGATGTGCTCGCCACGTCAGGCGCGCTGTCAGGCGCGCATTCTAAGCAAATGCGAAACGATCAGTTGGCCGCGCATGGCGGTGCTTTCTATACTCAGCACTCACCGGCATCGAGTGCTGATTGCCAGCCCGCAGTGCCACCGTCGGCACTGGCATCCGCCGCCAACGAACTTCTCTCTTCCTTTCCTTCTGGAGCCAGCATGAGCCTTCGCCCACTGCACGACCGCGTTCTCGTCAAACGGTCCGACAACGAAACCCGCACGCAATCCGGCATCGTCATTCCCGACAGCGCCGCCGAAAAGCCGGACCAGGGCGAGGTGATCGCCGTCGGCCCGGGCCGGCGCAACGAAGCCGGCGAACGCATTGCACTGGACCTGCGCGCGGGCGACCGGGTGCTGTTCGGCAAGTATGCAGGCCAGGCGGTGAAGGTCGACGGCGACGAACTCCTGGTGCTGCGCGAGGAAGACATCCTGGCGGTGGTCGAGCGCTGAATCGCCGCGTGTCCGCCAGCATCGATCCAGTGTTTCCCGAACGAACCCGACAATCAAGACAGGACAGACAGCAATGGCAGCAAAAGATGTAGTGTTCAGCGACGTGGCCCGCGCCAAGGTGGTCGAAGGCGTCAATATTCTCGCCAATGCGGTCAAGGTGACGCTGGGCCCCAAGGGCCGCAACGTGGTGCTGGAGCGCAGCTTCGGCAGCCCTACCGTGACCAAGGACGGCGTCTCCGTGGCCAAGGAGATCGAGCTCAAGGACAAGCTGCAGAACATCGGCGCGCAGCTGGTCAAGGAGGTCGCTTCCCGCACCAGCGATAACGCCGGCGACGGCACCACCACCGCTACCGTACTGGCGCAGGCCATCGTGCGGGAGGGCGTCAAGTACGTCGCGGCCGGGCTCAATCCGCAGGACCTGAAGCGCGGCATCGACAAGGCGGTGACGGCGGCCATTGAGGAGCTGCGCCGCATCAGCAAGCCCACCACCACCAGCCGCGAGATCGCGCAGGTCGGCACCATCTCCGCCAACGGCGAAAGCGCCATCGGCGAGCGTATCGCCCAGGCCATCGACCGGGTCGGCAAGGAAGGCGTGATCACGGTGGAAGACGGCAAGTCGCTGGAAGACGAGCTCGAAGTGGTGGAGGGCATGCAGTTCGACCGTGGCTACCTGTCGCCGTATTTCATCAACAACCCCGACAAGCAGGTGGCGGTGCTCGAGCAACCCTACCTGCTGCTGGTGGACAAGAAGATCTCCAGCATCCGCGACCTGCTGCCCGTGCTGGAGCAGGTGGCCAAGGCCGGACGTCCGCTGCTGATCGTGGCCGAGGACGTGGAGGGCGAGGCACTCGCCACGCTGGTGGTCAACAATATCCGCGGCATCCTGAAGGCCGCCGCGGTCAAGGCCCCCGGCTTTGGCGACCGCCGCAAGGCACTGCTGGAAGACATCGCGATCCTGACCAGCGGCCAGGTGGTGTCGGAAGAGGTCGGGCTGTCTCTGGAAAAGATCGCGCTGGAGCAACTGGGCCAGGCGGGGCGCGTGGAAATCGGCAAGGAGAACACCATCATCATCGATGGCGCCGGCGACGCCGCGCAGATCCAGGCGCGGGTCAAGCGTATCCGCACCCAGATCGACGAGGCCAGCTCCGACTATGACCGCGAGAAGCTGCAGGAGCGCGTGGCCAAACTGGCCGGCGGGGTGGCGGTGCTCAAGGTCGGCGGCGCCACGGAAGTCGAGGTCAAGGAGAAGAAAGCCCGCGTGGAAGACGCGCTGCACGCCACGCGTGCCGCGGTGGAAGAGGGCATCGTGGCCGGCGGCGGCGTAGCGCTGATTCGTGCGCGCCAGGCCATCAAGGATCTGACGGGCATCAACCCGGACCAGCAGGCAGGCATCAAGATCGTGCTGCGGGCACTGGAGGAGCCGTTGCGCCAGATTGTTGCCAACGCCGGCGAAGAGGCCAGCGTGGTGGTAGCGCGCGTGGCCGAAGGGACGGGCAATTTTGGCTACAACGCGGCGACGGGAGAATATGGTGACCTGGTGGAAGGTGGTGTGGTTGACCCGACCAAGGTCACACGCACCGCTTTGCAGAATGCCGCTTCGGTGGCAGGCCTGATCCTTACCACGGATGCTGCGATCGTCGAACTGCCGAAGGATGAGGGACAGCTCGGCGCGCAGGGCGCGGCTGGCGGAGGCGGCGGACTGGATTTCTGAGGCCGTTGGATGAAGACGCGTCCGGCAAGGCATGAACGAAGGGGGTCCCGCAAGCGGGGCCCCCTTCGCTTTGCATGCATCGCCGCTGCGCATTCGGGCTGGAGCAGCACCAATCTTCGGCACCCTCTGCAGGGTCCTGGCGGGGATGCAAAGCTCGCATGCCTATATGCGTTTCGCGTGTCTATATATAGACGAAATTCATCCTTCGACGGCCAATTCCGTTGCGCTATCGTGAGGGGCTTGTAAGCGCTTGCCTAAGACGGCTGCGGTGGCAACGCCCCCCATCTCCACGCAGTTGCATCAGCAACAGCAGATCAGCAGTGTGCTCTGGGAGAACGGCGCGGATCCGTGCCAGGAATGGCGCACAGGCAAAGAACATGGCAATTCACGCGGGCTTGCTTCTTGCCTGATGCATTGCCGGCAACGAAATGCGCCCCGCGCGTGAATCCACAAACCATCGATATCGACAGGAGGTTCTTCCCATGGCTACACCGCTGAAAGTGGTCGCCGTCAACGGCAGCGCGCAGCAGCCCTCGCGCACGCTCGCGCTCGTGCAGGCACTGCTCACGGAACTGGATAGCCGGCTGCTTTTGCAAAGCCATATCGTCAACCTCGGCGATATCGCGCGTCCGCTGGGCGCGGCGCTGTCGCGCGCAGAGCTGCCGGCCGAGATTGAAAACGAACTGGTCGCCATCGAGTCCGCGGACCTGCTGGTGGTGGCCGCGCCGGTGTATCGCGGTTCTTATCCCGGCCACTTCAAGCACCTTTTCGACCTGGTGGGGCAGGAAGCGCTGGTGGACAAGCCGGTGTTGCTGGGGGCGACGGGCGGCAGCGACCGCCACGCGCTGGTGCTGGAGCATCAGTTGCGGCCGCTGTTCGGCTTCCTGCAGGCGCTCACGTTGCCCATCGGCGTGTACGGCAGCCCGGGGGATTTCCACAATGACCAGGTCAGCAGCACCGCGCTGGCCGAACGCATCCGCCTGGCCGCGGATCGTTGCGCGCCGTTGTTCGAAGCCAGCCGCAAATCGCCGCTGCAGCGCGCGGCTTGAAGGGGAGAGCCGCGGCAATGAATGTCTTCTGGTTTCTTCCCACGCACGGCGACGGCCACTATCTCGGCACCACGGAGGGCGCGCGCCCCGTTTCGCTGGGTTATCTGAAGCAGATCGCGCAGGCGGCTGACAACCTGGGCTACTACGGCGTGTTGATTCCCACCGGCCGCTCCTGCGAGGATTCATGGGTGATTGCCTCCGCAGTGGCGCCCTGGACGGAGCGCCTGCGCTACCTGGTGGCAATCCGCCCGGGCATCATCTCGCCGACCGTGTCGGCGCGCATGGCCGCCACGCTTGACCGTATTACCAATGGCCGGCTGCTGATCAACGTCGTGACCGGCGGCGATCCGGACGAAAATCGTGGCGATGGGCTGTACCTCGACCACAGCCAGCGCTACGCGGCATCGGCCGAGTTCCTGCGCGTCTGGCGCCGCGTGCTGGAGGGCGAGGCGGTTCACTTCGATGGCGAGCATATCAAGGTGGATAACGCCAAGGCGCTGTATCCGCCGGTGCAGCGTCCTTACCCGCCCCTTTACTTTGGCGGCTCGTCCGAGCAAGCGCACGACCTGGCAGCCGAGCAGGTCGACGTGTACCTGACCTGGGGCGAACCGCCCGAGGCCGTAGCGCAAAAAATCGCCGATGTTCGCGAGCGCGCCGCGCGCCTTGGCCGCAAAGTGCGTTTTGGCGTGCGCCTGCATGTGATCGTGCGCCGTACCAGCGAGCAAGCCTGGCGGGCCGCCGATGAACTGATCGCGCAGATCTCGGACGAAACGATCGCCGCCGCGCAGAAGTCCTTCTCGCGCTTCGATTCCGTCGGCCAGCGCCGCATGGCCGCGTTGCACGGCGGCCGCCGCGACCAGCTGGAGATCTATCCCAACCTCTGGGCCGGCGTGGGCCTGGTGCGCGGCGGTGCCGGCACCGCGCTGGTGGGCAATCCACAGGAAGTGGCCGCACGGATCCAGGAATACGCGGATCTTGGCATCGAGAGCTTTATCTTCTCGGGCTACCCGCACCTGGAGGAAGCGTACCGCTTCGCCGAACTGGTGTTCCCGTTGCTGCCGGAGCCGTACGCCAGCCTGGGCCGCGGCGGCGCCACCAACCTGACGGGGCCGTTCGGCGAGATGATCGCCAACGACGTGCTGCCGGGCAGGAAGGCTGCGGCCTGAGCCGCAACCTCACGCGCTCGCGCCTGATCCAGATCGGCGAGCTGCGGGAGAGCCGGCCCAAGCCCGGCGAGCCGGAAGAGCCAGATGCCGCCGCTGGCGAGCCTCCCGTGTTTGCCATCGCTATCTAAACCCAGACAACAAACGCATGCCAGAATTCAATCCTTCCCAGGCGGATCTCTTTGCGCGCTTCCGCCCGATCTTTGCGCAGATCGCCGAACGCGCGGCCCAGCGCGAACAGGAGCGCGAGCTTGCTTTCGATGCGGTCGCCCTGCTGCGCGATGCCGGCTTCGGCGCCTTGCGCGTCCCGGTGGCGCTCGGCGGGCTGGGCGCGTCGGTCGAGCAATTGTTCGAACTGCTGATCGAGCTGGGCGAAGCGGATTCCAACTTGCCGCAGATCCTGCGCGCGCATTTTGGCTTTGTCGAGCGGCTCTATGCGGAGATAGCGCCCGAACTGCGGGAGCGCTGGCTGCAGCTCGTCGCGCAGGGCGCGATCTTCGGCAACGCCACTACCGAGCTTGGCGACGGCGCGCCAGGCAAGCACAAGACCACCTTGTCGCCGGATGGCGAAGGCTGGCGGCTCGACGGCGAGAAGTTCTACAGCACAGGCACGCTCTATGCCGACTGGATTGCCGTCAGCGCCAGCCGCGAGGGCAGTGCCGATCCGGTTTATGTGCTGGTGCCGGCCAATGCGCCGGGCATCGACCGCATCGACGACTGGCGGGGTTTTGGCCAGCGCCTCACCGGCTCCGGCACCACACGCTTTCGCGATGTGGCGGTGTCCGGCGAACAGGTGCTGAGCTTCCCGCGCAATGTGCCCACATCCATCACGGCTTACTTCCAGCTGGTGCATCTGGCGACGCTGGCCGGCATCGCCCGGGCCATCGAGCGCGACGCGGCCGCCTTTGTGCGCGCGCGCAAGCGGGTGTACAGCCACGGCAGCGGACGCACGCCAGCCGAGGATCCGCTGGTGCAGCAGGTGGTGGGCCAGCTTGCCGGCACGGCGTTCGTTGCGGCTGCCGCCGTCGCAGCCGTGGCGCAAGGCCTTGGCGAGATCGATCGCCTGCGCCAGCGGGGCGAAGCCGTTCCGGTCGGCTTGCTGGACGACGTGGAGTTGCGTACCGCCAAGGCGCAGGTCGGCATCGCGGACCAGGTGCTGGCGGCGGCCACGCGGCTGTTCGACATCGGCGGCGCTTCCGCGCTGGATGAAGACCGCCGGCTGGACCGCCACTGGCGCAATGCGCGGACACTGGCTTCGCATAATCCGACCCTCTACAAGAGCAGAGTTGTCGGCGATCACGTCATCAACGGCACGGCGCCGACTTACTACTGGTCGGTTGGGGCGAAGGCGGCCTGATTGTCCACATTGCCGGGTTGCGCCTGCACTTGAGATGCACGAAGCGCCTGTGATAACGTGTCGCGCCGGTTCGATGCGACATGGTTGCGTTGAGGCTCGAAGCGAGCAGTGTGTGCCGGGCGACGGGCGAGCTGGTCACCAATCCGTCAAGCGGCGAACGGCAGGCGAACGGCAGGCGAACAAGGCGTAGGCCTCGCGACCGTGCAATGGGGAGGGAAGCTTACGCATCGCGATGGACATCATGAGAGATATCAAGGAAATCCGGCGCATTGACTGCGCGTCCGATGCGCTGCTCGACGGGCGGCAACCGCGCGCGTTGCCGGTTGCGGACGACGACACGTGGGAAGGTCCGGGGGCCGGCACATGCGGCTGAAGGCACTGATGATGCGCATGAAAGCGGCCCTTGCTGGCCATCGAGATGCCGCTGCTGACGATTCGGCCGGAGAAGGGATACGTGCGCCGAGCGAAATCGAAGACCTGATCGCGTCCTTGAGGACGCAGCCCCCTGACGAGCGGCGCGGTGCGAACGTCAGCCTCACCGATCCGGGGGTGGCCGATGCGTTCGTTGCGCCGTTGCTGGCCGCAGCGCGGGACCAGGACCCGTACATCCGCGCCAGCGCGATCCATGCGCTCGGGCACTACGACATGGATACGCATGCGCAAGCGGCGCAGGCCGTGCATCGGGCGCTGGCGGGCGACCCCGACGCGTCGATCCGGGCGGCCGCGGCGGAAGCCCTGGCGAGCCAGTCGCCGAAGCACGTGCATGCGCTCGTGAAGGCGCTCGATGACGCCAGTGCCGAGGTCCGCAGGCAAGCCGTCCTGGCGCTCGGCGTCTTTCGCACGGAGCCGGCAGTCGAGGCACTGAAAGACCGCCTGCGCCACGATCGGGACGCCGGGGTTCGCGCCTCTGCCGCCGCCATGCTCGGTGAATTACGGCGTGCCGACCTGATCCCGGATCTGCGCGTGGCCGTCAACGATAGCGATGAGGGTGTACGGGCCACGGTACTATCCGCGCTCAGGGAGTGCGCCGGCTTCGAAGCGGCGCCGGAGTTGCGCAGCCTATTCTTGGCCGCTTTGTCGGACACCTCGGCAATCGTCCGGGAAACGGCAGCCGAAGCCTTGCGGTTTTCGTCGCCGGAGGCCATCCCGGCGCTCATGCTTGCGGCAAACGACGAGGTGGCTGGCGTGCGGCTGCAGGCCGTCATCGCGCTGGGTTCGATGCAGGTGCATCAAGCCATCGACACCCTCGCCGACCGTATCTTCAGCGATCCGTACGAAGAGGTCCGTTATTACGCGGTCAATGCGCTGGGCGAGATGCGGCACGCGGGCGCCACGCAGCATCTGATTGACGCGCTCAACAATCCTGCCGAGACACGTCGGGTCCGCTGGGCGGTGCTCTGGGCTTTGGGCGACAACAACGACTTTGACGCGCTGCCGGCATTGCATGCGGCCCTGCAGGATCCCGACCCCGAATTCAGGGAGCGCGCCGCCGACTCGCTCGGCAGCCTCCCGTGGGAGGCGCATCCCGACACCACGGCCACGCTGCAAAGCCTCTGCCGTGCGCTGAGCGATGCCGAGCCGAACGTCAGGCGCAGCGTCTGCGACGCGCTCGCCAGCTTGCGCGATGCGCGGGCCGTCCCGTTTCTTGCCGGTGCGCTGCGCGACGGCGACGACGAGGTTCGGTGCAAGATCATCGAGGCCATCAGCCGCATCGACGCGAAGCACCATGCCGCCCTGATCCTGGGTTGCCTCCAGGATCCGAGCCGGCGCGTTCAGCAGTGCGCAGCCGAAGCACTCTGGCTCCCCGATGGTGCCGTCACACCGCCGGAAGCACTGGCCTTTCTGCGCGCCCCAGATGCGGATGCACAAGTAAAGGGGGCGCTGGCGAAGTCGCTGACGCGGCATGGCGACCCCGCAGCCATTGCGCACCTGATCGACGTGCTCGCCACCGCGCAGGCAGATGCGCGCGCTGGCCTCGTCGAAGCCTTGCGGGAGCAACCCGATCCGCGCGCGATGCCGTTGCTGCTTGGGCTGCTGAGTGATGACGACGATGCGGTGCGTGGCGAGGCGGCGTTGGCGCTGGCGGCCATCGGTGACGATGACGCGGTTCCGCCATTGGCGTCGCGGCTCAAGCGGGAGCCTTCGCCGGATGTCCGGCGCCGGGTCGTCTGGGCGCTGAGCTTCTTCACGCCCGGCAAGGTGCTGCCGCTGCTGACGGGCAGCTTTGGCGACAGCGATCCCCATGTGCGGCAGCAGGCTGTCCAGGCGCTGGCCGAGATCTGCAATGTGTCCGAACTGCGCGACCTGCTATCGGCTCTGCCAAAACGGCGCGAGGATGTGAGGCAAGCGCTGGAGGAGGCGATCGAGGCGCTCGAAAGCGACCCGATGCCCGACGAGGCTGGCGGATCCCGTCGCGTCGGCATCGGAACGGTGCACTACGCGTAGCGGCCGCCCTGCAAGGGGGAGGACAGTACTCCCCGCCCGGATATCTCGGATGCCATGTCTTTCCTAGGCGGCGCTATCCGGCGGCGTGGAACTTGCCGCCAACGATCGCAGAATGTCCCGCCAGCTCACGATGCCAACCGGCCGGAACTGCTCGTCGACGATGGGAATGCACGAGACCTGGTGGGCAAGAAATAGTGCAATGGCATCAGCAATCCCGGCCTCGGGGCGCAGCGTTACCGGCTTGCGCGTCATGATCTGGTGCACGCGCTTCTTGAGGGTATTGACGTCCCTGGCCGACTCTACCGTGCTGCCTATAAACGGGCTCATCGCGCGCAGCAGATCGCGGTCCGATACAACACCATGCAGCTTTCCGTCCTCTACGACGAGCACGTGGTGGAACTTAGCCTCGTCGAAGATATTCTTGATCGTTGCCAACGTGTCGTCGAACACGACGGTGACGAGCTTTTTGGACATGATGCTATCGATACTCACTACTAGCTCCATGTTTGTCTTTTCCTATGATCGTAAGCGATCCGCATGCGCATGCGCGCGCCTGGCCGGTCACAGACTGAAGCCGTGGTCTTTTCTATCGACCCCCTGGGGGAAAACTTGACCCTACTATCGGGGGGGGGCTTGTATTTCTGTATGTACCGCTGCCTGGCGCCAGGTGCATGCCGATAGCAGTTGGGAGGGGCCCTTGGCGAGCATATTGCGGCCATTCGGCGCGACCGGCTGAGCCCGCTGGACAGCGCCTCGATGCGAGGTGTTCCGGGGGGATTCCTCGCCCTTGCGTGCCTTCGGTGCCTTCAATGGGGTGCGCGGGGCTCAGTCCCGGCCATGGCGAAATCCCGCCGCCGCGTGCCGCGCCGGCAGCCGATCGTCTTCGGCGAACAGCTTCTTGCGCAGGCTGCCTTCGGCATAGGCCGTCTTGTAGATGCCGCGATTCTGCAACTCGGGCACCACCATGTCCACGAAGTCCTCGTAGCTCTCCGGCACCACGGTGCGGCTGAGGTTGAATCCGTCGATGCCGGTCTCGTCCACCCAGGATTGCAGTTCATCCGCAACCTGCTGCGCGTCGCCCACGATGGCGGGATAGCGGCCGCCGAGCTCGAACAGCTCCAGCAGCTTGCGCCGGGTCCACCCATGCTGCTGCGCGGTGCGCGTGGCCGACTCGATGGCGTTGCCGCCGCCGTAGTCCACCGGCGCGTCGAGGTCATAGCGGCCGAAATCCACGCCCGTGCTCGCGGCAAAGTGCGCCAGGCCGGCTTCGCGGCTGGCGTAGTCCTTGTACTCGGCGTGCTTCTGGCGGGCTTCTGCAGCAGTCTTGCCCGGTACCACGGCGGTGCCGGCAAAGATCTTGATGTCATCCGGCCTGCGTCCGGCGGCCACCAGTTGGTCGCGCAGTGCCCTCACGGTATGGCGGGCGGCTTCCTTGCTGGGTGGCGAGATGAACACGCACTCGGCATGGCGCGCGGCAAACTGCTGGCCGCGCCCGGAGCTGCCGGCCTGGAACAGCACCGGCGTGCGCTGCGGCGAGGGCTCGGCCAGGTGATAGCCATCGACCTTGTAGTACTTGCCCTCGTGCCTGACCTTATGTACCTTGCGCGGATCGGCGAACACGCGGGCGGCCTTGTCGCGCCGCACCGCATCGTCCTCCCAGCTGCCTTCCCAGAGCCTGTAGAGCACCTCCAGGTATTCGTCCGCGCGGTCGTAGCGCTCGTCGTGCGCGATCTGGCCGGCGAGGCCCATGGCGCGCGCGGCGCTGTCCAGGTAGCCGGTGACGATGTTCCAGCCAACGCGTCCGCGCGTCAGGTGGTCCAGCGTGGAGAAGCGGCGCGCCAGCAGGTAGGGCTGCTCGTAGGTCAGGTTCACGGTGACGCCGAAGCCAAGGTGCTGCGTGACAGCGGCCATCGCAGGCACCAGTAGCAGCGGATCGTTGACCGGCAGCTGGATCGACTCGCGCAGCGTCACGTCCACATTGCCCTGGTACACATCGTAGACGCCGACGATATCGGCGATAAAGAGCCCGTCGAACAAGCCGCGCTCCAGCGTGCGCGCCTGGCCGGTCCAGTACGCCAGGGTGTTGTAGTCAGCCGAGCGGTCGCGCGGGTGCGTCCATAGGCCGTGGTTGATATGCCCGGCGCAGTTCATGTTGAAGGCGTTGAGCAGGATTTCCTTGCGTGCCATTACAGCGCTCCATGCCGGGTCGGGAGCCGGTCGTTGAGGTAGAAGTTGCCGACGGCGTGGTACTTCCAGCGCACCGGGTCGTGCAGGGTGTGGGTGCGGGCATTGCGCCAGAAGCGGTCCAGGCCCAGGTGATCCAGCGTGGCGGCGGTGCCGCCCAGCTCGAACAGCTTGCTGCCCGCCAGCAGCGATGCCGTGGTGGTCAGTGCGCGCGCCTCTGCCACGGCGATGGAGGCCTCTGCCACGCTGCGTTCGGTGGGGGCCAACTGGGCGGCATCGACGATGCGCCCGGCGCGGCGCACCAGCGCTTCGGCTGCGCGCAGCCTAACCGAGACCTCGCCAACCTGGTGGATCGTCAGCGGGTCGTCGCTGGCGCGTTGCACGCCGGCGTCCACCCAGGGGCGGGCGCGCTCGCGTACGAAGGGCAGGGTGGCTTCGAAGGCGGCGCGGCCAATGCCGAGGTCGATCGCCGCGTGCAGGAGCTGCGCCACGGGGCCGATGGTGGTCGGCTGTTCAGAGGAGGCCAGGAAGGGCACTACCCATTCGGCCTCGACCCGCACGTTGTCGAAGGACACCGAGCCGCTGCCGGTGACGCGCTGGCCGAAGCCGTCCCAGTCGTCGACGATGGACACGCCTTCGGCGCGGCGCGGCACAAAAGCCAGGTAGGTGACCTCGCGCCCTTGCTCCTCGGCTACCACCAGCGTGGGGATCCAGTGGGCGAAGAGCGCGCCTGTGCAATAGAACTTCTTGCCGTCCACGCGCCAGCCGTCGCCGTCCGGCGCCAGCCGGGTGCGGCGCTTGAAGTCCTTGTGGCCGATTTCGGCAAGGGCGTTGCCAAAGCGCTCGCCGGCGAGTGCACGCTCGTAGAAGAAGCGCTTTTGCGCCTCGCTGCCGCCCACACGCAGCACTTCCAGCGCGTAGAAATGGTTTTGCGGGATCTGCCCGAGCGAGCCGTCCGCGGCGGAAATGGTGGCAATGACCTCGGCGAGCGTGACGTTGGACACGCCGGGGCCGCCGTATTCGCGCGGCACCGTGATGCCCCACAGGCCGCTGGCGCTGAAGGCGTCCAGCTCGGCCCAGGGCAGGCGGCGCTCGCGGTCGCGCAATGCCGCCTCGGGGGCAAACCGGGCTGCGAGCTGGCGCGCGCTCAGGATGGCGTGGGCGTCGTCGCGGATCAGTTCGGGCGGCTGGGCGGGCGGTGCGGCTGGCGCGGGACGGCTATCGGTGGGAACCGGGGAGAGGAGCACGGACATATCAGTTCCAGGAGTGGCGCGCGGGCAGCACGTGGTTAAGGTGGTAGTTGCCGATCAGGTGGGTTTTCCAGCGCACCGGGTCGTGCAGCGTGTGGGCGCGCGCGTTGCGCCAGTGGCGGTCCAGGTTGTGCTTGGCGCGCGTGGCGGACGAGCCGGCGACTTCGAATAGTTTCTGGCTGGCTTCCAGGGCGATCTCGGTGGTCAGCACCTTGGCCTCGGCCACCGCCACGGAGGCGCGCGCGCTGGCTTCGGCATCCAGTGGCTGCGCGGCGATCGCGTCAAGCGTGCGGCCGGCTTCCAGCAGCACTTCGCGCGCGGCGTGCACGTCGATCTGCAGGCGGCCGACGTCCTGGACGATGTAGGGGTCTTGCGTGGCGTGCTCCAGGCCGGAGTCGATCCATGGGCGGGCGTACTGGCGCACGAAGGCGATGGCATCGGCCAGCGCAGCCTCGGCGATGCCCTGGTCGATGGCGGCCTGGATCAGTTGCGAGGTGGAGCCATACAGGCCCGGACGGTCGGCCAGCTGCCAGATCGGCAACACGTCCTCGGGCGCCACCGGCACGTTGTCGAACACCACGCTCCCGCTGGCCGTGGTGCGCTGGCCGAAGGAGGACCAGTCGTCGACGATGCGCAGGCCGCGCACCTCGCGCGGCGTCCACACCTGCACGCTGCGGCCCTGGTCGTCGAGCGCCCGTGCGGGAACGCGATGCGCGAACAGCGCGCCCGTGGCGTAGAAGCGTTGGCCGTTGAGCCGCAGGCCCTGGGCGGTTCCGGTGAGCCGCGTGGTGCCTTGGAGGATGGTCTGGCTGGTCTCGGAGCGGCGCTCGGGACCGGCGTTGCCCAGGCGCGCGCCGGTCAGTACCTCGCCATAGAAGCGGCGTTTCTGCGATTCGCTGCCAATTTCGCGCAGCACGCCCAGCAAGCCGAAGTGGTTCTGCGGGATCTGGCCGAGCGCCGGGTCGGCAGCGCAGAGGATGGTGAAGACTTCGGCCAGCGTGGCGTAGGACACATCGGCGCCGCCGTACTCGCGCGGCACGGTCATGCCGCCCAGGCCGCTTTCGGACCAGCGGTCCAGCTCGTCCCAGGGAAGGCGGCGTTCGCGGTCCCGCTCGGAGGCGCCGTCGGCGAATACCGCTGCAAGCTCGCGGGCGGCTTGCAGCGCCTCGGCATCGCTGGCGATGCGGCGCACGCGCTCCGGGTCGGGCAGCCGTGCCGGTGGCGCGGGAGTGGGTGTGCAAATGGGTGTGGAAGGGAGATCGTTCAGTTTCGTCATGGCAGTCGTGTGTCGGGTCGGCGCGGGTCAGGCTGGCAGTTCAGGTTGGCAAAGCAGCCCGGCGCGCGCGGCGCAGGCGCGGGTTGAGCGCGGCCTGCAGGCCGTCGCTGAGCAGGTTGAGCGAGAGCACGGTGAGCACCACGGCCAGGCCGGGGATCGCGGTCATGTACCAGCCGGTGCGCAGCGCGTCCCGGCCCAGGCCGATCATCGAACCCCAGCTCACCACGTTGGGGTCGCCCAGCCCGAGAAAGGCCAGCCCGGCTTCGGACAGGATCGCGCTGGCCACCAGCAGGCCCGTGGAGACAATGATCGGCGTCCAGGCGTTGGGCAGGAGCTCGCGGAAGATCAGGTGCGCGTCGCTGGCGCCCACCGCCACGGCGGCCCGCACGTATTCGCGCTCGCGCAGCGTCAGGAACTCCGCGCGCACCAGCCGGGCCACGCTGGTCCATGAGGTCACGCCAAGCGCGAACACGATGGTGCCGAGGCTGGGCTTGAGCACCGCCACCAGGATGATCGCCAGCAGGAAGGCCGGGATGGTCTGGAAGAACTCGGTGATGCGGCTGAGCACCGCGTCCACGGCGCCGCGATAGAAGCCCGCCGCTGCGCCGATCGTGACGCCGATCGCTAGTGCTACCGCGGCCGACGACACGCCAACCAGCAGTGAAACGCGCGCGCCGTGTGCTAGCCCGGCCAGCAGGTCGCGGCCCATCAGGTCGGTGCCGAGCGGCGTGGCCGGGTCCGTGCCGGGCCAGACGAAGGGCGCGCCCACCATGTCGAGCGGATCGGCCGGGAACAGCACGCCGGCCAGCGCCGCAGCGGCTAAGACCAGCAGCAGGATGGCGCCGCCGAGCCAGATGGAAGGTTGCAGGTACCAGCGCTTCATGCCGCGCCTCCTTGTGTTGCCGAAGGCACGGGGGCCGAACCGGCCCGCACGCGCGGGTCAAGCACCGCCTGTGCCATGTCCACCAGCAGGTTGGCCAGCACCACCAGCACGCCGCTGAAGATCAGCACGGCCAGCAGCACCGGGATATCGCGGCTCTTGATGGCCTCGAAGGAGAGCTGGCCCAGCCCGGGCCACGCAAACACCGTTTCCACCACGATCGAGCCGCCCAGCAGCGCGCTGCTTTGCACGCCCAGCATGGTGATCACCGGCAGCACGGCGTTGCGCAGCGCGTGGCCAAAGATGACCCGCGCCTCCCGCGCGCCCTTGGCGCGGGCGGTGCGGATAAAGTCCTCCGCCAGCGTCTCGATCATCGACGCGCGCGCCAGCCGTGCATATACCGCGATGTAGTAGATCGCCAGCGTCAGCACCGGCAGCACCAGGTGATGGATGTAGTCGAGCAACAGCCGCAGGCCGTGGTAGCCGGCATTGACTTCGCGCAGCCCGCCGATCGGCAGCCATTCCAGCTGCACGCCAAACAGCACGATCAGCATCAGCGAGGTCCAGAACATCGGCGCCGAGTAGCCCACCGTAGCCAGCGCGGACAGCACGGTGTCGGTCAGGCCATGCGGGCGCCGTGCCGCCGCCACGCCCAGCAGCACGCCGCCGACGGTGGACAGCAGCAGCGCGGCACCGACGAGCGCCAGCGTTGGCCCAAGCCGGCCGAGCACGAGATCAAGGACAGGCTCGCCGAAGCGGAACGAGTAGCCCAGGTCGCCATGCGCGATGCGTCCGAGATAGCTTGCCAACTGCTCCGGCAGGCTGCGGTCCAGCCCGTAGAGCTGGCGCAGCTGCGTCACGTACTCCGGCGGCACGCTGCCGCTCTCGCTGGCGATCACATCCACCAGGTCGCCGGGCAGCGCCTTGAGCAGCGCGAAGTTGAGCACGGCGGTGGCGACGATCACGCCAAGAAGTTGCAGCAGGCGGCGCAGCAGGCGTCGGGTCATGCGCACGGCAACCTCACTTGGCGCTGAGCCAGACACGGGAGAAATTGTTCTGGCTGTGGTCGAAGGTATCCGTGACGTTGCGCAGGCGCTTGTCCCAGACGCCGAACCAGCGGAACTCGAACAGGTTCAGCAGCGCCAGGTCCTTCTGCGCCAGCTTCTGGAAATCCTGGTAGAGCTGCACGCGCTTGGCGGGATCGCGCTCGACCTGTGCCGCTTCGATCAGCTTGTCTGCTTCCGGGCTGGCATAGCCGGACGCGTTTTGCCACGGCGTGCCCTTGGACTCGGCCTTGGACCAGTAATGCTGCTCCACGCCGATCTGCGGATCCTGCCAGTTGATGCCCCAGGAACTGACCAGCTGGTAGTTGTAGTCGGTGAAGACGTTCTTGGTCCAGGTGGGCAGATCCTGGCCGCGCAGGTTCACATCGATGCCGACAGCGCGCAGCGACTGGCGCACGAACTCGCCGGTGCGGCGGTAGTCGTCCCCAAAGGGAATGAAGTCGTGATTGAGCTTGAAGCGGAATCCGTCCGCCTTGCGTGGGAAGCCGGCTTCGTCGAGCAGCGCTTCGGCCTTCTTGCGGTCGAACGGGTACTGCTGTGTGTCCTTGGTATAGAAGGTCTTGAGCAGGGAGGACACCGGCCCGGTGGCTGGCACCGCGTAGCCGCCCCACACCGTTTTGACCAGCGCATCGCGGTTGATCGCATACAGGATGGCCTCGCGTACCTTGAGGTTGCCGATGACCGGGTCGCGCAGGTTGGGGATCAGCCACAGCCAGCCGGCAAAGCCGTTGTAGCCCTCGGTGCTCACCACCAGGTTAGGCGACTTGGCCAGGCGGTCGGCGTCGGCAAAGGTTACCGGGTTGCGCTCCCCGTATTGCACCGCGCCGGTCTCCAGCGCAGTGGCGCGGCCCGCCACGTCCGGGATGATCTTGAAGGTGAGCTTGTCGAGGTAAGGCAGCCCCGGCGCCCAGTATTTGTCGAAGCGCTCCAGCGCGATATGCTGGCCGCGCACCCACTCCTTGAAAACGAAGGGGCCGGTGCCGACTGGCTTGTTGTTGTACGGATTGTTCGGGATGTCCGTGCCTTCGTAAAGGTGCTTGGGCAGGATCGGCGCGGCTACCACGTCGAGCGCGTTCAGGATCACCGGCGTTGGCTTGCCGAGCGTGAGCACCACCGTATGGCTGTCCGGCGTATCGACCTTGGCCAGGTGCTGGAACACGCGGCGTGCGGTGGGTGCGTGCTTGCGCCAGATTTCTTCAGCGGAGAATTTCACGTCAGCGGCGGTGAAGGGCTTGCCGTCGTGCCACAGTACGTTCTTGCGCAGCTTGAGCCGCACGGTGAGGCCATCGGGTGAGACGTCGACGCTCTGCGCGAGCTGCGGGCGCGGCTTGAGGTCGGGGCCGTAGTCCAGCAGGCCGTCGAAGATCTTGCTGACCACGGTGCGGCCCGGCGTGGAGGTGTTGATGAAGAACGCCAGCGTGGGTGGCTCGGGGTGCACCACGGCATCGAGAGCGCCGCCGCGCTGGGCGCCATCTTCGGTATTCGGCAGCGGTTTGGTCAGCGCGCTGGCCTCGGGCAGCAGGCCGGCGAACAGGCCACCGGCAAGCAGGGCGCCGGTGGCGCCAAGCAGCTGACGGCGTTGCGCGCTATGCGGCGCGGCGTTGTCCTGGGCAAGGGTGTCGGACGGCTTGGCGAAGGGGAAATCGTGTTCGTTCATGGGGCGTTGAGGTTCCGGTGATGCGGTAACTGCGGAAAAAAGACAGCAAGAGTTCAGCTGTGCGCGAGGGCAGGCAGCGGCGCTTCGGCGGCAGCGTCCGGAGGACAGGCCGGTCGCGCATGGCCGGGCATGGCCGCCACCAGGGTGCGGGTGTAGGGATGTTGCGCACGCGTCCAGATGGCATCGGGATCGCCTGATTCGACGATCCGCCCCGCCTGCATCACGCACACACGGTCGGCGATATAACGCACGACCGACAGGTCGTGCGAGATGAACAGGTAGGTCAGGCCGTGCTCTGCCTTCAGGTCGACCAGCAGGTTCAGGATCTGCGCCTGGATGGAAACGTCCAGCGCGGATACGGGCTCGTCGCAGATCACCAGCTCAGGGCGCAGCACCAGCGCGCGAGCGATGGCGATGCGCTGGCGCTGCCCGCCCGAGAACTCGTGCGGGTAGCGGCTGCGTGCGCCCGTGCCGAGCCCGACGTCGTCGAGGATGGCGTCGATGCGGCGCGTGCGTTCGGCGCGCTCGCGCACGCCATGGATGGCCAGGGCATGGCCAAGGATGTCTTCCACGCGGTGGCGCGGGTTGAGTGAACCGTAGGGATCCTGGAAGATCAGCTGCACGCGGCGGCGCCAGGGCAGCAGCGCACCGGGCGCCAGTGCCAGCAAGTCCTGTCCGGCAAACGAGATGCTGCCCGCGTCGGCAGGCGCCAGCCGCAGGATGGCGCGCGACAGGCTGGACTTGCCGCAGCCCGATTCCCCCACCAGTCCGAGTGTTTCGCCGGCGGCGATGTCGAGCGAGACGTCGTTGACCGCGCTCACCCGATGCTCGCCGCTGGTGTATGAGACGCGCAGGCCTTGCACCGAGAGCAGCGGTGCAGCGTTGGCGGCCGGCGTGCGCAGCGCGGCCGCGCAAGGCGCTACCGGCGGCTTGACAAGCTGGAAGCCATCCTGGCCATCTGCGCGGATCTCCGCCAGCCGGTCGGTGGTGTAGTGCAGGCCCTGCGCGACGTGCAGCGATGCGCCAAGCAGGCCACGCGTGTAGGCGTGCCGGGGCGCGGCGAATACGCTCTGCGTGGCGCCTTCTTCCAGCTTGTACCCGCCGTACATCACCGCAACGCGGTCTGCATACCGGGCCACGACACCCAGGTCGTGCGTGATCAGCAGCACGGCCATGCCGAGTTCACGGCGCAGGCTGTCGATCAGCGCGAGGATCTGCGCCTGGATGGTCACGTCCAGCGCGGTGGTCGGCTCGTCCGCGATCAGCAGGCGCGGCTTGCAGGCCACCGCCATGGCAATCATCACGCGCTGGCGCTGCCCGCCGGAGAACTGGTGCGGGTACGCATCGAAGCGGCGCGCCGGGTCGGGCAACTGGACCAGGTGCAGCAGTTCGATGGCCTGTGCCCGTGCCGCGCGGCGTGACAGCGGTGCGTGCAGCGTCAAGGCCTCGGCGACCTGCTGGCCGATGCTTAGCACCGGGTTCAGCGAAGTCATCGGCTCCTGGAAAATCATCGACACAGCGCGCCCCCGCAAGGCGCTCATCTCCGCCTCGCGCAGCGCAAGCAGGTCCACGCCGTCGAAGCGGACAGTGCCCGACAGCCGTGCATGCGCCGGCAGCAGGCGCATCAACGCCAGGGCCGTCGTCGATTTTCCGCAGCCGGATTCGCCGACCAACGCCAGCATCTCTCCGGCAGCGACCTGCAGGTTCAGGTCGCGCAGCGCATGATTGCCGGGAAAGTGCACGTTGAGGCCATGGATGTCCAGTAATGGCTGCAGGGTCACCGTGCCGGCCCGTGTGCCGGTTTGCGTGACTGGGGAGGGCGACGGAGCAGCGTGGCTGCCCGGCCTGGAGGCTGGATGCGCTAAGTAAACCATTCGCGCATTGCAGCATGGCGCCTCGGCTCTTTCCCACGAATTTTTTTGTAGATGCTTACTCGGTTCCGTGCGTGCGCTCGCTGCAGAAGTAAGCTATCGAACGCCTGCCGAGGCGGTAAACCCGATGCCTGCGGGCCCGGCGAGCACTCCAGCAACAGCAGCGGTTAGCCGGCCCTGCGCTGCGCATATCCTTATCGGCATTCCTTCGTTCCCTTATTTTCCGTCGGCGCTAAGCTGGAGTGACATCCCTCGCGCCGGGAGCCATGCACATGGCGGAGCGCTGGGCGCGGGATGCCCTGGGTGTTCGCATCGCCTCGATTGCCGACCAGCCCGCCACCGATCGACGATGACGAAGCCATGGCAATCTACCTGGATGACATTCAACGCGCCGAGATTGCGCGCGCCTCCCGCCGTTGGTTATGGCGAGCGGAGGCGCCCACCTGGCTGCTGATCGCGGCGGTCTATGGCGCGTGGTTTGGCATTGCCTTCAACGCCACCCGCATCGGCCTGCCGCTGGCTGTTGCGCTGCTGGCCCTTGTCACCGCCTGGTATATGTCTGTGCAGCACGAGTTGCTGCATGGTCATCCGACCCGGCTGGCCTGGTTCAATGCGCTGTTCGGCATGGCGCCGCTGGCGGTATGGTTTCCCTACGGGCTGTATCGCCGCGAACACCTGCGCCATCACGAGGCCGATGATCTCACCCATCCGGGCGCCGATCCGGAGAGCTATTTCATGCTCTCCGGTGACTGGCAGGCGGCCGGTCCGCTAGGGCGGGTGCTGCTGCGCTGTCGCAATACATTGGCGGGGCGTGTGCTGATCGGCCCGGCCTTTGCCATTGCGCAGACTGCGGCCGGCGCAGGGCGCAAGGTGCGCGACGGCGATCTGCGCGACCTGCCGATGTGGCTTGCGCACCTGTTGGCGTTGGGCGCGTTGCTGGCCTGGCTCGACCGCATTTGCGGCATAGCGCCGTGGCTGATGTTGGGCGGCGTGGCCTATCCGGCGCTGTCGCTGTCGGCGGTACGCTCCTTCCAGGAGCACCGTGCCCATGCCTTGCCGGCATGCCGCAGCGTGATAAACGAGGCCGCGTGGCCATGGCGCTTGCTCTTTCTCAACAACAACTATCACCTCGTCCACCATGATCTGCCCGCGGTGCCCTGGTTCGCGCTGGGGCGTATCTATCGTCGCCGCGCGGCCGACTACCAGCGGCGCAGCGGCGGTTTCGTGGTAGATGGCTACGGCGAATGGCTGGCGCGCTTCTCGCTGCGTCCGGCCGCGCCCGTGGTGCATCCGCTGTTTCACGGTCCTGTACGTGACGCGGTGCCCGTTGCAACAGGAAGCGAGCAGGCCAGCAACGATGCCCGTGCGCAACTGGCGGGGTGAACGTGGAAGACCGGCCGATGACCGAACGCAAGCACTGGGTGGCCGCGCTACCCATGTATAACCTGACACCCGCGCTGCATACGGACTGGCTGGCGCTGATCGCACGCGTGGCCGACGTGCTCGCGCGGCAACGCGACCCGCTCCAGCTGAGCATCGTCGAACCCGCCGCGACGGTGGAGGCGCTGCACGACTTCTGGCGCCGGCCGGACCTGCTGCTCTCGCAAACCTGCGGCTATCCGCTGGTGCAGGGCCTGCGGCGCCATGTGCGCATCATTGGCACGCCTCGGTTCAATGCGCCGGGCTGCGACGGCGCCAGCTATACCAGCGCCATCGTGGTGCGCGCCAATGACGGGCCCGCCACGCTCGCCGCATGCCGCGGATTGCGCGCGGCCTACAACGATGAGGGCTCGCACAGCGGCATGAACGCGCTGCGCTACGCGGTGGCGCCGCTGGCGCGGGACGGCCGCTTCTTCTCCGGCACGGTGCGCACCGGCTCGCATCTGGCATCGCTTGACGCCGTGGCCAACGGCGCGGCGGATGTCGCCGCCATCGATTGCGTCACGCTGGCATTCGCGCGCGATCACCTGCCCGAGCGTCTTGTCGCGCTGCGTCAGATTGGCCGCACCGAGGCCGCCCCCGGACTGCCGCTGGTGTCTTCGCGCCACGCCGCCCCGGCGCATAGCGCGCGCGTTGGCGCGGCGCTGGCCCAGGTGCTTTCCGGCGAGCCGGCACTGGCGCGCCGCTTGCGCTTGCGGGGCATTGCGCGGACCGGACTGGCGCACTACGAGCCGGTGGCGCAGATGGCCCGCGCCGCGGTGGCGGCCGGCTACGCGCGGCTGGTCTGATCGCGGATCAACGCCGCCTGATGCGCGTCGCGCACGCAGGCGCGTTTGCCGGCGCGCGCCGGGCGTCAGTCGCGCGTGAACGACACCGGGACGCTGTACGCGTACAGCGGGATACCCGCAAACGCGGCGCGTGCGCGCGCGGCAGGGTCGCGCCGTGCCTCCCATGACTTGCCCAGCAGCGCGGTGGTGCGCGCCGAGCCGTCGTAAGGCGCCCAGCCCGCTACCACGCCGCTGCCCGGCTTGCCGGTGCGTGCGAACTGCGCCCAGATTGCCCCCATGTGGTCGCGCACCTCCAGCTGGTCGGCGCTGTCTTGCACCAGAGGCCTCGCCGCGTCCAGCGTGCCGAAGATGAACGGCACCTCCGACGTATGTGCAGCCCCCAGGACGCCGCCGCGCGCCGGCGATTGCCAGTCGAATTCGTAGGCATAGACCGGCGCGCCATTCTGCGCGGCCTTGCGCTCGGCCACGGCCAGCGTCGGCAGGCGGTAGTTGTAGTCGCCGGCAATGCGGATCAGCAGTTCGCTGGGCGTAGCCTTGCCGTCGAGGTCGCGGTAGGCATCGATCAGCCGAGCGGTGCCGGCGTCGTCGAGCTTCAGGAAGCGCTGGATGCGCTGACGCGCCTGGCCGGCGCTCAACGAGAAATTGCGCGGGTCGGCGGCGAGGAAGAACGTGGCCTCCTGCGCGGCATTGCCGATCAGGACCGGAACGTCCGCCGACAGCGGCGATGCCACCGGGTCGAACGGATCATCGACGAACACCTTGCCGTCCAGCGTGGGCCGGAACTCGCTGACGCCGCCGGCGGCGCCGGACACCTTGGCGAATGCGGCCACCAGTTGCTCCACCGGCAACTGGCGCAGGCGGCCCGCGTTGGCGGCGGTCAAGCCGAACTCACGCAGGAACGCATGCGCGGCGCGTGCCGCCGCATCCGGGCCTGCCAGCTTCCAGGCGCCGGAGCCGCTCTGCACGATGGCCCGCTGGATGTAGCCGCGCGCGGCGGGCAGCCCCAGCAGCGCCGTGACCTTGGCCGCGCCGCCCGACTGGCCGAACACCGTGAGGTTGGCCGGGTCGCCGCCAAACGACTCGGCATTGGCCTTGATCCACTTCAGCGCGGCAAGCTGGTCGAGCGTGCCGAGGTTTCCCGATTCGGCGGACAACTGTTCGGGATGCTCGCCGGTGAACAGCCCGCCCAACACGTTGAGGCGATGGTTGACGGACACCACCACCACGTCCTGCGATGTCGCCAGATGGCTGCCATCGAAGCCCGCCGACGTGCCGGCTCCGATGGCGAATGCCCCGCCGTGCAGCCACACCAGCACGGGGCGGCGCTGATTGTCACGCAGCGCGGGCGTGAACACCGACAACGACAGGCAGTCCTCGCTCGCCGGAATGCCCGACCAGTACCAGGCGAACTCGACCGGGCTGCCGACTTGCGGCTGCGGCGCGGAAGCACCGCCTTCCAGGGCATCGCGAACGCCTGCCCACGGTTGCCGCGCGACGGGCGGGCGGAAGCGGTTGTCGCCAGCTGTTGTCGCCGCATAGGGCACGCCCTTGAAGACGAACGCGCCGCGCGCACGCGTGCCGCGCAGGCGGCCCGATGTGGTATCGACGACCGGCTCGGCGGTGCCCGATACCGTGGCGCATGCCGACAGCGCGCCCAATGCGGCAAGGCTGGCCCCGGCGCGCGCGGTGCTGAGAAGGAAGATGCGCCGGGAGGTGCGTCGGGAAGTGCGAGAAGCGGTACGAGAAGCGTTGGGAGAGAAGGGCGGGACGGCGAGAGTCAAGGTGGATTCCAGTGAGCGCCATGGCGGGCAGGCCGGCTTGCGCGGACCCGGCACGGCAATAGGCGACGATCCTAGCCGCGCCGCAATGCCTTGCATACGAAGGTTCGCTCATATGGGTATTTGCCGACGTGCGAAGGCCCGGCCGGGGCGCGACATAGTCTCGCGCGCGCGTTGGCGCAAGGATGGATTGCGTCTATCCATAGCCATTGACACAACATAAGCAAGCGCGAAATCCTTCGTTCCGATGTGCCGCCGCGGCCGACTATGCTGCGCGCTGGCTTTCAGCGAAGTCCGGCGCTTGCTCCCTGCCTTCAGGCAGGGGAGATGTATCTATCCAGGGGAAGTTCCCGATGGTCGTCGTTTGTCGAGTGCGCTGCGGCACCCCGCCGCGAGGGCTGAATCCAGATATTCCCACTCCATGAACAACGGCATGCCTGCAGACAACCAGAATTCACATCAGGCGAGCGTGCGGCTCGCTGTCGACGTTGGCGGCACCTTTACCGATACCGTCCTGCTGGCCGGCACGCGCCGCTACACCAGCAAAGTCCTGACAACGCCGGCCGCGCCCGAGAACGGCGTGATCCACGGCGTACAGGACCTCCTGGCCAGCGCCGGGCTCTCGCTGGCTCAAGTCGACCTCTTTATCCTCGGCACCACCCTTGCCACCAATGCGCTGATCGAACGCAAGGGCGCGCGTACCGCGCTGATCACCACGGCGGGATTCCGCGATCTGGTCGAGATCGGCTGGGAGGATCGTTTCGCGCAGTACGACATCTTCCTCGACAAGCCAGCACCGCTGGTGCCGCGCTACCTGCGCTTTGGCGTACCGGAGCGCGTCGACGGCCGCGGCAACACGCTGCTGTCCCTCGACGAGGAGGCCGTGGCCGCGCTGGTGCCGCAGTTCGAGGCGCAGGGCGTGGAAAGCGTGGCCGTCACCTTCCTGCACAGCTATGTGAATCCCGCGCACGAGCAGCGAGTGCGCGCCATCCTGGGCGAGCTGGCACCGCATCTGTGGGTCTCGCTGTCTTCCGACGTGTGCCCGGAGATCCGGGAGTACGAACGTTTGTCCACCACCAGCGCCAATGCCTATGTCCAGCCGCTGGTGGCGGGCTATCTCGGACGCCTGCGCGAGCGCGTGGCCGCGTTGGGCCTGCGCAGTCCGCTCTTCCTGATGACATCGGGCGGCGCCATTACCAATATCGAAGCGGGCATCGCGCAGCCGGTGCGGCTGGTCGAATCCGGTCCCGCCGGGGGCGCCATCCTGTCGCGCCGGGTGGCGGAGCAGGGTGGCATCGGGCGCGCGCTGTCCTTCGACATGGGTGGCACGACCGCCAAGATTTGCTTTATCGACGACTACCAGCCGCAGATCTCGCGTAGTTTCGAATTCGGCCGCATGCACCGGCACCTCAAGGGATCGGGCTTGCCGATCCGCATCCCGGTGATCGAAATGGTGGAGATCGGCGCGGGTGGCGGATCGATCGCCCGCATCGACGCGCTGGGCCGCGTGCAGGTCGGCCCGGATAGTGCCGGTTCCGAGCCCGGCCCGGCCAGCTATGGCTTGGGTGGCAGCGCTGCCACGGTGACCGACGCCAACTGCGTGCTGGGCCTGCTGGATCCGCAGCGCTTTGCTGTGGGCAAGATGGCGCTGGAGCCGGAGCTCGCGCGTGTTGCGCTTGGCACCGATATCGCGCATGGACTGGGTACGACACCGGAGTTCGCCGCGCTGGCGGTGACCGAGATCGTGACGGAGAACATGGCGAACGCTGCCCGCGTCCATGCCACCGAGCTCGGCAAGACGGTGGAGGACTACACCCTGATCGCGTTTGGCGGCGCCGCGCCGTTGCATGCGGCGGCACTGGCCAGGCGGCTCGGCATCCACCGCGTGATCGTTCCCCAATCCGCCGGGGTGGGGTCGGCGCTGGGTTTCCTGTGGGCACCGATTGCTTATCAGGCGGTGCGCAGCTTTTATCAACGCCTTGACGCCTTCGACGCAGCGGCAGTCAATGCCGTGCTCGGGCAGTTGGCGGCCAGCGCGCGGGATATCGTCAGCCAGGCCGCACCCGGCCAGGCATTGGGCGAACAGCGCCTGGCGTACATGCGCTATGCAGGCCAGGGGCACGAAATTCCCGTGCCCCTGCATGCACAGGTTCTGCGCGCGGCAGATGCGGCGGCGCTGGGCGAGAGCTTCGAGCGTGCCTATGCCGCCCTGTACGGCCGCACCTTGCCCGGCAACCCGGTCGAGATCATCAGCTGGTCGATCAATGTGAGTACCGCGCAGCCGGCGATTGCACGCGCGGGGCAGAGCGTGGCGGCGGGCGCCGCGGCGGTGGCCAGCGGTGGCCAGCGGATCCTGTTCGACGGCGAGCACGGTGCGGGGCGCGAAGTACCGGTGTACGAACGTGCCGCGTTGTCCGGCGGCTCGCCGATACACGGCCCCGCGCTGGTGGTGGAGGACGAAACCACGACCGTGGTGCCGGCTGGCTTTGCCTTCTCGCTGGATCCGGATGGGCATCTGGTGCTCGCGGCGTCGATACCTGTCCCGGCCCAAGCGGGCCTTACCGATCTTGTGGAGGTGGCGCAATGAGCCCGGCCAATCCCGTAGTCACCCATGCCGCGCTGCGCGGCACCATCTACGCCCAGTTGATGTGGAACCGGCTGCTGTCGGTCGTGGAGGAGCAGGCGCAGACCCTGATCCGCACGGCCTTTGGCACCTCCACGCGCGAAGCCGGGGATCTATCCGCCGGGGTGTTCCTGCCCGATGGCCGCATGATCGCGCAGGCGGTTACCGGTACGCCGGGGCACGTCAACTCGATGGCCGAATCGGTCAAGCACTTCCTGTTTGCATTTCCCGCCGCAACCATGGCCGAGGGCGATGTCTACCTTACCAACGATCCATGGAAGGGCACCGGCCACCTGTTCGACATGACCATGGTCACGCCGGTGGTGCGCGCGGGCCAGGTGGTGGCGCTGTTCGCCTCGACCCTGCACGTGGTCGATATCGGCGGCATCGGTGCGGGTCCGGATGGCACCCAGGTCTATCACGAAGGCCTGTTCCTGCCGATCCTGAAGCTGTTCGACGCAGGCCAGCCCAATGAAGCCGTGTTCGACATCGTGCGCGCCAACGTGCGCGAGCCGGTGCAGGTGATCGGCGACCTGCATGCGCTGGTTGCCTGCAACGAGATCGGCGGGCGCCGCTTGCGGACGATGATGGATGAGTTCGGACTCGGCGACCTGCATGCGGTGGGCGAGTACATCATCCGCCAGGCCGGCCAGGCCATGACCGCCGCGATCGCCGCGTGGCCCCACGGCACCTGGCACAACAGCATGACCATCGACGGCTATGAAACGCCGATCACCCTGCAGGCCAGCCTGACCATTTCGCCGGACGGCATCGACGTGGACTTCACCGGCTCGTCGCCGGTGGTGGCGCGCGGCATCAATGTGCCCAAGGCCTATACCGACGCCTATACCTCGTTCGGCATCCGTTGCCTGATCGGCGCTGATATTCCCAACAACGCCGGCTCGCTGGCTCCCGTGCGCGTGCATGCGCCCGAAGGTTCGATCCTGAATGCGCCGTTTCCTTGCGCCGTGACCGCGCGCCACATCATCGGCCAGATGCTGCCGGACGTTGTGTTTGGCTGCCTGCGCCAGGCGCGCGCTGGCGTGGTGCCGGCCGAAGGTTCGTCGAGTCTGTGGAATATCCAGCTCTCGGGCGGCCAGCCGCTGGCCGGCGCTGGCGCAGGCGAGCTGCTGCAAGGCCGGCGCTTCGCCATCACCAGTTTCTCCACTGGCGGCACCGGCGCGCGTCCAGGCAAGGACGGGCTGTCCACCACGTCTTTCCCCAGCGGGGTGCGCAATGTGTCGGTGGAAATCCTGGAAACGGTGAGCCCGCTGGTGTTCTGGCGCAAAGAGTACCGTCCGGATTCGGGAGGCGCCGGGCAGCAGCGCGGCGGCCTGGGGCAGGTCATCGAGGTGGCCAACGCCGAAGGTGCGCCCATGGTGCTGGCTGCCGCGTGGGATCGCCTGCTGTTTCCGGCGCGGGGCGCCGATGGCGGCCTGGCCGGCGCGCCCGGCCGGGTCTCGCTTGCCTCTGGCCAGGCCCTGAGGGGAAAGGGCCGGCAACTGGTGCCGGGTGGCGAGCGACTGGTGGTGGAAACGCCAGGCGGCGGTGGCATCGGCAACCCCGCGGCGCGCGATTCGGAGAAACTGGCGGCGGATCTGCGCAACGGCCTGGTCAGCGCCGCGCAGGCGAGCGCCAGCTATGGCCTGGATGCCGCGCCGGGCAATGCCGCATTGGCATGAAGGATTTGCCTCACCTCCCTACGCCGGCTCGCGGCGCTGCCGCCGGCCCGGCGGTGCCCGGCACCGCCATCCATCCGCATTTTCATCAGGATCTCCCACTCATGTCTTCAAAGCCTTCGTTGCCCAAACTGCATGAACGCTTGCTGTCCGGTGTGTTGTCGGCAGTGCTGGTTGTCTCGCTAGGCATTGCCGCGCTGCCGATACCGGTCGCGCACGCCGCGCCCGCGCCAGCTCACGGTGGCACGCTCAACCTCTTGCTCAACTACGAGCCGCCCACGCTGGTGTCGCTTGCCAATGTGGCCACGCCCGCACTCAGCGTCAGTGCCAAGGTGACGGAAGGCCTGCTGGAATACAACTACGACCTGACCCCGCGCCCGCAACTGGCCACCTCGTGGAGCATCAGCCCGGACGGCAAGCAGTACACCTTCCATCTGCGCAAGGGCGTCAAGTGGCACGACGGCAAGGACTTCAGCTCGGCCGATGTCGCGTTCTCGATCCTGCTGCTCAAGAAGGTCCACCCGCGCGGCAGCAGCACCTTCGCCAACGTGACGGAGGTGAAGACCCCCGATCCCTACACCGCGATCATCGTGCTGTCCAGGCCCGCGCCTTACCTGATCAAGGCGCTGGTGGCCACCGAATCACCGATCGTGCCCAAGCACATCTACGAGAACACGGACGCCATCGGCAATCCCAACAACAATGCCCCGATCGGCACCGGCCCCTTCCGTTTCAAGGAATGGGTGCGCGGCAGCCACATCGTCTATGAGCGCAATCCGGACTATTGGGACAAGCCCAAGCCCTACGTGGACCGCGTCGTGGTGAAGTTCATCCCCGATCCGGCCGCGCGCGCCATTGCCTTCGAGACCGGCGCGGTGGACCTGGGCTACCGCACACCGGTACCGCTGTCCGATCTGGCGCGGCTGAAGAAGGTGCCCAAGCTGATGTTCGAGACGAAGGGCAACAGCTACTCCTTCAATGTGACGCGACTGGAGTTCAATCTCGACAATCCGTACTTCAAGAACCTGAAAGTGCGCCAGGCGGTGGCACAGGCCGTCAACCGAGATGTGGTGCTGAACACGGTCTACTACGGCTACGGCACCCGAACCGCATCGCCGATCGCTCCCGGCCTAAGCGCGTTCCACGACAATACGCCCACGCCTTACCCATTCGACACGAAAGCGGCCGACAAGCTGCTGGATGAGGCCGGCTATCCACGCAAAGGCGGCGCTCCGCGCTTTCGCGTCACGCTGGATTACAACCCCATCAGCGAGGACAGCAAGCGCCTGGCCGACTACCTGCGCTCGGCGCTGGGCAAGGTCGGCATCGACGTGACCATCCGCTCGCAAGACCTGCCGGCCTTCGTCAAGCGCATCTATACCGAGCGCGACTACGATTTCACTGTGAATGGCGCGAGCAACCTGTTCGATCCCACCGTCGGCGTGCAGCGTTTGTATTGGTCCAAGAACTTCAAGAAGGGTGTGCCGTTCTCCAACGCAACCCACTACAGCAATCCAGAGGTGGACCGGTTGCTGGAGGACGCCACTTCCGAGATCGACCCCGCCAGGCGGGTGGCGCAGTTCAAGCAGTTCCAGCAGATCGTCGGCAAGGAGGTGCCCGATCTGAACCTCGTGTCGCCGCAGTTCATCACCATCGCCAACACGCGGGTACATGACCATTCGCTGACTGCCGACGGGGTCGAGTCCAACCTCGCCAACGTCTACCTGGACAAATAGTCCGGCCGACCGGGCGCCACACCATGCCAACCTTGCTACGAATCGGATCGGCCCTGCGGCGCACGCTATGGCGCGCGCTGCCCACCGCCCTGGGCGTGATCGTCTTCAACTTCCTGCTGCTGCAGCTGGTGCCCGGCGATGCCGCCGACGTGCTGGCGGGCGAGTCCGGCTCGGCTACCGAGCAGACCATGGCGTTGATACGGGCCCGCTTTGGCCTGGACCAGCCGGTGCTGCACCAGTTGCTGGCCTACCTGGGCCACCTGGCACGCTTCGACCTGGGTTTCTCGCCACGCTACAACATGCCGGTGGCGGACCTGATCCTGGCGCGCCTGCCCAATACGCTGCTGCTGACGGGCGCCGCGCTGTGCATCGCGCTGGCGCTCGGCGTGGCTTGCGGCGCTGCCATGGCCGCGCGCGTGGGCACCTGGGTGGATCGCGCACTCTCGCTCGCGGTGCTGCTGCTGTACTCGGTGCCAGGCTTCTGGATCGGGTTGATGGCAATCGTGCTGTTCTCGGTCCATCTGGGCTGGCTGCCCAGCGAAGGCACCGGCACCATCGGCGCGGAGCTGGGCGGGTGGGCGCGGCTTGGCGACGTGGCCAGCCACCTGGTGCTGCCGGCACTGGCAATGTCGACGTTCTTCATCGCCATCTACGCGCGCTTGACGCGCGCCGCCATGCTCGAGGTACAGCGCCAGGACTTCGTGCGCACCGCTGCTGCCAAAGGGCTGCATCCGCTGCGGGTATCCGTGCGCCACGTGCTGCGCAATGCGCTGATGCCGATCACGACGGTGGCCGGCATGCACTTTGGCGCCTTGTTGGGCGGCACGGTGGTGATCGAGACGGTATTCAGCTGGCCCGGGCTGGGCCGTTTGGCGCTGGAGGCGGTGATGGCGCGGGATTTCAGCGTGCTGCTCGGCGTGCTGTTGCTGTCGTCCTTCTTGGTGGTGCTTGCCAATGTGCTGGTCGACCTCTTGCAAGCATGGCTGGACCCGCGCATCAAGAATGCCTGACGCACCAAGCACGGCATGGCGGGATCGCCGATCAACCGAATCGCGGAGCGCCATACAAGGCGCGTATTGATATGAGTTCCATGTCTTCCTCCGGGCCGGCCGGCGCGGCTGGCACCGCAAACACCACCTCCGTGGACGTATCGCAGGCGGGCACTGCGCGCATGCGCGCGCTGCGCATTTTCCTGCGCAACCCGGCCGCGCTGGGCGGCGTACTGGTGCTGCTGACGATGGTGTCAATGGCCGCGCTCGCCGGCGTGCTGTTTCCCGGCGATCCGCTTGACATGGTGGGCCAGCCCTTCCTGTGGCCCGGCGCAGATCCCGCCTTCCCGTTCGGCACCGACTCGCTCGGCCGCGATGTGCTGGCCGGCATCGTGCACGGGGCGCGCGTGTCGCTGCTGGTGGGGCTGGCGGCGGCGTCGCTGAGCCTGTTGATTGGTATGCTGGTGGGCGCCGTGGCAGGCTACTTCGGGCACGCGGCCGACGCCGTGCTGAGCCGGCTGATCGAGCTGGTGCAGACGGTGCCGAGCTTCTTGCTGGTGATCGTGATCGTGGCCATCGGCAGTCCGTCTGTCACCACCATTGCGCTGGCGATCGGGCTGGCCTCCTGGCCCACGGTGGCGCGCCTGGTGCGCGCCGAGTTCCGTACCCTGCGGGAGGCGGATTTCGTGTTGGCTGCACGCAGCGTGGGCTACCGCAGCAGCCGCATCATCGTTGCCGAGATCCTGCCCAATGCGCTGCCACCGGTGATCGTCACCACCTCGGTCATGGTGGCCAGCGCCATCCTGATCGAATCGGCACTCTCATTCCTGGGCATGGGAGATCCCAATGTCGTGAGCTGGGGCAGCATGATTGGCGCCGGCCGCGAGGTGCTGCGCAGCGCCTGGTACCTGAGCGCGCTGCCGGGGACCGCCATCATCCTGACCGTGCTGGCACTGAACCTGGTGGGCGATGCACTCAACGATGCGCTCAACCCTCGCCTGCGGTATGACTGAGATATGACTGTGACCGATGCCAGAAAGGCCGGCCGTGGCCTTGCCGCCGTGCATGCGGGCGCACTAGGGGAGAGCGCATGAGCGCACTGTTGGAAGTCGAGAAACTGGAGATCCGCTTCGGTACCCAGCCCGTGGTGCATGACCTGAGCTTTGCCATCGAAGCCGGGCAGACCCTCGCGCTGGTGGGCGAATCGGGCTGCGGCAAATCGGCCACCGCGCTGGCACTGATGCAGCTGTTGCCAGCTCCTGGGAGAATCAGCGGGGGGAGCATCCGCTTTGCCGGGCAGTCTTTGCTGGGCTTGCCGCCACCGGCGCTGCGCGACCTGCGGGGGCGCGCGATGTCGATGATTTTCCAGGAACCGATGAGTTCGCTCAATCCGGTGATGCCGGTGGGCCACCAGATTGCCGAAGTGCTGCGCCGGCATCAGGGCTTGTCGCGCCGCGCGGCGCGCGCGCAGGCCATCGAGCTGCTGGACCTGGTGCGTATTCCCGCCCCGGCGCAGCGCGTGGATACCCATGCGCACAATCTGTCGGGCGGCCAGCGCCAGCGCGTGATGATCGCCATGGCGATCGCCTGCAAGCCGCAGCTGCTGATTGCCGACGAGCCCACCACCGCGCTCGATGTGACCATCCAGGCCGAGGTACTGGCCCTGCTGGATACGCTGCGGCGCGAATTGTCGATGGCGTTGCTGCTGATCACCCATGATCTCGGCCTGGTGGAGCAATGGGCCGACCGCGTAGTGGTGATGTACGCCGGTCGAAAGATGGAAGAGGCGCAGGCGGGCGAGCTATTCGCAGCCCCGGCCCACCCATACACGCGCGGCCTGCTCGACGCCTCGCTGCGGCTGGATCAGGGCAGGTTCTATCGCGACACCCGGCTTGCCGAGATTCCCGGCGGCGTGGAGTCCGCGCGGCAGGCTGCTGGCTGCCCCTTCGCGCCGCGCTGCGCGCAGGCGCAGGCGCAGTGCCTGGTACGGCCGCCAAGGCCAGAACCGCTGCGCTCAGCGGTATACGAACAGTCCCGCGTTGCGCCGCCGGGCGCAACGCTGCACCACGTGGCCTGCGGGCCCGCTCACCGCGGTGCCGTGCCAGGCTATTATCAGAGCGAGAAACAGGATTCTCATGCCGCTGTTGTCAGTCATTGATCTGCATACCCGCTACGCCACCCGCGCGGGCGTTACCCATGCGGTAAGGGGTGTGTCCTTTGACATTGCCGCAGGCGAAACCGTGGGGCTGGTAGGCGAGTCCGGCTGCGGAAAATCGACCCTCGGAAAGACGCTGCTGCAACTGGTGCCCGCCACTTCCGGACGCGTGCTGCTCGACGGTGTGGACCTGGGCGCCTTGAAACCGGGGCCGCTACGCGCATTGCGTCCCCGCGTCCAGATGATCTTCCAGGACGCTTACGCGTCCCTCAACCCGCGCCGCAGCGTGCGCGACACGCTGGAGACGATACTGCGTGTGCATGGCGTGTCCAACGCGAGGGAGCGCTTGCGGCAGGTGGCGCTGATGATCGACCGGGTGGGCCTGCCGCTGTCGGCGCTGGGGCGCTATCCTCACGAGTTTTCCGGCGGCCAGCGCCAGCGCATCGGTATCGCGCGCGCCTTGCTGCTGCAGCCCGACCTGGTGGTCTGCGACGAGCCGGTGTCGGCGCTCGATGTGTCGATCCAGGCCCAGATCCTGAACCTGCTGGTTGACTTGAAGCGCGAGTTCGGCCTGGCCTACCTGTTCATTTCGCACGATCTCGCCGTGGTGCGCTATCTGGCTGACCGCGTCATGGTGATGCAGGCGGGGCAGATCGTCGAAAACGCGCCGCAGGAGCAGCTCTGGAATTCTCCGGTGCATCCCTACACGCGCGCACTGATTGCGGCCGAGCCCGCGCCTGCACGCCGGGCGCGCGCGGCCTAGCTAAGCCGGGCGGGGTTCCGGGCCCTACCTGGAGTCGCGCATATCCATATCCGAAACCCTTTCTTGTGATCGTCTGGGCGATCCAGCAAGATCCCCGCTTCCCCTTCATTTGCCTCGGTGCGTAGCCCGCATGAATTCCGTTTTCCGCTTCCCGTTTTTTCCCCAAATCGCAGCCGCCGCCTTGCTTTGCCTGGCGGTGGGCGCCGCCCATGGCGATGCCACGCTCGACAAGATCAAGCAGCGCGGCAGGATCAGCGTCGGCATCGACGGCGCCAGCCCGCCGTTTGGCTTCATGGACACGGCTACCGGCAAGGTTGGCGGCTACCAGACCGACCTGGCGAGCGATATCGCCAAGCGCCTGGGGGTGCAACTGGAGACCGTATCCGTTACCGCCAACACGCGCGTCCAGTTTCTCAATACCGGCAAGGTTGACTTGTTGATCGCCAATATCCAGTGGACACAGGAGCGCAGCGAAATCCTCTCTTTCGCGCCGACGCCTTATGACCTCATCGGTGGCGCCGCCATGGTGGCCAGATCGAGCGGCATCCATCGCTGGGAGGATTTGCGCGGCAAGATCGCGTGCGTATCGCAAGGCAGCAATTTTGCCAGGCCGCTGCAGGAAACCTACGGTGCCATCGTCAAGGGGCTGCGTGGCATTCCCGAATCGTTGCTGGCCCTGAAGGGAGGCTCCTGCGCTGCCTCAGTGCATATCCAGCCGGCGCTCTACCAGACGCTGCATGGCCAGGGCGCTGCCGAATGGAAGGACTATGAGCTTGCCACGCAGGACCAGCTGATCCCGTCACCCACTGTGGTCTGGATGCGGCGCGGCGAGACCGATGCGCAGGCGTTCGTCGACCAGGCCATCCGCGACTGGCACCGCTCCGGCCTGCTGCTGCGGACCGCGCGCAAGTATGGCGTGCCGGATGCCTACATCAAGACCCGTAACCAGAAGGCACAGCAGGGCGAATTCGACCATGCGCCCTTCGAGCAATCCAGGAAGTGACATTGCAGATGCTGAAAACCTTGCGTTCCCACTCCCATTCCCGTTTCCCTTTCTGTTTCCGTCTCCCCTCGCGTGGCGTGCGTGCCGCGCTGCTGGCCGGCCTTGCCCTGGTGGCCACTGCCGCGCATGCCGATGCCACGCTCGACAAGATCAGGCAGCGCGGCAAGCTCGTGGTCGGCGTGATCCTGTCCGGCCCGCCCTTCGGCACCATCGACCCGGCCACGCAAAAGCACATTGGCTATAACGTGGCGTTGTCCGAAGGCGTGGCCAGGGGCCTTGGCGTCACACTGGAAACCATCCAGGTGCAGCCTTCGAACCGCGTGCAGTTCCTCCAGCAGGGCAAGGTCGACATCCTGATCGCCAACATGCAATGGACGCAGGAGCGCAGCGAGATCCTGTCCTTCGTGCCCACGCCCTTTGAGGAGGTCGGTGGCGCGGCCATCGCCAGGAAGGGGAGTGGCATCGCCAGGTGGGAAGACACAAAAGGCAAGCCGGTCTGCGATTCGCAGGGCAGCAACTTCACCAAGCCGCTGGCCGAGCAGTATGGCGCGCAGATCAAGGCTTTCCGCGGCCAGCCGGAGTCGCTGCTGGCGCTCAGGGGCGGCAATTGCGTGGCGGCGGTGCATGTGAGTCCGACGCTGCGCGACCTGGTGGAGAACAACGCCGACTGGAAGGACTACGAGATCGTTTCGCCACGCGACCTGATCCCATCGCCATCGGTGATCTGGGTGCGTAAGGGCGAGACCGATACCCAGGCCGCCGTTGACCGCATCGTGCAGGACTGGCATCGCACCGGCTGGCTGATTGCCGTAGAAAAAAAGAACGGCATGACGCCCACGCCGCTGCTGCGCCAGCTGCACGAGAAGTTTCGCAAGACTCCCGCCTGAGGCGACGCGCACATGGCAGAGAATCGCTACAGCGCAGAAAGCCTGCGCACCCAGGCCGAGACCATCCTGACTCTCGGTGCCGGTCTCTGCGCAGGCTCGGCAATGCCGAGTTCCTGGCCATTTCAGTGCAGCGCGCCCGCGCCTTCTCGGATGTCCTGCTCCACAGCTAGCGTAGTCGCCACTATTACCCGGACGCCGGCAATCAGCGTATCGAGCGCAAGGCTGGGAGCGCCTGGATGGCGCGCCGCCATTTCAGGCAGATAGGGTACGTGGACGAAGCCGCCGCGCAGGCTGGGCCGGCACTCGGCAATGTAGTGCGATAGCCCATAGAAAATCGCGTTGCAGTTGTACGTGCCGGCGGTTTGCGACACCGAGGCGGGCACGCCATGTTGACGGAGTGCGCTGACAATGGCCTTGATCGGCAGGGTGGAGAAATAGGCCGCTGGCCCGTCGCTGACCACCGGTTCGTCGACAGGCTGGCGCCCTTCATTGTCGGGGATCCGTGCATCGACCACATTGATCGCGACGCGCTCTATCGAGATATCGCTGCGGCCGCCGGCCTGTCCGAGGCAAATGACCACGGTCGGATCAAGCTCCTCGATGGCGCGCTGCAGGACCTGGTTCACCTTGCCGATCACGCACGGCAGTTGACGGGCGACGACGCTCGCCCCATCGATGGACTCGCCGTCGAGCGCACGCGCCGCTTCCCATGACGGATTGATTGTTTCGCCATCGAAGGGCTCGATGCCGGTGAGCAAGATCTTGGTCATTGCAGGCTCCAAACCTGGTTAGCTGGTAGATCCGCAAGCATAGATCTGCTGGTATGAATTCTTGAAATGGATAATCAATATCCGTAGTATTGGAATCATGAATTTAGCTTCCATCGACCTGAACCTGCTGGTGGCCTTCGAGGCAGTGTTCGAGACGCGTAACGTCACGCTAGCCGCGCAGCGTTTGCACAGAGCCCAGCCGTCGGTCAGCAACGCGCTGAGCCGCCTGCGCACGCTGTTTCAAGACGAACTGTTCATGCGGACCGCGGCCGGCATGGTGCCAACCGAACGGGCCATGGCCCTGATGCCGTCCATCGGCCAGGCACTGACGCAGATCCGCGAGGTGCTGGACCAGGGCGCCGGCTTCGATCCCGCGACGGCCAGGGGCAAGCGCTTCACCATCGCCGCCAGCGACTATGCCGATATTGTGGTCGTGCCACATATATTGGCGCGGCTGCGTCGCCTGGCGCCGCACACCGACCTGCGCGTCGCCAAGCTCGATCGCGCTGCCATCTACAAGCAACTGGATGAAGGCGTGCTGGACATGGCCATCGGCGGCCACCTGGCGCCGCCAAAACGCATGCTTGTCACCCATCTGTATGAGGAGCAATTCGTTTGCATCGCTGACCGCCGCCATCCGCGCCTGCGCCGGCACGCGCTGGATCTGCAGACCTTCATCGAGTTGCCGCATGCGCTGTTCGTGCCGAGCGATGACGGTTCCACCCGCGGCGTGATCGATGAGAACCTGGCCAGGCTGGGAGTCAGGCGACGCGTGGCGGCGACCTTCGCCCACATTATTGCGTTGCCCTATGCCGTGCAGAACACCGACCTCGTCGCAACGCTCGCGCGGCGAGCAGCGTTGCCATTGGCAGGCCGGCAGATCGCGCTGCATGCGCTGCCGCCGGAACTGGGCGAAAACGCGTTCAGCATAGACATGGTCTGCAGCCGCCGCGTGCTGGGTAATGCCGCGCTTGAGTGGCTACGCCGCATCGTCGGCGAAGCGGTGGGCGATATGGAGAGGAAGGACGCGGTCTAGCTTCCGCGCATGCAGCGGTGAGCCAGGCTCGCATTCGTCCCGGCCTAGCCTTGGGGATTGTGCATTGTGGCCATTTCGGCTCTTGTTCTGGCGGCGCGCCTGCAGGCCGTCGATGCCAGTTTTGTGCGGCGCATCCAGTCGCTGGTCGGTGGCATCGAAGTTGATCTTGATGCCGCCCTTTCGGCAGACGATGAATGAGCGCGAGTCAGCCCGCGCCTTTAGTCATCAACGGTTGGACCGTTTTTGCCCATCCCCTGTTTCTTGCTCAGCTTGAGGGGCTGACCCAACAAGTCGAAGCGCTCAAGCAAAGAGACCCAACCGGGTACGTGAAGAAGAACGCCAGCAAGCGGCTGGCGGCGATCACCAGGTTGGCGTTCGAGGTGATCGCGCAGGAGCCGGCACGGCCGGAATACCGGCAGGGCGGCACTCTCGGCGACGATCACAAACATTGGTTCCGGGCCAAGTTCTTTCAACAGTACCGGCTGTTCTTTCGCTACCACGCGCAAAGCAAGGTAATCGTATTTGCCTGGGTTAGCGACGAAGACACCAAGCGCGCCTGCGAGAGCAGCGACGACGCCTACCGCGTATTCCGCAAGATGCAGGAGAGTGGCCACCCTCCGGACGACTGGAATCAGCGACTGGCCGAGGCGCGCGCAGAAGGTCTGCGCTTGCAGCGGATGGCTGCGGGAGCAGCGCAGGTGCAGCCTTGAATCGCCGGAAGGCTTGGCTTGTGAGGCGGGCTCAGCGCGAATCGATGGGGCCGCTCGGCGCTGGTGGTATGTCGTTGCGGGCCGCGGCCAAGGTTGCCGGCGGCGGTGCGCCGGTGATCTTGGGTACGCACTCCGTGTGGAACCAGGCGGCGGTGACGGGCTCGCCGGCCAGCATGCGCTTGATTGGCGGCACGACTTGCTCGCCGATCAGCATGCCGAGCAGCCCGATCAGCGCGACCACGGGCGGGGCGGGCGAGCGGACCTGCAGCAAGGCGTAGATGATGCCGACGAGGATGCCGGCGCCAAGCGAAACGATATAGAGCTTCATCGCATTTCCAGTGTTCTGTGTTCAGTGTTCAGTGTTCAGCGTGGGTTGCCGAGCTCGCGGCATGGCCAGCCTCATGCCGTTTGCCCGGCCGCGCGGCGGCAGAGGTCTTCCCACGCCACCAGTACAAAGCCGCCGACCAGGCCGATATGCTCGAAAAAGGCGTTGGCCATCATGAACTGCTCGGCTGGCGGCGCCGCCCAGAAGCGGTTGGCCAGCAGGGTCGCCAGCAGCGTGAAGACCGCCAGCGCCAGCGCGCCGAGCCAGCGGTAGACGCCACACAGGATCATCAGCGACGCGCCCAGCTCCAGCGCGATCACCGCGGCGGCCAGCGGCGCCGCTGGCGCGAGGCCGAAGTGCTGCATCTCGCCGATGGCGCCGGCGAAGTCCATGGCCTTGACCAGGCCACCTTGCAGGTAGGCGGCGCACAGCGCCAGCAGTGCAAGCCAGCGCAGCCAGGACGGGAGCGGGACGGCGCCCGCCGCGCAAGGGTGGGTGGAGGCAGAAGGGCGCATCTTGGAGTCTCCCTGGCAGGATGCGTGGATCGGACGCGCGTCTCAGAAGGCCCAGCAGGAACAGCCGAGCGCGCCCCAGAATGTGCTTTCGTCCGACGCAGGCACGCCGGCCGTCCACGCGTTCGCATGGCCGTGGCCGTGCACGCCGCAGGCACTGGCGCAGGCGCACGCGGTGTTGAGCGCGAGCGCTTTGGCCTGCGGCCGTGGCTGGTAGCCGCCAGCGTGGCGCACCGGCGACCAGTCCGGCATGGCGGGCGGCAGCGCCGGCGCGAGCTTGTCAAAATCGCCGTCGCCGTACACCACCTTGCCGCCCAGCACGGTCATCACCGAGGTGATGTCCTGGATATCGTCTCCGGGCACGCTGAAGTAGTCGGCGGAGAGCACCGCGAGGTCGGCCAGCTGGCCGGCCTTGATTTGGCCCTTCTTGCCTTCCTCGGAGGAGAACCAGGTGTTGGCTTCGGTCCACAGCCGCAGCGCCGTGTCGCGGTCGAGCAGGTTGGCTTGCGGATACATCGACAGCCCGCCCACCGTCTTGCCGGTCGTCAGCCAGTACAACGACACCCACGGGTTGTATGAGGCCACGCGCGTGGCGTCGGTGCCGGCGCCGACCTTGACGCCGCGCTCGAGCATGCGCTTGATCGGCGGCGTGGCCTCGGCCGCGCGCGCGCCGTAGCGTTCGACGAAATACTCGCCTTGGTAGGCCATGCGGTGTTGCACGGCGATGCCGCCGCCCAGCGCCGCGATGCGGTCGATGTTGCGGTCCGTGATGGTCTCGGCGTGGTCGAAGAACCAGTGCAGGCCGTCGAAGGGCACGTCCTTCGCCACCTTCTCGTAGACATCCAGCGCGCGCGAGATGGTCTCGTTGTAGGTGGCGTGCAGGCGCCAGGGCCAGCGGTTCTCCGCCAGCAGGCGGATCACCGGCTCCAGGTCGCCTTCCATCGACGGCGGCATGTCGGGCCGCTCGACGCGGAAGTCCTCGAAGTCGGCGGCGCTGTAGACCAGCATCTCGCCGGCGCCGTTGTGGCGGTACAGGTCGTCGCCCTGGCCGGGCTTGATCTGCTTGGACCAGCCGCTGAAATCACTGAGCTCGTCCTTGGGCTTTTGCGTGAACAGGTTGTAGGCCAGGCGCACCGTGAGCTGCCCGTCCTTGTGCAGCTCCTCGATGATGTGGTAGTCCTCGGGGTAGTTCTGGTAGCCGCCACCAGCGTCGATGACGCCGGTCACGCCAAGACGGTTCACCTCGCGCATGAAATGGCGCGTGGAGTTCTTCTGGTATTCGGGCGGCAGCTTCGGGCCCTTGGCCAGCGTTGCATAGAGAATGGTCGCATTCGGCTTGGCCAGCAGCAGCCCGGTGGGATTGCCGGCCTTGTCGTGCACGATCTCGCCGCCCGGCGGGTTCGGCGTGTCCTTGGTATAGCCCACGGCGCGCAGGGCGGCGCCGTTGAGGATGGCTCGGTCGTACAGGTGCAGGATGAACACAGGCGTATCCGGCGCCGCCGCATTCAGCTCCTCGATGGTGGGCAGGCGTTTTTCGGCGAACTGATGCTCGGTGAAGCCGCCGACCACGCGCACCCACTGCGGAGCGGGCGTGCGCGCCACCTGGTCCTTGAGCATGCGCATGGCATCGGCTAGCGAGCGCACGCCGTCCCAGCGCAGCTCCATGTTGTAGTTCAGCCCGCCGCGAATGATGTGCATGTGGCTGTCGATCAGCCCGGGAATCGCGCGGCGGCCTTGCAGGTCGACCACCTTGGTGGCGGCGCCGGCCAGTTGCATGATCTCGTGCCGGGTGCCGACGGCGATGAACTTGCCGTCGCTGATGGCCACGGCTTCGGCCTGCGGATTGGCGCGGTCGAGCGTGGCGAACTTGCCGTTGACGAGGATGAGCTCGGGCGTGCTGGTTTGGGTCATGGCGAAACTCCGGCCGGCGGCCGCCGCGCCGAGCGCGGCGGCGCCGGCGATGAACTGGCGGCGGGTCAGTGAGACGGAAGGCGAGGGGGACCGGGGGGCATCGGATGAAGACAGGCCGTCCCGGCCTGTCTGCTGGTCGCGAGACGGCGTGTTCATCAGGCCGAGAGGAAGGCCAGCAGGTCGGCGTTGACCTTGTCGGCTTGCACCACGCACATGCCATGCGCGCCACCCGGGTAGACCTTCAGCGTGGCGTTCTTGACGATCTTGGCGCTGAGCTTGCCCGCATCGTCGATCGGCACGATCTGGTCGTCATCACCGTGCAGGATCAGCGTCGGCACATCAATCTTCTTCAGGTCCTCGGTGTAGTCGACTTCCGAGAATTCCTTGATGCACAGGTACTGGCCCAGGATGCTGCCGGTCATGCCCTGCGCCCAGAACGCATCGATGGTGCCTTGCGAAATCTTGGCGCCGGGACGGTTGAAGCCGAAGAACGGCACCGCCAGATCCTTGAAGAACTGCGAGCGGTTTTCAGCCGTGTTCTTGCGGATGCCGTCGAACACGTCCATCGGCAGGCCGCCGGGGTTGGACGGGGTCTTGACCATGATGGGCGGCACCGCGCCGATCAGCACGGCCTTGGCCACGCGCCTGGTGCCGTGGCGGCCGATGTAGTGGGCCACCTCGCCACCGCCGGTGGAGTGGCCGACCAGCGCCGCACCCTTCAGGTCCAGCGCTTCGATCACCGCTGCCAGGTCGTCGGCATAGGTGTCCATGTCGTTGCCCTTGGCGGGCTGGTCGGAGCGGCCATGGCCACGGCGGTCATGCGCGATCACGCGGAAGCCGTGCTGCACCAGGAACAGCATCTGCGCGTCCCAGGCGTCGGCATTCAACGGCCAGCCGTGCGAGAACACGACCGGGCGGCCGGTGCCCCAGTCCTTGTAGTAGATCCGGGTGCCATCCTTGGTGGTAACGGTGTTCATGCTGCGTGCTCCGGTATGGTGGGATGCGGCGTGGCCCTGCGGCTTGCCGGCGGCAACGGCGGCGGTGCTGCCCAGGGCCGCGAGGGCGGCGGCACCGGCCGTGCTGGCGCCGGAAACCAGCAGCTCGCGCCGCGCTGGGTTCTGGGCCATGCCTTGCTGATTGGATTGCGCGCTCATGCTTGTCTGCCCGAGAGATAAGGGTGGTGTTGGCGGCGAATCAGCGGGCCGGTACCGGCGCGAGCGACTCGTGCGGCGTGGCGGTACGTTGCTCGGCCTTGTGCACCATGGTGTAGGCATAGTCCACGCCCATGCCGTAGGCACCTGAGTGTTCCTTGACCAGTTTCATCACGGCGTCATAGCTGTCACGGTGCGCCCAGTCGCGCTGCCATTCGAGCAGCACCTGCTGCCAGGTCACCGGTACCACGCCGGCCTGCACCATGCGCTGCATGGCGTAGTCATGCGCTTCCTTGCTGGTGCCGCCGGAGGCATCGCCAACCATGTAGATCTCGTAGTCGCCTTCGAGCATCGCGCACAGGGCGAAGGTGGTGTTGCAAACCTCGGTCCACAGGCCGGCGACGACGACCTTCTTGCGGCCGTTGGCTTTCAGCGCGTCGCGCACCTTCTGGTCGTCCCACGAGTTCATCGAGGTGCGTTCCAGCGTCTTCTGGCCGGGGAATACGTCGAGCAGTTCGGGGTAGGTGTAGCCCGAGAACGACTCGCTCTCCACCGTGGTGATGGTGGTGGGGATATTGAAGATCCTGGCCGCCTTGGCCAGCCCGACCGCATTGTTCTTCATGGCCTGGCGATCCATCGACTGCACGCCGAAAGCCATTTGCGGCTGATGGTCGATGAAGATCAGCTGGCTGTTCTGCGGGGTCAGCACTTCTAGCTTGGGATTGGTCATGGTTCTCTCCTGAAGTTGGGTTGGCAGGATCGTGCAGGCATGGCGCGGCACAGGCGACGGACGGCCGATCCTTGGTCGGATGCAGCGCGGGAGTGTGGCGGAGCTCTGCGCAAGCACCTCGAACGAAGGTTAAAGCTGCATGGTGCTCATCGCCATTGTCTCTTCGTATTAGTCAGCCGCTGTGGGGCGTTATGGGCAGGGCTGGCACGGCGGGCTGCTGCTGGTCAGGCGCGGATCAATGCGCCCGCGTGCGGGAATCCCGTGGAATTCCCGTCCCTTGACGCCGATATGGCCAAGACCCGGAAAGGAGATGGGCGCAGCGCCGGGCCAAGCGCCGTTCTGCGCTGCGTCCGGGGCCGGGAATACCTGCCGCCAGGTCAGCGCAAGGCTAGGCGCAGGGGGCCGGGGGCGTCTATTGCCCTTTGGTATGAGGCGATCATACCGGCGAGCCCGGCCAGAAACTGGCCTGCCTCGGTGCGCAGGTTACAGTGGGAGAGGGCGAAGATCAGCCGGGTTGCGGCAATGCACTTGCGACTGCCTGTGCGCTTTGCTTCCAGCTCGACACCGTCATGCCAAAGTGCTTTCTGAACCAGAATGCGAAAGCGCTGGGGCTTGAGAAGCCGAGCAGATCGGCGAGTTCGGCGAGGGAGCGATCGCTGTCGAGTATCTGGCGGGAGGCGAGTTCCGCCCGGACCGCCTGGAGCAGTGACAAAAAGCTCGTGCCTTCCGCAATGAGCCGGCGATGCAAAGTTCGGCGATCCACGCCAAGGTGCTTTGCCACCTGGTCCGACGTACACCTGCCCCCGGGCAACATGGCAATCACGACCTGCCGAACGGTGTGCGATGCACTCTCATCGGATCCAGACATGGCCTGGTCGAGAAAGCGACGGACATAGGGCGTCATACGGTAGTCATTGGCCGGCATGGGCGCGGCGAGGTCCTTTGCCGCACAGACGATGCCATTGAAACTCGCATTGAATTCAACCACTGAGCCGAACAGCGCTTTGTGACACGTAGCACCGTGCGGTTGACGATGCTCGAAACAGACGCTTCGGGGCCGCCAGGTTGGCCCCAATAGTTCCTGGATCGTGCGGTATAGCACGCCCACGGCCATTTCAATGGACTGCCGCACCGGGTACTTGCCGGTGACCAGGATCTCTTCGCGAATCAATACGGCATCGCCAAAGTCTTCGATGCTAGTCAGCAGCGCCGCATTGATCAGGCGCATATAGCGACACAGGTTGTCCAGCGCCTGCCGGGCATTCGGTGCTTCGCGCATCACAAAGCTGATCGGGCCCAGGTTGGCCAGCCGCCGGTCCATGGCCAGCCGCAAGCCGAAGTCTTCCACGCCCGCCATCGATGCGCTGTCCTCAAGCAACTGGCGTACCGCCATGGAAGTGACCGGCATGTCGGGATCGAGGAGGCTTCGAGGACTCAACCCCACCTTGCGCAGCATTGCCTCAGGGTTGAGTCCATGGTGGCGCGCCAGTTCCATGTAGCCGGTAAGACTGGCGCTTCGGATCAAGGGCGTATATCCGGGCATGGGTGTGTCCCAATTTAGACATTGAATGTCCCAAATAATACATCGCATTTGGTCTTGCAGAGATAGTCTTGCGATGTGGATCCGATGTGGATCTGATCCCCGATAGCTGTTGACAGACCCGAGTTCCAGCACAACCTCAAATCGAAATCCATCATGACAACGTCCACTGTGCTTATCGTCCCCGGCCTGCGTGACCAGGTTGCCGACCATTGGCAGACATTACTGGCCGAGCGACTGCCTGGTGCATGCACGGTGCCGCCGATGGGACGCGAGAACCTGGACTGTTCTCGCCGTGTCGCGGCAATTGAGCGGGCGGTGGCAGACATTGGCGGCCCTGTACTGCTGGTCGCCCACAGCGGTGGCTGCATCATGCTTGCCCACTGGGCCCTGACAACCGCACACGCAGCACGCATCAAGGGCGCATTGCTGGCATGCCCGCCTGACTTTGAACGCCCCATGCCGGAAGGCTACCCGACACTCTCCACGATCCGGTCCAGCGGCTGGCTCCCGGTACCACGCCAGCAGCTTCCGTTTCCCAGCCTGGTCGCTACCAGCCAGAACGACCCGCTGGGCGATCTGCCCAGGGTGATCGAACTCGCGCAGGCCTGGGGCAGTGACACGGTGGACCTGGGCAAGGTCGGTCATCTGAACCCGGCATCTGGCTATGGGCCCTGGCCGATGGCCTCGCAGTTGATCGAGCGGCTTGACACAGGGCGCCGCTCTAGCCGTCCCGAGCCCGCGTTGCAGCACTGACCGGGCAAGCATCAAGCATTGGCGGCAGCTCTCAACGCAAGAGCGGCCCGGCCAGCGCTACGCGCCGCATGTAGCAGGGCGTGCCCACCGCGACTTTGAGTCCCGCAAGACGACGGGCCCGTCCGTGGTGGTGATTTGAACAAAAAAACGAAGGAGACAAACCATGCATATCAAACCGCTGACGTGCGCCATCGGTGCCGAGCTTGTGAATGTGGACCTGGCAGACGCCGTGCACGACGATGGGCTGTTCGCCGAGATCAGGGCCGCGCTGCTCAAGCACAAGGTGCTGTTCCTGCGCGACCAGGACCTCACGCGCGCCGAGCATGTGGGCTTCGCGCGCCGCTTCGGCGAGCTCGAGGACCACCCCGTGGTCGGCAGCGACCCGGATCACCCGGGCCTGGTGCGCATCTACAAATCGCCGGAGGCTCCCAACGACCGTTACGAGAACGGCTGGCACTGCGACGCCACTTGGCGCGAGACGCCGCCAATGGGCTGCGTGCTGCGCTGCGTGGAATGCCCGCCGGTGGGCGGCGACACCATGTGGGCCAACATGGCGCTGGCCTACGAGAAGCTGCCCGACGAGGTCAAGCTCCAGATCGCCGGCCTGCGTGCGCGGCACAGCATCGAAGCCACGTTCGGTGCGGCCATGCCGATTGAGAAACGCCTGGCACTCAAGGCCCAGTACCCGGATGCCGAACATCCCGTGGTGCGCACCCATCCCGAGACCGGCGAGAAAGTGCTGTTCGTCAACGGCTTCGCCACCCATTTCACGAACTTCCACACGGCGGCCAACGTGCGCTACGGCCAGGACTTCACCCAAGGCGGATCGGCGCTGCTGCAGTACCTGATCGGCCAGGCCTTGATTCCCGAGTATCAGGTGCGCTGGCGCTGGAAGCCGAACAGCATCGCCATCTGGGACAACCGCTCGACGCAGCACTACGCCGTGATGGACTACCCGCCCTGCCATCGCAAGATGGAGCGCGCCGGCATCATCGGCGACAAGGTGTTCTGACCTGGTGTTCTGATCCTCACTCTCGCTAACCCTATCCCCTTTCTTCTTTCCCCCCTGGAGACACGCCATGAACTTTCTCGACGGACACCTGTTCCCCGAAAACCAGCAGCCGCTCATCATCACGGCCGCGCCCTACGCGCCGTCCTATGTCCCCTCTGACTTTCCCGAGGACATCCCGGTGACGATGGAGGCGCAGATCCAGAAGGCCGTGGATTGCTACAACGCGGGTGCCACGGTGCTGCACCTGCACGTACGCGAACTCGATGGCCGCGGCTCCAAGCGTTTGTCCAAATTCAACGAACTGGTCGCCGGCGTGCGCAAGGCCGTGCCCGAGATGATCATCCAGGTGGGTGGTTCGATCTCCTTCGCGCCAGAGACCGATGGCGCTGCCGCCAAGTGGCTCTCCGACGATACGCGCCACATGCTGGCCGATCTCGACCCCAAGCCCGACCAGGTCACCGTGACCGTGAACACCTCGCAGATGAATGTGCTGGAGCACTTCGATTACGAAGACCTGCGTGGCACGTCGATGGAAGATCCGGCCACCTTTCAGGCTTACAAGGAAATGACGGTGCCCTCGCAGCCAGGCTGGGTCGAGGAGCACATCCGCCGCCTGTCGGCTGCTGGCATCCAAAGCGCTTTCCAGTGCTACAACATCAACAGCTTCGAGTCGGTCGAGCGCCTGATGCGCAGGGGCATCTACAAAGGCCCGCTGGTCATGAACTGGGTGGCCATCAGCGGCGGCATGGACGCGCCCAACATCTACAACATGGCTAACATCGTGCGCGCCGTGCCCGATGGCGCAGTGCTGACGGTGGAAAGCTCCGTGCTCAACGTGCTGCCGATCAACATGATGGGCATCGCCATGGGCCTGCACGTGCGCTGCGGCATCGAGGACAACCTCTGGAACCAGCAGCGCTCCAGTAAGTTCAGCACGGTCCAGCAGATCGAGCAACTGGTGCGCATTTCACGTGAGTTCGGCCGCCCGATCGCCACCGCGCAGCAGGCGCGCGAGATTTCCAAGATCGGTGTGTTCTACGACACCGTGGAGGCGTCCCTGGCGGCCAATGGCTTCGCGCCCAACCGCGTCGGTCGCCAGCAGGGTCATCTGCGCAAGGTCGCCTGAGCGCCGCCACGCCCTGGCTCACAACGGCAAGGAGACCCATGATGAGGCAAGCCACCAGGTACGGCCAGCGTGCGGCGCTTCTCGGGGTCGCCTTCGCCCTGCGCGCGTCGGCGCCTCTGGCCCGTCCACGAACCCCGTCGCCGTGCTGTCAGTGACCAACTGGGCCGGCGGCGCGAAGCCCCACAGAACATACACAGGAACACAATCATGTCAAAAGCCATTCGCTTGTACGAAACCGGCGGCCCGGAAGTGCTGAAGTTCGAGGACGTCGAAGTCGGCGAGCCTGGCCCCGGCGAGGCCCGCGTGCGCCACAGCTACATCGCGCTGAATTTCATCGATATCTATTTCCGCACCGGCCGCTACCCGCTGGCGCTGCCCAACGGGCTGGGCTCCGACGCGGTCGGTGTGGTCGAGGCCGTGGGTTCCGGCGTGACGGACATCCGCGTGGGTGACCGCGTCGGCTACCTGATCGGACCGCAGGGCGCTTACTCCCAGGTGCGCGTGATGCCGGCCGCGGTGCTGATCCCGCTGCCCGATGGCATTTCCGAGCGCACCGCCGCCACGCTGATGATGAAGGGCATGACGGCGCAATACCTGTTCCGTCAGGTCTACCCGCTCCAGGGTGGCGAGACCATCCTCTACCACGCGGCTGCGGGTGGCGTGGGGCTGATCGCCTGCCAGTGGGCGCGGGCGATGGGCGTCACCATGATCGGAACCGTAAGTACCGACGAGAAGGCCGCGATCGCCAAGGCCAACGGCTGTGCGCACACCATCGTGACCTCGCGCGAGAACATCGTGCAGCGCGTCAAGGAGATCACCGACGGCAAGGGGGTTCCGGTGGTCTATGACTCGGTGGGCAAGGACACGCTGGAAGCCTCGCTGGACTGCCTGCAGCCGCGCGGTTCGCTGATCAGCAACGGCACCTCGTCGGGAGCGGTGATCGTCGACTCCCAGATGCTGGCCGTGAAGGGATCGATCTGGTTCACGCGGCCCGCCATGATGCACTATATCCAGCCGCGCGCGCACATGCTGGACATGGCCAAGGAACTGTTCGACCACGTGCTGGCCGGGCGCATCGCGAGCGAGCCCCAGCAGACCTTTGCCCTGGCCGATGCCGCCGACGCGCATCGGGCGCTCGAGTCGCGCAAGACAGTAGGCTCCACCGTCCTGGTGCCCTGACAGGGCACTGTCACGTTGCAGTAGCACACGCGGCATGCATCAAGGGCGCATTGCTGGCGTGTCCGCCTGACTTTGAACGCACCATGCCGGAAGGTTGCCGGCAATGCCCGTTGCAAGTAGCAGACTGTGCAAGCATCAGAGGTGGCTCTCAATGCAAGAGCCGACCCACTATGGAGACACGCATGAACCCGCACATCCCGCATTCCGGACCCGATGATCGCGACGACTATCTGGTCAGCCGGCCCCGAGCCTGGTTTGCCTTTGCCATGACCTTTGCGCTGATGCTGTTCGACTACATCGACCGGCAGGTCATTGTCTCGTTGTTTCCCCACTTGAAGGAGGCGTGGAGCTTGTCGGACAAGCAGCTTGGCGCACTGGTGTCGATCATCTCGATCGTTGTCGCACTGGGCGGCCTGCCCGTCGCTCTTCTGGCCGATCGGATGAGCCGGGTCAAGAGTGTCGCCGTGATGGCAACGGTATGGAGCGTAGCGACCATCTCATGCATGTTTACTCGCAACTACAGTCAGCTATTTGCCGCGCGCGCCATGGTAGGCGTTGGCGAAAGTGGCTATGGTTCCGTCGGTGCGGCACTGATTGCAAGCTTGTTTCCTAAGCGCATGCGCTCCATGTTGCTGGGAGCGTTCTTTGCCGCCGGCTCCATTGGCGCGGTCCTCGGCGTCATGCTGGGCGGCGTGATCGCCCAGCGCTGGGGCTGGCAGGCAGCGTTCGGCGTGGTGGGCTTCCCGGGACTGGCAATCGCGCTGCTGTACCTGTTCGTGCCTGACTACAAGACCGTGGAACTGACATCCCGGCTGCACAAGGCGAAGGAATCACCATGGAACTTCATCAGGCACGTCGCAAGCGCGTTGTCTGACTCGCGTACGGTTTGGTGGACGTGCGTCGGCGCAGCGTTTCAGCTCATCGTGGTGTCTACCGTCTGGGCCTGGCTCCCCAGCTACTTCAACCGGTTCCACGGCGCAGCCCCGGATGTTGCCGCCAAGCAAGCGGCGCTGATTGTGTTGTGCGGCGCGCTGGGGGCCTTCGTATGGGGTCTCGTGGTGGACAGGGCGGCTGCACGCCGGCCACGCAACAAGCCTCTCGCCGTGGCCTTCCTGTGCGTGGCGACCCTGCTGGTTTTCATTGCAGCCTTTACCGTTGCGATGCCAGCCGGCCAGCAGTTCCTGCTCATTGCGTTCGGCGGCTTTCTGATGACGTGTACGGTAGGGCCGGCGGCGGGTATTGTGCTCGACGTCGTTCACCCGGGCGTCCGTTCCACCGGCGCCGCACTACTGTCGCTCTTTCAGAACATGTTTGGCCTTGCGGTTGGGCCTTTCGTCGGGGGGGCGATTTCGGACGCCCTTGGCCTGCAGACGGCCCTTGCGGTGATGCCGGCATTCGGCTTGGTCGCCGCCGCATGTTTTCTTTTGGCGGCGCGCCAGTATGAATCGGATCTGCATCGGGCCGACATACGCCTGCAGACTTACACCGAAGTACCGCTCGCATCGGCATCCGCCTGATGGGTTTTGGAAGCAGAGGGGGACGGAGTCGGATTCGGGTGGCTCAACGCATCGAGCCGATCGCCCCGGTCGCAAGCGCCAGCGTGGCGGCGGCGGCCAGCGCGCCGCTATACGCGTCGGTCGACGCGTTCCATGCCAGCAGCAACTGGGTCTGCGCCAGGTTGGCTTCGGTTACCGATCCCACGCCCTTGCTATATGCAGCAAAGGCCGCGTTGTAGGTGACCTGGGCGGCGTCGGCCAGCGCCTTGGCCGCGTCGTACGCCGCCAGGCTCGATTCGAGCGCGCTCTGGCTGACCACCACTTGCCGTACCGATTCTTCCTTGGCGCGCGTCAGCCGGGCCGATGCGCTGTCGACGTCATTGCGCGACTGCGCGACCACCGCCGAGCGCACCCCGCCGTCGTAAATGGGCACGGTAACGCCAAGGAATACGCTAGCGCCGTAGCGATAGCCGTTGAGGTTCAGCGTCGGCGGCTGCTGGCCGATTGGCGGAATCGCCGAGATGGACGATCCACCCGACGCATATGACGTGTACGCGGACAGGAACACCTTGGGCAGGAACGCCGCCTCGGCCGCCTTGACCTTGGCCTGGCTGGCACGCTCGACCGCGTAGGCGCTCAGCACGTCGGGCCGCTGCGCGATCGCGCTTTCCACGATCTGCTCGATGGAGCCGCGCAAGGCGGGCGACAAGGGCCGCACGGGCATTTCGGCGATGCGTGGTTTGGACAACGGCGAGATACCGATGGCCGTGAGCAGGGCCAGATACGCGTCGGTCTCGGCGCCCTGTGCTTGCACCATCGCAAGGTTGGTCTGCGCACGGTTCTGGGTGGCCTGCGCCACCTCCACGACCGTGCCGATGCCGCGCTGGTAGCGGGCTTTGGCGGCCGCGAGCACGGCATCGGCGTTGGTCATGGCCTGCTGCACCGTGCCGCCGCGCGACCGGGCAGCCTGATAGCGGTAGAACGCCACGCTGACATCGTGCACGATGCGCTGGTGAACAGCCGTGAACGCAATATTGACGGCGATCGAAGTTTGCTCCGCGGCATCGACAATCCCCGCACGTTCACCGAAATCGAACAGCAGCCATTGCAGCGACAGTACCGACACCGCGCCGTGGGTGGATGTGTTGGTGCCGGCCGATCCCAGGGGCGTGCTGGTGGAAAGATGCCCGTTCTGGTAGCCGCCCATGGCCGCGGCCGAGATGTGCGGCAGGTAGCTGGCCTTGGCGATGCCTGCGGCCAGCGCCGCATTGCGTGCGTCGTTCCACGCGATGCGCGTCAGCGGGTTGGCGGACTCGGCCATGTCGATCAGTTCCGGCAGCGAGTAAGCGTGCGCCGGATCGAGCGCGGGCGGCGGTGCGATCGACGCCAGCGCTGAATTGGCGGGTAGCGTGTAGTCGGAAGGCCCTGGCGCGGGTGCGGCCCTGGCCGCGGCGCCGGGCACGATTTCTCCGGATGCCGTGGTGGCGGGCTGCCACGGCCGATCGGCTTGCACAGGCGCGAGATTCAGCGACGACGTGGCACAACCGGCCAGCGTCGCGGCAATCAGCGATAGCGGAATCACCAGCGAATCACGTTTGCGCATGGATTGGGGAAGGGTGGGCCGCCTGCGCGGCGTCGGCAACGGAGGCGGTCAGGCGTTTGTCGATGAGAGCCAGCAAGGCGTCGCGGGCTGGGCCGTCGTGACCGGCGGCGTCAGTGGCCTCAGTGGCGTGGGTGGTATCGGTGGGCTGCACTGGCTGCGGCGCCGTATCGTGCGCCCGCAGCGTGCGAAGCCGCTGCACGAGGTCAGGGTCGCCCGGGAACCGCTCGGCGAACAGGAACGCCGGACCGGCAATCGCGTCGAGCGAGCGCAGGCGCCGCTGGCGGTCTTCGACCCACTCGGGTGCCGGGCCCACGGGCGCAGGCTCGTAGTGCGCGAGGATCAGGTCCTGCGCAATATCGCCCTGCAAGGCCAGCGCGGCCGTGGCATGCCCGCGCCGGTCGTCGGGCCGCCTGGCATGCGCCAGTTGCTGCCATTGCTCGACCAGCCGGCCCAGCGCCGCTTCGATGCGCGCGGCAATGCTGACCGGCCAGATGCGCGTGAAGACCAGGTAGACCATCAGGTTGCCAAGCATGATGCCGATGACCCGGTCACGCGCGATGGTCAGGTCAAAGCCTGGGCCTGCGCCCTGGATGACACACAGGTAGAACGCGAACGCGATCTGGAAGCCAGCGTAGGCGATGCGCGCAGAGCCTTGCGCAACCCAGGCCGATATCCACGAGCCCGCGAAGACGAGCAACATGAGTGCGCCCACCGACGACAGCGAAGGCACGACATAGACGAGGGCGGCCGTGCCGATGACCGCGCCGGCCAGGCAGCCGGCCAGCCGCAGCGCGAGCTTCTCCACGGTCTCCGCGGCGGTCCCGAGCGACACGAGATAACACGTGATGAAGCAGGTATGAATGCCTGGCCAGTTGAGCTGCTGATAGAGCAGGTAGCAGAACATGGCCGCTCCGGTGGTCTTGAGCGCGTAGTGGATGTGGTCGCGATTGCTAAAGGCATCTGCGTCGAGGAAGCCGCCACGGCGGGTTGCGGGCGTCGGGGCTGTCGCTGTGTCCGTCGCCGTGTCCGCTTCAGGGGGCTCGGCAAAGCCGTTGATGGCCGAGTGCAGTTCCCTGGCAACCGCCGCCTGCGCCGGCGCAAGCTGGCTGGAGTCCGGTGGGCTCAGCCCGATCTCCACGGGATAGCCGCCCGCATCGAGCATGCGCGCCATCGCGTCAAGCGTGTCGGCGATCGGATCGGCAACCGGGGCGGGCAGGGGTGCGCCCGGCTGCCGGCAGGCGACATCGACCGCCAGCAGGATCGCCATGGTTGACGCCGCGGCATGACGTAGCGCGGCTACGTCGCTGGCCTTGGCCGAGCCTTCGATCCTTGCCAGCTTCAGCCAGCCCGCCACCGGCTGAACGCCGGCGTGCAAGGCTGCGTGCAGCGCGGCGCCGTCCGGTGGCGGATCGCGCAGGCAGGCCGCCGCCACGCGCAGGCAATGGGCCAGCCGGTCGCAGGCCAGCCGGCGCGGCGCCGCCCCCAGCACCAGGTTGACCACCACGTTCACGCCGATCGGAATTGCCACCATCAGCCAGGCATAGAGCAGGGCGCGCGTGGCGATCTCGCCGCCGGGCACCAGGCCGAGTTCGTCGAGCCCGAACCCGATGATCATGGCGATGATGGCGCCCACCGGGCGCAGCTTGCTGGCTGAGGTCAGGAAGAGCAGGGCGGCCGACAGCACGGCCATGCACACCACCCGGCGCAGTGGGTCATCGACGCTGAAATCGGCCAGCAGCATCACAAGTCCGATGATGATGCTGACCAGCACCAGCGCCGCCACGCTCATCACGATGCTGGTGGTGCGATCCGCCCGGTTGATGAAAAAGACGATATAGGCGGAGATGGCCGCCTCCGGCGTGCCATAGATGCTGGTGACGAGCACCGTCAGCGTGCAAGCCACGGCAATGCGCGCGGTGGCCGATGCGCGGCCCGGAAACGGTGCCAGCAGGGCGCCGAGATCGGCCAGCCCGAGACGCAACTTGTCAGCGGCAGGCTGCGCCATGCCGGATCTCGACGGTTGCACTCGCGCCCACCCGGGCCAGCGTTTCCGGCGGTTCTTCCAGCTTGATCCGTACCGGGAATCGCCTGGCCACATGCACCCAGTTCACCGACGGCTGGACATAGGGCAGGGAACGCGGCAGGTTCAGGCGCTCGGTATCGGTGATGCCAATGCCAATGCCCTCGACCTTGCCGCGCATGGCATGGCTGCGGTCGATCATCGAATAGACCGTGGCGCAATCGCCCAGCCGGATATCGGCAAGCTGGGTTTCACGGAAATTGGCGACGGCGAACCATTCGCCGGTATGCACTAGCAGGAAGAGGGACTGATTGGGAATCACCACTTCGCCGGACAACACGGTCAGGCCACTCACGCGGCCGTCATGCGGGGCGCGAACCACGGTGTCGTCCAGTGCCCGCTGGGCGATGGCCAGAGCCGCCTCGCGCGCTCGCACGGTCGCCGTGGCGTCGTCTTCCGTGCCCACCGCCTTTGCCGTCGCGGCACGCTGCACATTGGCCTGTTTCAGCGATACCGCCGCGTCGCGCTGCGCCACCTCGGCCTGGTCGAGCTGCTGCTTCGGCACGTAGCCATCCGCGGCCAACGGGCGCAGACGCTCCACGGTGCGCGCGGTCAGCGCGTAGTTCTGCTCGGTACGCGCGGTCTGCTCCGAGGCAATCGCCGCGTTGGCGTGTTCGGTGGCAATCGTGCGTCTGCGCGTGCCCAGCGCAGCCTGCGCCAGTTCCAGATCGGCAGTCGCCTGGGCCACGGCTAGCCGGTATGGCACAGGATCGATCTCGAACAGCACGTCGCCCTTGGCCACGTGCTGGTTCTCGCTGACGAGGATCCTCGCGATCCTCCCGCCCACGGGCGAGGCCACATGCACCATGTCGGCATCGAGCCCGGCATCGTCGGAAGACGGAAACCGCACGGTGCGATGCCAAGCATAGATGGAGAGCAGGATGGCCAGAACAACGATCGCCAGGGTGATCAATTTCCCGCGCAGCGGGCTTTTGCGGACGCCGGCCATTTTCATAGGATGTGTCCCGTAGCCGATAGCCAGACGATTTCAGCGACCATCAGGCCGATTGCCGTGTTCACCAGCAGCGGGAAGCCGACGATATCAGCCCAGCCGGCCAGGATAAACAGCCGCCAGGAAATGATGGCGCCCACGATGCCGATCAGGGCGCTCAAGAGCCAAAGCGGAAAATAGGCGCCAAACAGGCTGAAGGACGGAGCGCCGGCGCAACCATAGAGCGAAGCGGCCAACGCGACAAGCACAAGCGAGCGTGCCATGGGATCTGGGGCAGGAATGGTTCACGCAATATAGCAGCGAGTATTCGCGATTGTCCAAGGGACAAGGAAAATGGTCAACGCCGGGCTGACGCTGCGCGGCGCTGCTTGGGGGCCAGGGATGGGCAGGATGGACGTTCAGGCGGTCAGTATCTCAGGCGTGGATTTAGAATATTCATGATTTAACATAAGCCTAATTATGCGCGCATAGGGTGTTACGGCTAAATAGTAATGTCGTACTAGAGCCAAATAGAAATGTCGTACCTGTAGGCTAACGCGAGCATGCTGGCGCTCTATCCGCCTGGATCGGAGTCCAGCCATGCCGAAGCCCGAGATGGTGACCATGTCGATGCGTGAACTGGACCGGTTCAAGGTGATTCAGGCCGTCGTTGAGCACGGGCTGATGGTTTGGCGCGCGGCCGAGAAGCTGGGACTGTCCCCGCGCCAGGTGGAACGCCTGGTGATCCGGTATCGCGAAGACGGTCCAAGCGGCCTAGGTTCGCGTAAGCGCGGTCACGACAGCAACCGGCAGTTGCCTCCTGGGCTGGAAGCGCGGGCCCGCGGGCTGATTCGCGACACCTATGCCGACTTCGGTCCAACCCTGGCCTGCGAGAAGCTGCGTGAACGCCATGGCATCGTGCTGGCCAAGGAGACCGTGCGCCGCCTCATGATCGACGCGGGTTTCTGGGTGCCGCGCCGGCTGTGCCCGCCCAAGGTTCACCAGCCAAGGAATCGGCGCGCCTGTTTGGGCGAATTGATCCAGATCGATGGCAGCGATCACGCCTGGTTCGAAGATCGCTCGTCGCCTTGCACGTTGCTGGGCGAGCCGCCGCGGCCGCACAACCCGCCGCTGCACGTGAAGCGGCAGCGGCTGATCAACCGGCTGGACCTGGAGCGGGCGATCAAGGGCACGCCCATGCCGTAGTTTGGTTCCTTGCCGCCCGGTAGTGGACGCGGGACGGGACAGTCTCCAAGGGCGGCTACCGACGTTCGTCCTTCCGAAGAGCGGACATCGGGCCGAAACAAGAGTCGAGTCGCAGGCAACATTGGGGCGGCGCCGCAAAGCCAATTCCTGTTTGGCTTCGCACACTCAAAGAGGGGGACGGTTCAGTTCAACCCATCGCCGCACGGTGGGTCTCTCCCACTGACATGCAGCGTAGTCCATTAACCTTGTTGGTACCGGATCGTCGGCAAGCGCAGACCAGTTCAGACAGCACGGCTTGCCGCCTGTTCCAGACTAGCCCGCGCGATTACACGGTGGAACGGTGTGATTACCGCGAGGTACGTCCGTCCCAGCAAGTTATGGCAATGCACTACGGTCACCAGGACGAGCTCCCTGCCGCCTGCCGCACCCGTGCGCAGCTGGATCGCGAGCCGGAAGTCGAGATGCCGATCGTCCTCGCCCATCACCAGTTCCCCCGCACTCTTCGACCGCAGTGGAAAGAAACCGATCACCGGCCCTCGCGCCGCCGCAGCAATACCGACCGCACGAGACGATTTGACGCCGACTGTCGCCATAATCGTGTCCCGTACCCGCGTCAGCGCACGAATCCACCACGCCTGCCGCTCGAATCCAGCGCGCGCTAACACTTCGAGATCGTCGCTGGCCCCCGCCGGCAACTGAACCGCATACGCATCCAGCAGGTCCGCGCTCCTATAAAGCGGCGCCAGGATGCTGTCGGATGGCATGGGTATCGCATGAGCTTTTTGGGCATTGATCATCAATCAATCTCTCCATGGTTTGGGTTTAGCGCGAGAGCCTGCGCTAGACATTGTTTCTCTGTGCCATCAGCACACCGCGAGCCATTCGCCTCGGGAACGATGGATGGATCTGCCACGCAGTTGTTATCGCTAGGACGCCGCGATCTACTTTGAAGAACCGAACCTGCTCGGTGCCAATCCAGGCTGGATGCCACGCCGTGTCGACCTTGATGATGAGTTTATCCTCATCCTCGACACGACACCAGAATAAGCAATCATTGTCTCGAAAAGGGCCGCCGGATCGCTATTCAGGCGCTCTCTGGATGTGAGTATCGACATCATCCTATCGCGTTCGATGACAATATGACCGAGTGGTTCGACACCGTATGTGTCCGCGCGCTCGCCTGTATCCTCGAACTCGACCTGAATCTAAATAATGGGGATCGGCTGGATCTAGGCAGCGGGATGATGCAAACCTATACTGCCGCACCGTTTATACACGAGGAATGACTGTTGAAAATGCCATCCCCCACTCCCCGCACCCGCACCCGCATACGCCGGCTCCCGGAGCTTGCGCTCTATGAAAAGGCGGCGCTTTATTCGATAATCGATTCAGCTTATGTCTGCCATATTTCTTTTTACGATGGCGAATCCAGTCATGTCATTCCCACTGCGTGCTGGCGCGATGGCGATAGGCTATACGTCCATGGCTCCAATGGCGGGCGCCTTATTCGCCAACTAACCAGTGCCAAAGAGGCAGCGGTAGCCATTACCCACTTGGACGGACTCGTGTTGGCAAAGTCTGCATTTAATCGCGCCATGAATTATCGCTCCGCGATTATTTATGGGCGATTTAATGCTGTAAATGACGAGGCGGAAAAGCGCCGACTGATGGATGTTTTCATGAGGCTGATTGCGCCAGGCCGTGAGGGGGATGCCCGGCCGGGGAGCGCGAAGGAGTTTGCTGCGACGACGATTCTAGGCATCGCGCTCGATGAAGCCGCCGCGAAAGTTCGAACTGGCGGGCCGATTGATGACGAATCAGACCTGGATTTGCCAATTTGGGCCGGTGTCCTGCCGATGGTGACGCTGCCACAGACGCCGATTGCTGCATCGACCAGCATCGGAGCAGAACCAGTGTACGTGAGGCAATGGAAGGCGTCTTAGTCAGCGTGATTGAATGGCATGGGATACCGCTTAGTGGTGTTGATCGGTGGATTCATTGGAAGAGACACGGGGAATGGACCCTTAGCCCTTGTTCCTGTAGTACGCCGCTTAGGCAGTCCGCTGGGGTGCTGCGGAACTCCGGCTTATGACATGCCGGTGGCGAACGAACAGGAACGCTGGCTTGCCGGCATGTCGACCCTGTGGCATGGCGCCGCGGCGCCGGAAAATTCCACACAACGGATGGAGAAGCTCCTTATAATGCAACTTGGTTGCAATAAGGGGTCAATCACGTTGGCCCCCCCGTTGGGACTGGCCGTCTCGCGCCGCGCCACCGCCGAGCCCCCAACGCGCTACCCAGCGCCAGCGCTTTCCTCTGATCCGAACATGCCGATACTTTCTGTCACTCCAGCCGGCCAACGACGGCGTAGTCCTCTCGCCGCACTGGCCGCCGCCACGGCGATCACCGCGCCGCTCGCCGATGCCGAGGAGGCGCCCGCGACGACGCTCCCCGAAGTCTCGGTGGTCAGCACCGCCGACAAGACCTACGCGCCTTCCTCCTCCACCGGCGCGACTCGCACCGAGGCCCCGCTGCGCGAGGTGCCGCAATCCGTGCGTGTGTTGCCGCGCGAGCTGCTCGACGATATCGGCGCCACGCGGCTGGATCAGACCTTCGACTACGCCAGCGGCGTGTCGCGCCAGAACAGCTTCGGCGGCCTGTGGGACAACTACGCGATACGCGGTTTCACCGGCAACGAGAACACCGGCGCTGGCTACCTCGTCAACGGCTTTGCCGCCAACCGCGGCTTCACCGCGCCGCGCGACGCAGCCACCATCGAACGCGTGGAGGTGCTCAAGGGCCCGACCTCCTCGCTGTACGGCAACAGCGAACCCGGCGGCAGCATCAACGTCATCACCAAGCAGCCACAGTTCAAGCCCAGCCAGACCTACGACATGGAGGTCAGCAGCCGTGATGGCTACCGCGTGTCGGCCGACGTCACCGGCACCATCAGCGACAATGTGGCAGGGCGGCTGATCGCCGTGGGCGACCACGAAGGCAGCACGCGCGACTTCGTCAACAGCAAGCGCTACCTGGTGGCGCCGTCGTTCACCTGGACCCTGGGCGCTGACACCATCGTGCAGTACGCAGCCGAGTTCCAGCGCTACACCACCCCGCTGGACCGCGGCGTGGTGGCCATCAACGGGCAGTTGGGCGCCGTACCGCGCTCGCGCTTCCTCGGCGAGCCAAACGATAGCGACATCCGCCTCGACAGCCAGTCGCACCAGTTGAGTGTTGAACATCAGTTCTCGCCGGACTGGAAGGGCCGCCTGGCCGCGGCCTACCGCGGCGGCAGCCTGGTGGGCTACTCCACCGAGGCCAGCGCGCTGTCCGCAGACCAACGTACCCTGAGACGCCAGCGTCGCTATCGCGACTACCAGTCCGACGACGTCTCGCTGCAGGCCGACATGACCGGCAAGTTCACCACCGGCGCGATCGGCCACGAGCTGCTCGTCGGCGTGGACGCCTACCGCTTCGGCAACACCCAGGTGCAGCTGCGCAAGAACCCCAGCGCCAGCGCGCCCTATGCCATCGACATCGACAACCCGGTCTATGGGCAGACCCCACCCACAGTGGCAGCCAACACCGACACCTACGAGCGCCAGACCAATCTCGGCCTCTATGCCCAGGACCAACTGCGGCTGGGCGAACGCTGGCGCCTGCTGGCCGGCGTGCGTTTCGATGCCTACAACCAGTCGCTGGACAACCGCCTGGCCGGCACCAGTGCCAGCCAGCATCAGAGCGCGGTCTCGCCGCGCATCGGCCTCACCTATCTGGCCAGCAACAACGTCTCGCTGTTCGCCAACGCCAGCCGCTCGTTCCGCCCCAATACCGGCACCGATTCCGCCGGCAACCCGTTTTCTCCAGAACACGGGCGGGCTGTCGAGGCCGGCGTGAAGCTCGACAGCGACGACCGCCGTCTCGGCGCCACACTGTCGGTCTTCGAGATCCGCAAGCGCAACGTGCTGACCACCGACTCGCTGGATCCCTCCTACTCGGTGGCCGCCGGCGAGGCGCGCAGCCGCGGCGTGGAACTCGACGCGTCCGGGCAGCTCGGCACGCATTGGCGCGTGACCGGCAACTTTGCCTATACCGACGCCGAAATCACCCAGGACAGCACGCTCGCCGCCGGCACGCCGCTGGCCAACATCCCGCGCACCAGCGGCAGCGTGATGGCGGTGTACGAGGATGCGGCCCCCATCGGCCAGCGCTACGGCGTGGGCGGGGGCATCCGCTATGTCGGCAAGCGCTCCGGCGACTCGCAGAACAGCTTCTCGCTGCCCGCCTACACGCTGGCCGACGTGCTGGGCTATTGGCAATACAGCAAGACGGCACGCGTGACACTCAACGTCGACAACCTGTTCGACAAGACCTACTACGCCAGCTCTTATAGCAGCGTGTGGGTCATGCCCGGCGCCGGCCGTACTGTGCGCCTGGGCCTGCGGCTGAGCTACTGAGGCCTGTTCGCGCGCATGCAGGCACTGAAACGCTGGTGGACCATGACCTCGCCGGCTCACTCGTCCGTTCGCGCCGTTGCCTGCCCTTCTGTCTCACAGTGGCACCCAGGTGCCGCATCCTTCGGTGCCGATGGCAACGTGCGTGCCATTTCCGGCTCGGGGCCCTAGCGTTGGCCGCCGGGCCACTGTTTGGATCTCCCGGCCGTCAATCATGACGGACCTGAGCAAAATAAGAAGGTTACCTTTGTAGTTTTCCTTCGTATCGGCTACATTGGGGGGATGCATTCCAACCACAAACAAGATGATCCGCAGGCTGCCGGCGCGTCCGCGCTGGCAACCGATCTACGTATCGTGATCGGCCAGCTAAGGCGCCGCCTGCGTGAAGAGGTGCATCCGGGCGATCTCACCTGGTCGCAGATGTCGGTTCTTGGCCGCCTGGAGCGCGACGGTCCGGCCACTGTGACAACCCTGGCGCGGGCCGAGGGTGTGCGGTCGCAGTCCATGGGCGCCACGGTTGCCGTCCTGGAATCAGCCCGGCTGGTGAGCGGTGCGCCGGATCCGGTCGACGGGCGGCGGACCATCTTGTCGCTCACGGCTGACGCCAGGGAGATGATCCTGGCGACCCGGGCAGCGCGCGAAGACTGGCTGCTCCGTGCCATCCGGACACAGCTGGCGGCGACGGAGCAAGAGGAGCTTGCTGCCGGCATCGCCCTGCTCAAACGGCTGGCCGACTCGTGACGGGGCCCTTTCAAAGCCCCGGCCAGCGCCCCGCTCCGGACTCGCCGAAGTCCCTACCTTAGTCCCTATCGACCGTGAGAAAACACCATGCCAGTCACCGTTCTTGATCCGAAAGCCGCTCTCGTTGTCATCGATCTGCAGCAGGGAATCGTCTCGCTTCCCGTCGTGCACCCGGTCGATGAGGTCGTGAAGCAGTCTGCGACCCTTGCCACCGCGTTCCGTGGCCACGGCCTGCCAGTTGTGCTGGTCAATGTTGCCGGCGGCGCCCCCGGCCGTACCGAACAGGGACGCAGGCTTGGCGATCTTCCTGCCGGATGGGACGATCTGGTGCCCGAGTTGAACCGGCAGCCGGCTGACCACACGGTGACAAAGCGGACCTGGGGAGCCTTCACCAATACCGATCTTGAGGCGCAACTGAGAAAGCTGGGTGTGACACAGGTGGTGCTTGCCGGCGTTGCAACCAGCATCGGCGTGGAGTCGACCGCGCGCCAGGCGTATGAGCTTGGGTTCAACGTTGCCCTGGCCGTCGATGCCATGACCGACATGAGCCTGGACGCGCACGCGAACAGCATTGCGCGGATTTTCCCTAGGCTGGGGGAGACTGGCACAACCCGCGAGATCATCGATCTGCTCGAAAAGGGCGGTAGCCGGTGAGAGGCACCTTCCGTTCGCGGGCATCGGCGCCGGCGCGGGCTTTGCCGCTGCGATCGTCGGCGTGCGTTACTTCGCGAAATATCATCGCCTGCGCTTGCGCATCGACGCCGGGCGCCTGCGCTTGAGCTTGGACGAACACTTGCTCAAGCCGAAGGCGTGAGCCGCCTGTTACACGGCCTCGTCGCCCATCGCGCTGCGGATCTGCGCGGCAAGTTTCATCAGGTGTGGCTTGAGAATGCGTGCGGCGCTGGCCGGCGTTGCCTGCGTGGTGGTGCTGACGTTCAGCACGTGGATGGCGTAGCGCTTGAACACCAGTGGCGTGGAGAGCGCGACCACTTCCGGCTGCCAGCTCGCCATGCACCAGCCTTGCTTGCGCACCTGCCCGATGGCTTGCTCGATGTCTTGTGCAAGTGCAGGCCAGTTAGCGCGCAGGCGCCTGCCGAAGCCTTCCAGCAAGGCCTTGGTTTCCTGCTCGGGGGCCGCGGCCAGGTAGGCGCGTCCCAGGGAGGTCAGCTCCATGGGCACACGCTGCCCGGTCACCACGCTGCGCAGCGAAACCTTGCGGCTATAGCGGACGGATTCCAGGTAGACCATCTCGTCGCGGTCGGCCATGGCCAGCCCAACGTTGATGTGCTGGCTTTGCGCGAGCTCGCGCATCAACGGGGCTGCTGCCTGCAGCACGGCAGAGCCGGTGCGCATGGCGTGCGCCAGGCTCAGGACCGGCGGGCCGAGCCGGTAAGCGCGCAGCGTGGCGTCGTACAGGAGGAAGCCGGCCTCGACCAGGCTTTGCGTGAGCCGGCTGACGGTCGAGCGCGGCAGGCCGGTGCGTTCGGCCAGGTCGCCGTTGCCCAGCACTTCCGAGCCCGCGCGAAACGCCCGGAGTATCTCCATGCCGCGCTCGAGCGAGCGATTGGCCGACGTGCTGCTCGCCCTGCCACGCGCCCGCGATAACGCTAGTTCGGGATCCAAGGTCATGCTCCTGGGGAGGACTGATTTCCGGCAGCCGGAATTAAAGCATCGGAGAGGAGTCTGGCATCATTTGGCATGACTATGCCAGACTCCCCTGCCCGGCTCCCTGCCATCAGCCCGCCAGCACAACCACGCCATCTGCCGCCCGCACGCCTTGCGATGCCGGCAGCACGAAGACCGGGTTGATCTCTGCCTCCACCAACTGCTCGCCCAGCGCTGCCGCCATGCCGGAAAACGCCACAATGGCATCGGCCAGCGCCGCAACGTCGGCCTTGGGCCGCCCGCGGAAGCCGTCCAGCAGCGGCCAGGTTTTCAGTTCCTGGATCATGCCAAGTGCTTCGGTGTGCGACAGCCCGCCGGCCGGCGGCAGCATGCGCATGGTGGTGTCCTTGAACAGCTCCGCGGTCACGCCGCCCATGCCAAGCAGGATCGCGGTGCCGAGCGCGTCGCGGTGCATGCCAAGGATCATCTCCACGCCGCCGGTGACCATCTCCTGGACGAGGAAGCGCTGGGGCACCACGCCGGTATGCGTGCGCACGTCGTCGGCCATCGCCGACAACCGCGCCGCTATGTCTTGCGGCGTCAGGTTGACGGCGACGCCGCCCACATCGCTCTTGTGCGTGATCTCGGCGCTGAGGATCTTAAGGACCACGCGGGCACCGAGGGCCTTGGCGGCGTCGCTGGCTTCTTGCCCATTGCGTACGATGCGCTCGCGCACCGACGGGATGCCAAAGCGCGCGAAGAGCTGCTTTGCCGCTGCCTCATCCAGCGCGCCGCGCGGCAGCTCCCCGGCGACGCGGGCTGCCGCCGGGGCCGGGACGTCAGGCGTCTCGCGCCATTGCCCTGCACGCAGCATGGCGCTTAGCGCGGCCGTACAGCTCTCGGGCGCGCTGAATGCTGGCACGCCGCGCGCGGTCAGCAGGCTGGCCACCTGCGGCGCATGCGGGCTGACGAAGGCCACCACCGGCTTGTCGCTGGTGGGCAGGCAATCCTGGATCGCGCCTGCCATCAGGTCTGGCATGGCCAGGCCGGACGACCCGACGATGATGGCAACGGCGTCATAGCTCGGGCTATCCAGCAGCGCCCGGATTGCGCCGCGCAGCAGGTCCGGCTGCAGGCCTGCCAGGGTGACATCGATGGGGTTGCGATCCAGTGCCGCGTGATCGCCCTGCTGCAGCGAGCGCAGCCGTTGCGCGGTGGCTTCATCCGGCGCGGGCGTCTCGAAGCCGGACAACCCGAGGCTGTCCGAAACCAGCGTGCCGGCGCCGCCAGTCGAGGTCAGGATGGCAACCCGGTTGCCGCGCAGCGCCCTGCCGGTGGCGAGCGCGGCGGGCATGTCGAGCAGGTCCGCGAAAGTTTGCGCGCGGATCACGCCGGCTTGCCGGAACAGCGCGTCGTACATCCGGTCCGCGCCGGCCAGCGCGCCCGTGTGCGACACCGCGGCGCGTGCCCCCGCCTCGGAGCGGCCGATCTTGAACGCGACCACCGGCTTGCCTGCCCTGGCCGCTTTCAGCGCGGCGGCACGGAATCGGTCGGGATGGCGCACGCTTTCCACATACAGCGCAATCACGCGGGTGGCCTCATCATCCGCCAGGTAGTCGACGAAATCCGCCAGGTCGAGGTCCACTTCATTGCTGGTGGAAACCAGCTTGGAAAGCCCGATGCCGCGCGCGGCGGCGCGCGAGAGCAAAGCGCCAAGAATGCCGCCGCTCTGCGAGACCACGCCGATGTTGCCGACGGGGAAATGATCCATCTCCAGCGCCCCGCTGGCGGAGAGCGGGATATTGTCGGTGAGGTTGACCAGGCCGATGGTGTTGGGGCCGAGCAGGCGCATGGCGCCGGCTGCCTCGATCAGCTCCGCCTGGCGGCGCGCGCCTTCGGCGCCCGTCTCCGAGTAGCCGCTGGCCAGCACGATGGCGGCGCCGGTGCCGAGCGCGGCCAGTTCGCGCACGGCCAGGTGGGCGCGCTGCGCGCCTAGCAGGACGATGCCCACATCCGGCACTTCCGGCAACGTGTCGATATCCGCATAGCAGCGGATGCCGTCAATCTCGCCCACCTTCGGGTTGACCGGGTAGATGGCGCCGGCGAAGCCGTGTTTTTTCAGGTAGGCGACCGGGCGCCCGGCGGTCTTGGCCGCATCGGCGGAAGCGCCGATGATGGCGACGCTGCGCGGCTTGACCAGGCGGGCGATGGCGGAGAGTGCGTTTTCTGCGTTATCTGCGTCCATGGTGTCAGGCCTGTTCCTTTCCAGCCATCTTGGCCAGGAATGCCAGCACGGATTCCCGATGCTCGGCGCTGGTGTAGCAGATGCCCTGTGCCTGGCTGCCTTGTGCGAATACCTGCTCGGCCGGCAACTCGAAGGCCTGGTTCAGGATGGACTTGCCCAGCGCCAGGGCAGTCGCGGAGCCCTGGCTCAGTTCCGCCGCCCAGGCCCTGGCACTGGGCAACAGCGCTTCCGGCTCGCTCACGCGATCCGCGATGCCCAGCTGGAGGGCCTCTGCGGCATCGACCTTGCGCCCGCTGAAGATCAGTTCCTTGGCCTTGGACAGCCCGGTGCGGCGCGGCAGGAAGTACATGCCGCCGCCGTCCGGGATCAGGCCACGATGGATGTACGACCAGGCGAAACTGGCGCTTTCCGAGGCCACCACAAAATCGCAGCTCATGGCCATATCGGCACCCAGCCCGGCGGCGGCGCCATTGACCGCGGCAATGGTGGGCTTGGGCATGTTGTGCAGCAGCGCCACGGTATGGTGCACCCGTTGCTGGCGCGACCAGCCGTTGAACGCAACCTCGCCCGCCGGCGCATCCATGCGCCGCTGCATGCCGGCCACATCGCCACCTGCGCAGAAGCCTTTACCGTTGCCGGTGAGCACCAGCGCCCGAATGGTCTTGTCCTGCGTGACATGCTCTAGGGCGGCGATCAGCTCGGTGCGCATATCGTCGGTCATGGCGTTGCGCTTTTCAGGGCGGTTCAGCGTCAGGGTGGCGATCCCGGCGTCGATGTCGAGCGTGATCAGTGAAGTGGTGTTCATGGTGGGTCTCTCTACCTTGTGTTTTGTGCTTCGCGCTTGGTGCTTGGTGCTTGGTGTTCTGTGTATTGCGCGCCGATGCGCAATCGAGGGCTGCCGGATTACTCTGCGGTGATGTTGGCTTGCTTGACCACCCGGCTCCAGCGAACCTCCTCGGCGCGCACATAGCGGCCAAATTCCTCGGGCGTTCCCGCGCTGACTTCCAGGCCCTCGGTTTCGGCACGCTTGCGGAACGCCTCGGTCTGCACCGCCTTCCTGGCGGCGGCGTTCAGGCGGGCAATCACCGCGGCGGGCGTGCCTGCCGGGACGAAGAGCCCGTACCAGCTTTCGGCCACGTAGCCGGGCACGCCGCTTTCCGCGATGGTGGGCACCTTCGCCAGGACAGGGCTTGTCGAGCGCTTGGCCGTGGTCACCGCGATCGCGCGCAGCTTGCCGTTCTCAAGCAACGACCCGACTGCGGAGGCCGTGGCGAACATCACATCCACCTGGCCGCCCAGCAAGTCTGTAATGGCTGGGCCGGCGCCTCGGTAGGGAATGTGATTGAGGTCGACTTTGGCCAGTGACTTGAATAGTTCACCCGCGAGGTGCGCGGAGGTGCCAGGGCCCTGCGATGCAAACGAGATTTTCCCTGGCTTGGCCTTGGCGGCAGCGATCAGGTCCTGCACCGTCTTGTAGGGGCTGTCCGGGCGAACCACCAGCACGTTGGGTGACTGGCCCACCAGCATCACCGGCGCAAATGCCTTGTCGGTGGCATAGGGCAGCTTGGCGTGGATGCTCGGGTTGACTGCGTGCGCAAACGTGGCCATTACCATGGTGTAGCCATCCGGCGCGCTCTTGGCCACCGTGTCGGAGCCGATGATGGTACCGCCACCCGGCTTGTTGTCGATGATCACCGGCTGGCCGAGATCCTGCGACATCGTCACGCCCATGGTCCTGGCGATCAGGTCGGTGCCACCGCCTGGGGCGAAGGGTACGACGAGGCGAATGGGCTTTTCCGGGAAGGCTGCGGCGTTCGCGGCTGGCGCCAGCGCGCCCGTGGCGGCAAGCGCAATGGCCAACGCGGCCAGCGCCCTGTTGAAAAGGGGGAATGAATTAGGCACTTGCGTCTCCGTCTGGGTTTCTTGACGGGACAGGCGCCATGCTTTGCCCTGCCCGTCGTTTATCGATGAACCCAGATTAAGCGCAAATACGGTCGAATACAGCCCTGCATTTCCACGCAGTGGAATTGAGATCCGGTCTCGGCGGGCCTGCTTGGGGCCAGTATGGTCGCCCGCCCGGCCGCTACCGGCATCCCGAAACTACCGTCACGACAAGCGGCCGCGGCAACATGCCGGATGCGTCAAGATGACGTCCCACGTAGTCACGCAGCTCAGCCTCAATGGCTGCGTGGAGCGATGTCGGCACCTCTTCCCACAAGCGCATCGACCGCGCGTGCGCAACCGCATGCTCGATGGAAAGCGACTCCATCGTTTGGATCCGGTCTTCGCGGACCGCGTGAAAGCCGCCGGCGGCTAGCGTCCCGGCAGGCTGGTATTCGGCTTTGGGCCGCGCCTGGCTCAGGGCCACGTGGCGGCCGACGATGTCAACGATGGCCTCGCGGAAATCGCCCGCATCGTTCTTGTTGACGACGACGAAGGCCGCGCCTGGCATCAATACGCGGCGGATGTTGCGCACTGATGCATCGTCCGAGAACCAGTGGAACGCGCCGAAGGCGGTAGCCCCGCTGAATGCCGCGTCGGCAAAATCCAGGCGATCGGCGCCCATTACGTGGTACGCGCCCGCCTGCCCCAGCCGGCGCGCCTCGTCGATCATGTCGGGGTCAACGTCGATCCCGACCGGGCGAAAACCGCACGCGGTCAGTTGCCGGGTGGCGATGCCCGTGCCGCATCCGATGTCGAGGATGGCTTGCGTCTGTGCCGCCGCCAGAATATCTGCGACCTTGTCCATCACAGCCGTGCTGTAGGACTGGCGTGCCTGGCTGTAGATGGCTGCGGATTCGCCGAATGACATGAGCGGGGTACTCCTGAGAGGATGGCCGGTCAGGCCAATCCATGAAAGACGTTCAGCCCGGGTACACAGGCGACGCCACCGGGTCGTGCATCATGAAGCGGTCACGGCCGTTGCGCTTGGCCTCGTACATGGCAGCGTCGGCCTTTTCGAGCAGGAATTCCAGCGATGGCGACGCCGGGATTTCGCAAACCGCGCCAACGCTGATGGTGACGCAAGGGTGTTCTGGCCAGCCGCCATGCGGCAGCGCCAGCGAGCGCACGGCATTAAGCAGGCGCAGGCCAACTTCCCGTGTATTGGCTGGCGTGATCGCTGGCAGCACGATGGCGAACTCTTCGCCGCCAACGCGGGCGCAGAAGTCGCCGGGGCCGTTGCGCATGGCTTCGCCGATGGCGGCGGCAACGCGGCGCAGGCATTCGTCGCCATGCACATGGCCGTGGAGATCGTTGTACTGCTTGAAGTAATCGACGTCGATGATCAGCAGGCCGACGGGAATGCCGCGCTCAAACGCGTCGGCTATCGCGGCGGCGGCCTCGCGCTGGAAGTAGCGCCGGTTGCGCGCGCCGGTGAGCGCATCGCGATACAGGTCCGCCTCGATGCGTGAGAGCTTTTCCTCGGTCTCGCCGAGCCGCACCGCCAGGCTGGAGTTTTCCACCGTCAACGCGTGCTCACGCGAGCGAAAGCGCGTGACATCGCGCAGGAACACAATGATTCCGACCGGCTGCCGGTTCAGGTTGCGCACCGAATCCACGGTGAGCTCGTAGTCGACACGCTCCTCCGAAATCAGGTGCGAGCCGCCGCTGCCAGGCGCGCCGCTGCGGCTGGCAGCGATCGCGTCCCGCCAGGCCGGCGGAAACGCGCTGCCCCGCTCCACCTCCACCAGCAGGCGCCGCGCGGCAGGGTTGAAGTCGACGATGATGTCGTTGGCATTCACGATCACGCAGCCTTCTTGCAAGGCATCGAAGACCCTGAGCCTGGCGTAGTGGCCAACGTCATCCAGGTGCCTGCGCAGCGCGCATACCCACACCAGCACCGCCGTCACCGCGAAGGTGGCGGGGGTCAGGTCGCCGCCTAGCGGCCCCGTCCATCCGCGCAAGTACGCGATATTGGCCACCAGCGGCAACGCCAGGCCGCCCGCAAGCACCGCCCTTCCCCCGCGGGTCAGGCTGCTGCTTGGCACCCGGGCCGTCAGCAGGAAGTAAACGCTGATCAGCAACAGCAGGTAGGTGTAGGCAGCCGCCGCGGCGTATCCCGGGCCATGGCCGAAGACGGCGCCCGGTGGCGCGCCCCCCGGCACCAGCTGGATCGACGTCCAGATCAGGTGATGCCGTTCGTTGGTAAAGACCAGGGCCAGCGTCACGATATTGATGACGATGGGCAGCGAGAGCAGCGACCAAGGGATGACGAATCTTGGCCGGCTGAGCTGGACGATGGCGCAGAGCCAGCCGATGGGCACGGCGACAATGCCGACATATTGCACCTTGGCCCACAGGATGCGGGTTTCCAGGTCGACGGAGTTCAACTCGAGCAGGCGGCCACCGCTCCATAGCGCGCTCCCCAGGGCCAGCGCCAGGAAGGCCTTGACGATGGGATCGTCCCGCCGCGTCCAGGTTGCGACGGCAACCGTCAGACTTCCGACGACCGCAAAGGTGAGGCAGAGGACAAGGGGGTACGAAGGCATTCGGCCGGTTCCAGGACACGCCCGCCGGCAGCGCCAGCGGTGGATTCTCCGGTCGGATTATAAGGCGGCGCGGCGGGGCCGATCCGCGTCGCAGGAAGGCTGAGGCGCTTCCCTGGACGAATGCCCTCTTGTGCAGGCAGCTATGCTGCCGGACTTCGAACTGGCCGTCTGAGCCGATCGGACATCTCCTTGAGTGGCATGGCCAGGATGGCATTGAGCAGCCGGGCCTCGCCACCATCCGGCGTGGCCTCAGCTTCGACTTGCGCTCGGACCTCATTCGTGGCCTGCGCTACGGCAGCCATCATTGCATCGAGCTCATAGGCCGCCGCCGTTGGACTCAAGCCAAGTTCCTGCCCCGCTTGAATCAGGTCGGTGCGCTGGAGGTCGCCGAAATGCCTGGCGGCCCCGATCGGCATGGACAATTCGGAGTCCGGCCAGTACGGCGCGGTGTCGCGAAAGTTCTTGGTGTCGTACACCACGGTGCTGACGATATCGTAGAACGGGGCAAGGCTGTAGCCGTCGGGATCCGCGAAGAACGACAGGTTTTTCATATGCGCGTCGCCGTTGCCAACCAGCACGTTGAACACAATCCAGCGGTAAATCGCCAGGCGCGAGGCGGCGCGGGTGCGTGTCAGCTCGATCATCGCTCTCAGGGTCTGCGTCGAGGCTTGCGTGTATTTTAGTGTCCGGCTCTTGCCGCGCAGCTGCATGCCGTCAATGACATGCCGGCGCCGCACCTGGCCTTGCAGCGATTCACGATCGAAACGGGAAATAGCGAAGACCGGCGCAGGCACGCGCAGGAACGCCGTGGCTGGCACCGGCAGACCCACGCGCGCAGCCAGCCGCATGCAGAAGAACTCATTGATGGCAGTATGTGGCCATGCGGTAGAGCGTGCTTCCGGCTTCAGGATATGGGTGGAAGGCTCTGCGCCGATTGGTTCCAGCAATCGCTGCTCTCCTTGCCTGCCCTCCAGGATTGCCGCCAGCTTGTGCTGCGCGCCACCCACCGACATGTGCTTGGGCGCCTTCGCGTCAAGCGGGCGCCCCGGCAGGTCCGCGATACGGCGGTGCAGTTCTTCGAACGATAGCGGCACCCGGCCTGCGCCGGGTTCCTGCTGGCCCGGCGCCAGAAGCGTGATGGCCCCGGCCGATTCCGCGCCGTAGTACGCCAGCATGCCCCATGCGTCTTCGATATCGAGCCTTGCCGTGCTGGCCAGCACGGCGCGTTGGCCCTCTTCCGGCAAGAGGTTGTCGAAGAAGTACTGCACGGGACGGTCGGAACTGGTATCGACCTGAAGTGCCGGCCCTAGCGGAAGACTAGGGCTCAGGGCGAAGCGCCCGGGGTGATTCAGCCAGCCCGCGTCATAGGCAAACGTCCAAACCCCGTTGTTGTCCGCCACTTCACCGATTTTTACGCCGTTGGCAAAGGCGATGAGCGTGCGCTCTTCTTCGCTCATTTACGCACTCGCCGGTTGGCGAGCCCGTCTTTGTCCGCCATCAGTTGCTGGACGCCGGAAGCCTCGCCGAACAGCGTCACGCCGAGCTCCTGTAGCAGGAGCAGCACCTTGCCGATTTGCGCGGTCTCCTTGCCACGTTCAACCGCAGAGATAAAGGCTGGCGAGAGTCCCGTGGCGCGGGCCAGTTCGTCGCGTGTGAGCTTCTGGGTCATGCGCGCAGCGCGGGCGAGCTGGCCAAGGCTTGCGGTTGCGGTAATAAGGTGCTGCATTGCGCCTTTCGTCGTGTTGATAACGTATCAGTACAAAGACAGTATAGAGTGCTATCTAGCAAAATTCCAGATATGAGACTCGATCTAATACGTTAGCTTGGTGACGGTTGGTTTTGCTTCTTAAAAAGCATAATCGAATACGTTAACTGCTATTCCAGCCACCTCTCCGCCTCCCTTCAAAACCCCAACTGCCGCGCGGCCAGGTCTTTCATGATTTCCTCCGACCCGCCGCCGATCATCATGACCTTGACCTCGCGGTACACCCGCTCGCTCAGGGTGCCGCGCATGAAACCCATGCCGCCCAGGATCTGCACGGCCTGGTCGGCGCAGAACTGCATGGCCTGGGTGGCCTGGATCTTGGCCATGCAGGTGCGCGCCACCAGCTGCGCCGGGTCGCCGGCCTGGTGCTGCACGCGGTAAGCCAGGTCGTAGACGAGGTTGCGGGCGGCTTCGATGCGCAGGGCCATGTCGACCAGCTTGTGGCGGATCACCTGGCGCTCCACCAGCGGGTGGCCGAAGGTGCTGCGCTGGCGCGCCCAGTCGAGTGCTTCCTGCAGGCAGGCTTCGGCGTAGCCATAGGCGCTGGCGCTCATCCCCAGCCGCTCGGCGTTGAAGTTGCGCATGATGATCTGGAAGCCGCGGTTCTCCTCGCCGATCAGGTTGGCGGCCGGGATCCGGCAGTTGTCGAAGTGCAGGTGAGCAGTGTCGGAGGCGAGCCAGCCCATTTTCTTGAGTTCAGTGCGGGTCAGGCCGGGCGTGTTGCCTTCGATCAGGAGCAGGGAGATGCCGCCCGCGCCCTTGTTGACGGGATCGGTGCGCACCGCGGTGGTGATGAAGTCGGCGCGCATGCCGGAGGTGATGAAGGTCTTCTCGCCGTTGACGATGTAGTGGTCGCCGTCGCGCACGGCGGTGGTTTTCAGGCTGGCCACGTCGGAGCCGCCGCCGGGCTCGGTAATGGCCAGGGCGGCGATCTTGTCGCCAGCAATGACCGCGGGCAGCACGCGTTCCTGCAGCGCCTGGCTGCCGGCCGCGACGATGGGCGGCACGCCGATGGAATGGGAGTGCAGCGACGCGTTGACGCCGCCGGAGCCGCAGCGGGCAAACTCTTCGGCCTGGATCAGGTGATAGAAGATGTCGCCGGGCGTGCCGCCGAAGTGTTCCGGGTAACCCAGCCCGAGCAGGCCGACTTCCGCGGCGCGGCGGTACAGCGAGCGGGGAAAGGTCCCGGCTTCGTCCCAGTCGTTCACGTAGGGCGTGATCTCGCGGGCGACGAAGTCGCGCAGCGTGCTGCGGAACTGCTCGTGCTCGGCGGTGAAATAGTGCGCAAGGGGCGGCAGGGTCAGGAGGCTCATCGTGGGTCCTGTCAGTGGGGCTGTCAGTGGGCTTTCGGGTCGGGGGTGGCGTGCAGCATGCAAGCTGGCATCCCTCGACCATAGGCTGCGCCGTGCGCTTCGTCTTGCGCAAAGTGGTTGGCCCCGCCAAACCCCAACCAACCTCTTAGCCAGGCGGCATGCGATCGAGCTGCCGGGCGGATGCCTCCAGCCCTTGCAGGATGCTGTGCGCCACCTTTTGCGGGAAGCCCCCCGGCAAGGCGGCGCTGACCGTGGCAATGACAGCCGGCGTCTGCGCAATGAGCCGCTGAACGATGCCTTCGGCATCCGGGCCGTGGAAGCACTTGGGCGCCATGGCGTTGAAATGCCGGCGCTGCACGTCCTTGAACAGGTAGTGCCGGTTCTTGCCGGCCACCGCCATGGCCAGCTTGGCCTTGTGCCATGACCACTGGTTTGCCCCAAAGCCAACCACCGGCCAGATCGACATCACGTCATAGAGCGGCGTCATCCGGTAGCGCCCGCCAGGCAGCAGGCGGATGCTGAAATTCTTGGCATGCCCGTCAGGCGCCGCCAGCATCCAGAACAGGATCTGCGTGGTGAGGAAGATCTCCAGGTCTTCGTCGGCATGGGTCGATTGCCGCAGGATCTGGGCGATGTCGCGCATGCCAGGGCCGCCATCCGCCTCGTACTTCAGGTGCGGGGCGACGCCAAGCGCCTGGCAGAAATCCTCCTGCGGCAGGCGCAGGATCCAGCCTCCCGAGGAATGCATCTGCCGGTCGAAGCGCTGCACGCTCAGGACCTTCTGGCTGGCGAAGGTCTTGATTTCGCTATGCGCCACCGGCAGGCCATAAGCGGCGAGGATGGTCAGGCAGAGCCACTCGTTCTCGACCGAGGTACTGAGGTCGGCCCGCTTGTTGCCCACCAGTCCAAGCGGCAGCTTGAGGATGTGCGTGGTGGGCGTGGCGCCGTGGGGCTTCATCCACTGGTTGCCATGCCACAGCAGCGCGGTCTTTTCCTGCGCGCCGGCCAGGGAGATGCGGAAATCATCGTCATTGTCCTGCGCGCCCATGCCGGTGGGGCTGACCGTCTGCCGCAGCAGCTTTTCAATATCGGAGTCGGACTGCGGCGTACCGTCGATGCGGTCATGGCCCACCGGCTGTTCGTTCTCACCGAGCAATTGCACGGCGCCGACGCAATCGCGGCCGATGGCTTCCAGCAGGTCGAAGGCTTCCGTGGTTGCCGCCTTGAAACGCGTGGCCAGGCGCTTGCGGATGGCATCGCTGTCGGGTAGCAGGTTGTCGAAGTAGTTGCGCACCCGGTCGCCCTTGAGCGGGGAGGTATCGACGCCGAAGGGAAGCGACAGGGAAAGCGGGCGTCCGGCGGGCGAGGCCAGCCAGCCTGGGTCGTACTGCAATTCCATGTCGCCCCGCGTGGGGATGCGCCACGTCCCTACCCGCTCGCCATTGGCCCATACCGACAACGCCCGCGCATGCGATCTGCGGCCCATGGCTACCACTCCACCGGCGAGGCTTCGGCGCCTGCCGCGTGCCGATCCTGCACGACGAGTTCCAGGCCGAGGACGCTGATCAGCGCCAGCAACTGGTCGGCGCTGATGCTGCCCGGGTTGAGCTCCATATGGGAGATGCGGCTCTGGCTGACATCCAGCCGCGCGGCAAGGTCCGTCTGCGACAGCTTGGCGGCGCGCCGTGCGGATTGCAGCACTTGCCCGAGCTGGCTGGGGGTGGTGAGCAGCTGTTTCATCTTGGTGATCCGGAGTTACCCATGAAATGCGTAATCTCACTTTACAAATAATATGGGTAAATTGCAAATACCAATTTTGTGGGTATTTTTCAATTACCCATGTCATGCGTAATCTACGTCCACCGAGACGACGCTGCCGCCGCCATACGCAGCGACCCAGCCACTTTCCGCAAGCCTTGCCCGGCGCTACTTGGCTACGCTTGCCGCTCTGACCTGCCCCGGTCTTTGCCGCATCCAACTTGACATCCAACGCCAGGAGAGCCCGCATGATTGCCAACCCGCCGCCCGCCACCATTGGTGCCGCCCTTCGCCAGGCCAGCCAGCGGTGGGGCCAGCGCACTGCCTACCGCTGCGGGCCGCAGGCCCACACCTTTGCCGGGATGCAGGCCAGCTCCGCGCGGCTTGCCTGTGGGCTGCTTGGCCTGGGCATCGCCCGTGGCGAGCGCATCGGCGTGATCGGCCTGAACCAGATCGAGTGGCTGCAGCTGTTCTATGCCGCAAGCCGCATCGGCGTGGCGGTGGTGGGCCTGAGCGTGCGCTACCGCGACAACGAGATCGAGCATATGGTCAACGACAGCGCGGTCAAGGCGGTCTTCACCGTGCCGGAGTGCGAGGGCTTTGATTTTCCAGGCATGCTGGCACGGCTGGCTCCGCGCATGCCGGGCTTGTCGCATGTGGTGCTGATCGACCCAATCGACCCAATCGACGCAATCGACACGGCGCCATCGGCCGACACCAGCTCGCTGCGGCTTTCCACGCTGCTGGCCACCGCGCCGGACCCGGCCGTGCTGGAGGCCGCCGAGGCGCAGGTCGTGCCGCAGGACCTGGCCATGGTGATCTACACCTCGGGCACCACCGGGCGGCCGAAGGGCGCGGGACTGTCCCACCGCAGCATGCTGGCGGCGGCCCTGGCGCAAGCGTGCCATGTGCGCACGAGCGAGGCCGACCAGATCCAGCTGGCCCTGCCCTTGAACCACGTGGGCGGCATCACCTGCGGGGTGCTGAACTTCCTGCTGGGCGGCGGCACTTGCGACCTCGTGCCAGCCTTCAAGGCGGACCTGGTGCTCGCCAGGATGCGCCAGCACCCGCCCACCATCTTCTCGGGCGTGCCGACCATGGCCACGCTGCTGCTGATGCATCCCGACTCGGCCAAGGTGGACTTCTCCTCCGTGCGGCTCGTGATCGTGGGCGGCGCCACGGTGGATGCGGCCCTGCTGGAGCAGTTGCAGGCCCGCATGCCGCAGGCGACGGTGATGAACCTGTACGGCCTCTCGGAATCCTCTGGCGCGATCGTCATGACGCCCTGGGACGCGCAGCGGCAGGACCTGATGCAATCGATCGGCCGTGTGTTCGACGCCGCCGAGGTGCGGGTGGTCTCGTTTGCCGGCGAAAGCCTGGCCACGGGCGAAATCGGCGAGCTCTGTTACCGTGGCGCGGGCGTTTGCCCGGGCTACGTGGGCGGCGCGGCCGGGGAGGATGGATTCGATGCCCAGGGCTGGCTGCACTCGGGCGACCTGGGCTATGTGGACGAACGCGGCTATATCCACCTGAAGGGGCGCAAGAAGGATATGTATATCCAGGGCGGCTTCAACGTCTATCCGGCCGAGATCGAAGGCGTGATCGCGCGGCACCCGGCGGTGATGATGGTCGCCGGCATTGGCGTGCCCGACCCCGTGCTGGGCGAGATCGGCCGTTATTACATCGTGCCCAAGCCTGGCTGCCAGGTCTCCGAGCAGGAAATCCGCGCGTACTGCGGGACCCGCCTGGCCGACTACAAGGTGCCGCGCCAGGTGGTGCTGCGCGAAGCGCTGCCGCTCACGCCGGCCGGCAAGATCCACAAGGCGGCCTTGCGCACTGAGGACGCGCAGGATACCCCTGCGCGGCCCGCCTAGCCGGGCATGCCGCTGCCCACCTCCGCAAGCTCGCCAATCAGGGCGAGCTTGCGCGAGCCGGCAAAGATATCGCTGGGTTTGAGTCCGTAAACCTGGCGGATGGAATGGCTGAAGTGGGTGGAGTCCGGATAGCCGGCATCCAGCGCCACATGGGCCAGGTTGGAGTCCTGGGTGACATAGTGCAGCAGGCTGCGGGCGCGTTTCCAGGTCCGGAAGCTGCGGAACGGCGTGCCGACATCCTCCTTGAACAGATGCAGGAAGCGCGAGAAGGACAGATGGGCCGATGCGGCGCATGACTCGGCCGTGGCCGTGGCCGACGGCGCATTGCGAATGCGCTGCACCGCGGCCTCGATACGCGGGTCCAGCTTGCGCGGCGCCAGCGCGTGCCCGAAGAAGATCTGGTCGAAGCTGTCCGCCTGCAGTTCCAGCTCCCGGCCGCGCTCGCTCAGGTAGGCATGCGCTTGGCGCACATGGCGCACAAAGGCCGGATCGTCCACCGGCCCTGCCCGCTCGCGTATCACCGGCGGCAGGCGCGCCAGGTCGATGCTCTCCGCTTCCAGTGCGAGGTCGCAGATCATGCGGTCGTCGCAAGCAACCGAGTGCGGCATGTACGCCGGCACCACCGCCAGTTCCGTGGATGCCCAGGGTCCGTCGTCAAAGCGGATGCGGATGGGTGCACGCAAAGCCACATAGATCAATAGCCCACCCATGGTGCGGACCGAAGGCGAGCCAAGCAGGCCGGCGTAGAACAGCCTGTCGGGGGTGAGCCACATCACCCGGCCGGCTCCGTCCCGGGCGCCAGGCGCCACGGTCGTCGCTGGCGGGCACGCAATGCCTGGTGCTTGCATCTGCATGTCCTCGTCTCCTGCTGGCACCGTCCGCGCCCCGATGGGGGCATCGTCAGGCCTGCTAGTTATTTGCTCTCGGTGCGCCGCCATGATGCGATGCAAAAATGCGACGCAAAAAGCAGCGTAGCCGGGGCTACCGGCTACGTCTTGCGTCAGGTGGCTATGTCAGGTGGCTATGCCAGCCACAGGCGGGCCCGGTGCTCAGCCCTCGCCAGGGGGCTCGTGGTGCGCTTCGTGTTGCTCATCGTAATGCTCGTGATAGCGCTGGCGCAACGCGAACTTCTGGATCTTCCCGGTGGAGGTGGCCGGCAATGCCGCCAGCAGCAGCACCGCCTTGGGCACCTCGAAGCCGCCCAGGTGGGCCCTGCAGTGCGCGCCCAGCTCGTCGTCCTCCACCCGCGCGCCGGGCTTCAGGGTCACGAAGGCCGTCACCGCTTCGCCCCAGCGCGCATGCGGCAGCCCGACCACCGCCGCATTGGCCACGGCGGCATGGCGCAGCAACACTTCCTCGACCTTGATCGAGGGCACGTTTTCGCCGCCGCTCTTGATCATGTCCTTGATACGATCGAGGAACAGCAACTGGCCATCCTCGTCCAGCACGCCAAGATCGCCGGAGTGATGCCAGCCAAAGCGCTGCACGCGGGCGGTAGCCTCGGGGTCCTTGTAATAGCCCAGCATCACGTTCGGCCCGCGAAACACGATCTCGCCGGGCTCGCCCGGGCCGAGCAGCCGGCCGTCGTCGCTCATCACCGCCACCTCGTTGACCACCGTGCCCACGCCCCAGAAGGCGCCAAAGCGCTTGCGCTGCTCCTGCGCCTCGAAGATGGTGGCCGCCGGGTACATCTCGGTCTGGCCCGAGCACAGGACGAAGTTGGGGCAGAACGCATCCAGCAGGCGCAGCAGCAGGTTCTTGGGCAATGGCGCCATGCCGTAGATGCACAGCCGCACGCTGGAGAGGTCGGTCGCGGCGAACTGCGGGTGCTCCAGCATGGCCCGGTACATCATCGGCAGCGCCACCACCACGGTGACGCGGTGCCGGGCCAGGTCCGCCAGCACCCGGGCCGGATCGAAGCCGCGCCCGATCACCACGGCATGGCCGCCCAGCAGCGCGCTCATGGTATTGCCGTGCTGCGCGCAGTGGAACATCGGCAGCAGGCAGGTAAAGACTTCAGTCGCCGTCCCGCAGCCGGTATCGACCAGGTTGGCCGCCAGCACCGAATGCACCGAGGCGTGGGAATGCATGACACCCTTCTGCGGGCCGGTGGTGCCGCTGGTGTACATGATCTGTGCCAGTTGGCCGCTGGCGATGTCCACATCTGGCAGCGTGGCCGGCTGGCCAGCCAGCGCGTCGGCATGCCGGGTAACAGCTAATCCGGCTAATCCCGCCATCTCGCCTGCCACCTCGCCCGCCGGCTCCAGCAACACGACGGGAATGCGCAACGCCGCGACCAGCTCGCCGATGCCGGGCCGCGCCAGCACGGACGCGTCCGCCACCAGGCGCGTTACCTCCGCGTGTTCCAGGATGTACTGGATCGCATCCGGCGCCAGCGCCGTGTTGATCGGCACCCACACCATGCCCGCTTTCTGGATACCTAGCAGCGCCACGATCATGTCGATCGAGTTGTTGCACAGCATGCCGACACGCTCTGCACTGCGCATGCCCTGGGCCAGCAGGTAGTGGGCAAACTGGTTGGTGGCGGCGTTCAGCGCCGTATAGCTGAGGCTGTGGTCGCCCTCGATCAATGCCGTCCGGGCGCCGAAGCGCCGGGCGCTGCGGTGGATCACATCGCCCAGGGCGATGCGCCCGATGCGCTCGCGCGCCTGTTCCGTTGCCGTGCTCATGGTTGTCTCCGGTTGTTCATGAATGCCGCGCCCGCTCAGTTCATCTTGGGCGGCGGCAGCAGGTCGCTGGCCGGGATCCACTTGTCGCCAGCCACCTTCATGATGCGGATGCGGTCGTTGCTCAGGCGGTTGCTGGCGGAGACATTGAAGCCCGGGTTGCCCAGCGCGTCCTGCGGTAGCTTGGTCGACTCCATGGCGGCGTTGAAGGACTCCGCGCTCAGGTTGCGCCCGGCCTTGTCGGCGATGGTGGCGAAGGTGGTGTAGGCGTAGTAGCTGAACATCGAGTACACGCCCGGGTCTTCATTGAAGCGTTTCTTGTAGGCGGCCGCCCATTGCCGTACCGCCGGGTTTGCATCGTCCGCATAGGGCAGCATGATGAAGGCTGCCGCATGCAGGCCTTCCATGGCCTTGCCGCCGAGCAGCGGCACCTGGTGCGCGTAGTTGGCGGAGGTGCCGGCGAAGACCGGGTTGAAGCCGATCTTGCGCGCTTCCTGGACGGAGGCGATGTACTCGCGCATCGTGGAGGCGTTGAACACCAGGTCGCAGTTGGCCGCCTTGAGCCGCGCCATCTGCGAGGAAAAATCGGTGGCGCCGCGCTTGTACGACACCTTTTCCACCAGGGTCATGTTCCTGGTCTTGAGGTAGGCCTGCACACCCTCCACGGACTCCCGCCCGTAGTCGTCGTCCTGGTACAGCGCGCCCACCCGCTGGTAGGGCTTCTGCTTGAAGAAGTAATCCATGATGGTGGTGGACATCAGGAAGTTGGACGGTCCCAGCGCGATCTTGTATGGGCTGGCCGGCTCATACATGTCGCGCGCGGCGCTCTGCGGCATGAAGTTGAAGACCTTGCTTTGCACCAGGAACGGCAGCGTGGCCATATTGGGCGCGGTGCCCAGGTGGCCGATGATGGCGAACACGCCATCCTGCGTGACCAGCTTCTGCGCGGCCAGCACGGCTCGCTTGGGCTCGTAGCCATTGTCTTCCACCACCACCCGCAGCTTGCGGCCCTGCACGCCGCCGCGGGCGTTGATCTCTTCCACGGCCATGGTCATGCCGTTGCGCGACTCCTTGCCGTAGTTGACGATCGGCCCGGACATATCGGTGATCAGGCCGAGCACGATTTCCTTGTCGGTGACGCCGCGCGTCTGCGCGCTTGCGCCGGCGCTGAGCGCGAGCGCAATGGCGGCGATGGTAGTCTTCAAGATCATGGTTGTCTCCTTGTCTTATCGGTTCGTTGCTTGTTCGTTGCCTTCTTGCTGGTTTGCCTTGGCTTCAATGCACGCTCTGCGGCGGCTTGGGTCCCGACTGGATCCTGCTTTGCACGGACCGAGAGTCCTGCGGTAATGAGATAGGCGCATGGCACTGTGCCTGGCCGCCCGGTGCTACGGCATCGGCTGCGGGCGGCGGCGCGCACCAGTCGGACAAGCGCTGCCCGCTTTGTGCCAGCGCCGCCAGCAAGGGGGAGATGTCCCAGTAGTCGTAAGGATTGCCGCGCAGGCGGGCGTAGCGCTCCAGCCCGGCTTTGACGCGGGGCAGGCCAATGCTGTCCGCCTGCCACACAGGGCCCCCGAGATAGTCGGGAAAGCCATAGCCGGCGGTCCATACCATGTCGATGTCTGCGGGCCGGCAGGCCATGCCCTCCTCCAGCAGCTTGGCGGCCTCGTTGATCAGCGGAAAAATCAGGCGCTCGATGATCTCGGCATCGGTAATGTCGGTGCGCTGGGAGATGCCGTGCGCGCGGCCCAGCGCGGCGCAGATGCGCTCGGCCTCCGGGTCCGCCACCGGCTCGCCGTCCGGATAGCGGTAGTAGCCCGCGCCGCTCTTGCAGCCGAGCCGCCCCAGCATGAACAACGTACGCACCACCGCGCGATAGGCGGGATCCGGCGGCAGTCCCCCGGCCTTGCCGTACTCCAGCACGATCTTGGCGCCCGTGTCGATCCCGGCCAGGTCCAGCATGCGGCACGGCCCCATCGCCATGCCGTAAGCCTGCATCACGGCATCCAACCGCGCCGGGCTCACGCCTTCCATGAGCAGGAACTCGCTCTCGCGCAGGTAGGCCTCGGCCATGCGGTTGCCGATAAAGCCGAAGCACACGCCCGTCACCACCGCTACCTTGCCGAGCCGCCGGGCCAGGTGCATGGCAGTCATCAACACATCCGGCGCGGTGGCGCTGCCGCGCACCACTTCGATCAACCGTCCGCCATTGGCCGGGTTGCGGAAATGCAGCCCGGCGAAATCGTCCGGCCGGCCGCAGGCCTCGGCCAATACCTCCACGTCCAGCGTGGAGGTATTGGTGGCAATGATTGCGCCGGGCTTGCAGATCTGGCCAAGACGGGCGCACACCTGCTGCTTGAGCGCCATGTCCTCGACCACCGCTTCGATCACCAGTTCGCAGCCGGCCAGTGCGTCGTAGTCCAGCGTGCCGGCAATCAGGCCCATGCGCCTGGCCACCTGATCGGGCTGCAGCCGCCCGGCCGCGGCACTGGCCTCGTACTGGGCGCGCACGGATGCCAGGCCCTTGGCCAACGCCGCGCCGCTGGCCTCAACCAGCGTTACCGGCAAGCCGGCGTCCGCCAGGCTCATGGCGATGCGCCTGCCCATGGTGCCGGCGCCCACCACTCCAGCGGTATGCAGCGCGCGCGGCGTGATGCCCGAGGGCACCCCGGGCACGCGGGCCGCCTGGCGCTCGGCAAAGAACAGATGGCGCAGCGCCCGCGATTCCGGCGACGCCACGCAGGCGGCAAGCAAGGCGGCCTCCACCGCCTCGCCCCCGGCGAACGGCAGCGTCGCTGCCGCCTCCACCGCTTGCACAATTGCCGCTGCCGCGGGATAGCGCGCACGCTCCTGCGTGGCGCGCTGCAAGGCCTGCGCGAAGAAGTCCGGCGGGAGCCCGGCAACAGGCACGGACAGCCTCGACAGCCGGCGCGGCGGCGCTCGCTTCGCCAGCAGGTCTTCCAGAAAATGAAGGCCGGCGGCCAACGGCTCGCCCGGCACCAGCGCATCGACGATGCCGGCGGCCAGCGCTGCCTCGGCGTCGAGCATGCGCCCGCTCAGCATCAGGTCCAGCGCCAGGGCCGCCCCGCAGGCGCGCGGCAGCCGCTGGGAGCCCAGCGAGCCGGGCAGCAGCCCCAGCTTGATCTCGGGCAGCCCGACCCGCGTGCCGGGCGCGGCCACGCGGTAATGGCAGGCCAGCGCCAGTTCCAGCCCGCCGCCCAGCGCGGTGCCGTGCAGCACGGCCACCACCAGCCGTTCGCACGCTTCGATCCGGGCCAGGATACGGTTGTAAGGCGCAGCCGTGAAATCCGGGGCATCAAATTGCGCGATGTCGCCGCCCGCCACGAAGGTCCGGCCCGCGCACCAGATCAGCAAGCCATCGAGGGAGGAATCGGCCTCGAAGGCGGCCACCTTGGCATCCAGCCCCGCCACCGTCGCCACCGAGAGCGCGTTCACCGGTGGATGGTCGATGCACAGCAGGCCGATGCGGCCATGCCGCACCAGGCTGACGGGAACCGCTTTGTCTGCATCGCTCATGGCGCCTCCTGTCTCCTGTTGGGGCCGCTTGCGTTCAGGCCACCTTGGCCAGGTACATCGACTCGATCAGCGCGCTGTATTTGTCGTTGACCAGCTTGCGCTTGAGCTTCATGGTGGGCGTCAGTTCCTCGTCCTCGGCGCCAAGGCGGGTCTCGATCAGCCTGAATGCCTTGATCTGCTCGACCCGCGCGAACTGCTTGTTGACACGGTCGATCTCCTGGCCCACTAGCGCGATCACCTCCTTGCTGCGGCACAGCGAGCCGTAGTCGGAGAAATGCACGTCGTGCTCCTGCGCCCACTGCTCCACGTTGTCCTGGTCGATCATCACCAGGCAGCTCAGGTAGGGCCGGCGGTCTCCGATCACCACGGCGTCGGTCACATAGGGGCTGAACTTGAGCTGGTTCTCCCACTCGGACGGCGTGACGTTCTTGCCGCCAGCGGTGATGATCAGGTCCTTCATGCGGTCGGTGATATAGAAGTAGCCCTGCTCGTCCACCCGGCCCACGTCGCCCGTGCGCAGCCAGCCGTCGGCCATGGTCTCGGCGGTCTTGGCGGGCAGGTTCAGGTAGCCCATGAAGACCTGCGGGCCCCGCACCAGCAGCTCGCCTTCCTGCGAGACCTTCACCTCGGTATGCGGCAAGGCAATGCCGATGCTGCCCGGGCGTGTCCGGCCGGGCGGGTTGCAGGTAGCCGCGCCGGTGATCTCGGTCATGCCCCAAAGCTCGTGCAGCACGATGCCCAGCGCCATATACCAGCGGATCAGGTCGGGCGAGATCGGCGCCGCGCCGGTCACCGCCAGCTGCACGCGGTTCAGGCCCATCATGCGGCGCACGTTGCCCAGCACCAGCGTATCGGCCAGCCAGAGCTTCAGGCGCGCGGCCAGAGGCAACACCGTTGCCTGCCCGTCCTCGCGGGCCTGCCCGGCGGCCAGCGCCCAGTCATAGGCCCAGCGCTGCAGGCGGGTCGCTTCCCGGACCGCGATGGTCACGCTGGAATACAGCTTCTCCCACACGCGCGGCACCGCCAGGAAGGCGTCGGGCTGGATCTCGCGAATGTTGTCGAAGATGGTGTCGGGGTTCTCGACAAAGTTGACGACGGCACCGGACAGGATCGAGTAGTACTCGCCAAAGATCCGCTCCGAGACGTGGCACAGCGGCAGGAACGCCATGCGCTCGCCGATGGTGGTGGCCGGGAGGAACTCGCGCAGCGTCAGGCAGCTGCGCAGCACATTGCGGTGCGACAGCATCGCGCCCTTGGGCCGTCCCGTGGTGCCGGATGTATAGACCAGCACCGCCAGCGCGTCGGCGCTGCCGGCGGCCAGCCGCGCCGCCACCAGCCCCGGTTGCCGGGCCCTCGCTTGCCTGCCGAGTGCCAGCAGCGCGTCGAAGCTGAGCACGCCGGGGTCATCGAAGCCGGCCAGCCCTTCCATGTCGTATACGATCGCCTTGCGCAGCCGTGGCAGGCGCTCGCGCACCTCCAGGTACTTGTCCAGCTGCTCCTCGTTCTCGGCGAAGAGCATGACGCTGCCCGAGTCGTGGCAAAGATACTCCACCTGCGAAGGCGAGTCGGTGGGATAGATGCCGCTGACCACCGCACCGGCGGTGAGTGCGCCAAGGTCGCTCCACACCCATTCGCGGTTGGTGCTGGACAGCACCGACACCACCTCGCCTGCCTGCAGGCCCAGCTCGGCAAGGCCGGCGGCGACATCGGCCACGATCTCGCCCACTTCGCGCCAGCGATAGCTGCGCCAGACGCCGAGGTCCTTCTGCCGCATCATCACGGCGTCGGCGCGCTGGGCCACGGCGTGCCAGAACATCTGCGGCAGGGTCTCGAATGCCGCTTCGGAAAGGGGCCGCATGGTGTGCGCCGTCGCCATTGCCGTTGCCATTGCCATTGATTGCTCTCAACTTGGTGATCGTTTAGCGGGCTACCGCCAGGTCTTGCGCTTTTTCCAGCGGCGCTCGCCGCGCACGCCGTTGTCCTTCATGCCGAGGTAGAACTCCTTGATGTCGTCCTTCTCGCGCAGCACGGCGCAGGTGTCCTCGGCCACGATGCGGCCGTTCTCCAGCACATAGCCATAGTCCGCTGCGTTGAGCGCCATATTGGCGTTCTGCTCCACCAGCAAGATGGTGGTGCCGCGCTCGCGGTTGATGCGCACCACGATCTCGAAGATGTCCTTGGTGAGCTTTGGCGACAGGCCCAGGCTGGGCTCGTCGAGCAGGATCAGCTCCGGCGCGGCCATCAGCGCGCGCGAGATCGCCAGCATCTGCTGCTGGCCGCCCGAGAGCAGGCCGGCATCCTGCGCGGCACGCTCGCGCAGCACCGGGAAGTAGTCGTAGACCATTTCCATGTCGCGCGCCACGCCGTCGCGGTCGCGCCGCGTATAGGCACCCATCAGCAGGTTGTCACGCACAGACAGCAGCGGGAACACCTCCCTCCCCTCGGGCACGTGGCTCAGGCCACGCCGCACGATCTGCGCCGGGTCCATCGCTGCGATGCTCTCGCCCTTGAAGGCGATGCTGCCGCGCGTCGGGTCCAGCACGCCGGAAATGGTCTTGAGGATGGTGGTCTTGCCGGCGCCATTGGCGCCCAGCACGGTGGCGATGCTGCCGCGCTGCACGGCAAGGCTCACGCCCCGGATCGCCTTGACCGGGCCGTAGACGCTTTCCACGTTGGCCAGCGCCAGCACGGGCGTGCCGTGGATTTCGCGCATCTTGTCAGCGCCTTCCATCAGGTTCATGCGGCCCTCCGCAGTGAGGCTACGTCGTCTACGGTGCCCAGGTAGGCTTCGATCACGCCGGGGTGCGCCTGGACCTCGGCCGGCGTGCCCTGCGCCAGCACCTGGCCCTGGTTCATCGCCAGCACCCGGTCCGACACGCGCGACACCAGGCTCATGTCGTGCTCCACCATCAGCACGGTGATGCCCAGCTCGCTCTGGATATCGCGGATCCACCAGGCCATGTCCTCGGTCTCTTCCACATTCAGCCCGGAAGACGGTTCGTCCAGCAGCAACAGCCGCGGGCTGCTGCACAAGGCCCGCGCCAGCTCCACCACCTTGCGCACGCCATAAGGCAGGCCCGCCACCAGCGCGTCGCGGTGCGCCTGCAGGTCCAGCAGCTCGATCATTTCCTCGGCCTTGTGGCGCGCGGCCAGCTCCGAGCGGCGCGCGGCGGGGGTAAACAGCAGGTCAGCCCAGAAGCCGCTGGCGCGATGCGTGTGGTGGCCGATCAGCAGGTTCTGCAGCACCGTGGCGTGCTCGAACAGCTCGATATTCTGGAAAGTGCGCGCGATGCCCTGCGCGGCGATCGCGTGGGGCGGCAACTGCGTCAGGCTGCTGCCCTGCCACAGGATCTCGCCGCCGGTGGGCGGATAGATGCGGCTGATCAGGTTGAACACCGTGGTCTTGCCGGCCCCGTTGGGCCCGATCAGCGTAAAGACCTCGCCGCGCCGCACATCGAAGCTCACGCCGCCAAGCGCCAGCACGCCGCCAAAGCGCACCGACAGGTCGCGCACGCTGAGAAGAGTGTCTGTCATGTGCGGGCCTCCTTATTTCAGGCGCTCGGAGCGCTGGAAGGCCTTCTGGCGCCGGAACATACCCTGGCGATAGAAGGGAAACAGCTCCAGGTACGTGCGGATCTTGCACCAGCGCCCGTACAGCCCCATCGGCTCGAACAGCACGAAAGCCATCAGCACCAGGCCGTACACCAGCGCCTGCAGGCCGCTGGCTTGCCCGATGGCAGGCGGCAGGAGATCCTTCGCCAGCACGATCATCTGCGGCATGACGATCAGGAAGATCGCGCCAAGAAACGCGCCATGCACAGAGCCCAGCCCGCCCACCACAACCAGCAGCAACAAGTCGATCGACTGGGCAATGCCGAATTGCTCGGGCGAGATATAGCGCAGCTTGTGGGCATACAACGCCCCCGCGATGCCAACCAGCGCGGCGGACAACGCAAACGACAAGGTCTTGTAGCGCGCCAGGTGAATGCCCATGCTCTGCGCCGAGATCTCCGAGTCCCGGATGGCGATGAAGGCCCGCCCCGTGGCGCTGCGCAACAGGTTGAGCACGGCCAGCGTGGCCAGCAGGCAAACCGCGAGCGACAGGTAGTAGAACGCCACCGGCCCGTCAAGCACATAGCCCCACAGCTGCGGCGCGGCCACCGGCAGGCCGGCATTGCCGCCGGTCACGCTCTCCCAGCGCGCCAGGACCTCCTCGACGATCAGGCCGAAGGCCAGCGTGGCGATCGCCAGGTAGATGCCCTTGACGCGCAACGCCGGCAGGCCCACCACCACGCCCGTCAGTGCCGACAGCGCAGCCGCGGCCAGCAAGGCCGGCACGAAGGGCACGCCGTGGCTGGTCAGCCAGGCCTGTGTATAGGCGCCCACGCCAAGGAAGGCCGCATGGCCGATCGACAGCAGCCCCGTGTAGCCGGACAGCACCATCAGGCCCAGGCCCGCAATGGCGTAGATCAGCACAAAGCCAAGCTGCGCGATCCAGTAGCTGCTGGCCCAGCCCGGCGCGATCAGCAGGCAAGCCATCAGTAAGCCGTACCAGAACACATGGCCCGGGTGCCTGGCCAGGCGCAGGTCCTGGCGATAGTCGGTCTTGAAGAGGAATCGCATCGCGTCTCTACACCTTTTTGCGCAGGTTCTCGCCGAACAGGCCGTTCGGCTTGACCACCAGCATGATCAGCACCACGACATAGGCCGCGACGTCCTTGAAGCCCTCGGGCAGGTAAAAGCCCGCCAGCGACTCCACCACGCCAATCACCAGCCCGCCCACGATCGCGCCCGGCAGGCTGCCGAAGCCGCCCACCACCGCTGCGGGGAAGGCCTTGAGGCCGAGCATGCCCATGCTGGCGTGGACAAAGGTGATGGGCGCCAGCAGCAGGCCGGCGATCGCGGCCACCGACGCCGACAAGCCCCAGACCAGCCCGTTGAGCCGCCGCACCGGAATGCCCATGTAGTAAGCGGCAAGCTGGTTCTGCGAGCTGGCCTGCATCGCCACGCCGATGCGGCTGTAGCGGAACACCAGGTAAAGCACCACGCACAGCGCCGCGGTGACGCCGATCACCGCCACCTGCTCCACGCTCAGCACCAGCGCGCCGGTGCGCCACACCATGCCCTGGTAAGGCACAGGCAAGGTATGCGTGCCGGCGCCGATGCCCGGCACCATGGTGATCAGGCCGCGCATCACGTAGCCCATGCCGATGGTCAGCATCACCACGGCGAACTGCGGCTGGCCCAGGATGGGGCGAATCGCCAGGCGCTCGACCAGCATGCCAAAGCCTGCCATGCCCGCCACCGTCAACGGCACGGCAAGCACCAGTGGCAACCCGAGCATGGTCAGCACCACGCCAGCGAAGGCGCCCAGCATCATGAACTCGCCTTGCGCGAAATTCACCGTCTCGGTCGCCTTGTAGATCAGCACAAAACCCAGGGCGATCAGCGCATAGATGCAGCCCAGCGCAATCCCTGAGATCGTCAATTGCAGGATCTCCAATCTTGTCTCCTGTGCCGGCCGCCCCTTGCCGCGCGCGGTCTGCGGGCGGCAAGGGGCCGATCTCGGAATTGGGTGGGTCAAGCGCGCCCGATGGCACCGGGTGCGACGCGTGCCGTCTTGCGGCTGCTGTGACTGGTGCCACCGTAACAAAACTACCGGTGTGGCTCTTGTGTGGACTGGCTGTATATGGATTGGGGATTACCCATGGATAGCGCGGCTGGCGCTGTGCGCCGCCAGGGGATCAGCGGCGCACCAGCACCACCGCAAGCTCGAATGCGCCGCTCGGATGCGTGACAGCGCCGAACGGCGGCTTGGGCCATTCCCATTGCTGGGCGGGGAACAGCGCGCGCATGGCGTTGATGTCGCAGTGATACGGCGGCCCTTCCACCACGCCCTGGCCAGCGCTGTCGCGGCGCATCTGCATGACCAGCGCTAGCAGGCGTCCGCCGGGACGCAGCCAGGCATGAAGCTGAGCGGCGTAACGGGTCCAGTGGTCGGGATGCAGCGCGCACAGGCAGGTCTGCTCATAGATGGCATCCACCGGCGTGGCCGGCTGCCAATGCAACACGTCCGCCTGTTCCAGGTCCGCTTGCAGTCCGCTGCGCTCCAGCCGGGCAAGCGTGCGGGCCAGCGCCCCGGGCGCGTAGTCGATACCGCTGACCCGCGCGCCATGCGCGGCCAGCGCGGCGACTTCCCAGCCACCGCCACAGCCGGGCACGACCACACGTTCCCCGGCCTGGATGACGCCTTGCGCCAGCCAGGCTTGGAGTTGCGGGCTGGCGGATTCGCGTTCCCAAGGGGTTTGCCCGGATTCGAAGCGGGTTTGCCAGAAATTGATGGTTGGTCCTGCCATTGAAGGCTCCTCTTGTTTTTTGGAATTTCCGGTCTGTTGTTTCTTTTGCTGATTCTTTTGGCGGCGTTGGTTTTTGTACCCAAGGGCCATACGACATCCCCCTGCGGGGGCTGCCGGTCACTCTTCTTTGCGTCGGCAAAGAAGACTAACGAGAAGAAAGCCGACCCTGCCGGGAGCAGAGCAATCAGGCTTATGTGGGGCTGTGGTTGCGTCGTACGGCCCGGAGTGTTGGCTGGCCTTTGCCATACCGGTTTGGAGGTCATCTCTACGGAATGACCCTATGGTCACGTGGTGGTGCCCCTGATCGCTTTGCTCGGTGCGCGTTCGGGCATCTGCCGTTCGCGGTGCGCAGCGCCACGATCCTGCCTGCCTTGGTGGTTTCGTGGTTTTGTCTCTGACGGCGGGCGCCCTGCCATTTGATGCCCTGCCGTACCGGTGCGAGGGGTACCTTGCTACCAACTCCCCTGGTTTCGTGGTGGGCACCGTGGCCCGTGCGCGAGGGCCGTGCTCACACCCACGACGCTTGTCCTCCGAGACAAAACCACGAAACCAGCCACACCCGAAACGGCGCAGCCCCTCGCCCCGCGAACGGCAGATGTGGGAACGGGCACCGCAAGCGAGGTCAGGGGCTGCACCACGTAACCAATGGGTCATGCAAGTATGATGTCCTTCGGGTCGGTAGGATTCGCTAGCCAACACTCCGGGCCGTACGACGAAACCACCGCCCCACATAAGCCTGATTGCTCTGCTCCCGGCAGGGTCGGCTTTCTTCTCGTTAGTCTTCTTTGCCGACGCAAAGAAGAGTGACCGGCAGCCCCCGCAGGGGGATGTCGTATGGCTGTTGGGTCCAATAACCAACGCCGCTCAAATAAAGAGCGATCCCCGACATGCCCCACAACCCCTACCCCCTACCCCCTACCCCCTCCCCCATCTCCCTCAACCTAACCTTCAACACCTTCCCCGTAGGATTGCGCGGCAACGCCGCCACCACCCGCAACGCCCGCGGCAGCTTGTACCGCGCCAGCCGCGGCTCCGCAAACGCCTGCAGGGCTTCCAGCGTCAGGCTGGCGCCCGGCTTGAGCGCCACCACGGCAACCACATGCTCGCCCCAGCGCTCGTCGGGCGCGCCGATCACGGCGACTTCGGCAATGGCCGGGTGCTCGTACAGCACGCTTTCGACTTCGGCCGGGTAGACGTTCTCACCGCCGGTGATCACCATGTCCTTCAGGCGGTCGCAGACGTAGTGGAAGCCTTCTTCGTCGACATAGCCGACGTCGCCGGTGCGGAACCAGCCGCCTTCGTAGAACGCCGCGGCGGTGGCTTCCGGGCGGTTCCAGTAGCCCTTCATGATGTTGCCGCCACGCGCGCAGATCTCGCCGCGGGCCTGCGGCTCGGTCAGTGGCTTGCCGTCGAAGTCGCGGATGCAGACTTCGGTCATCATGGCCGGCGTGCCACAGGAGCCGAGCTTGTCCTGCGCGCGCTCCGGGGCCAGGAAGGTCGTCGCGGCGGCGGTCTCGGTCAGGCCGTAGCCCTGGTTGACCGGAATGCCGCGCCCGGCGAACAGGCGCAGCAGCGGCTCGGGCATGGGGGCGCCGCCGACCGAAATGGTCCGCAGGCTGGACAGGTCCGCCCGCGCGAAATCCGGGTGCTGGCTGACGAACAGCAGCATGGCGGGCACCGCGAAGCTGACCGTCACGCGGTGCTCGGCCACCGCCTGCATGACGGCTGCGGGGTCGAAGCTGCGCTGCAGCACGAGATGGCCGCCCGCCATCAGGATGGGCAAGCTCACGCAGCACATGCCGCCAACATGGAACAGGGGCGCGAAATTGAGCGCGACGTCGGTGCTGGCGAGGTCGCTCAGCATCATCACGTTCAGGTTGTTGGCCCAGAAGTTGCCATGCGTGAGCATGGCGCCCTTGGGGTGTCCGGTGGTGCCCGAGGTGTACATGATCGCGGCCACATCATCCGGATCGGTGGGCACGAGCGGCAGCACGGCATCGGCTTGCGCCATCCGCGACGACAAACCTTCCCAGCCCGGCGCGTCGGCGCGGCGCAGGTAGCGCTGGCATTCCAGCGTCGGGCGCGCTTCATCGATCAGGCCGGCGTAGTCCTCATCGGCAAACAGCGTATGCACGCCCGCATCGTTGAGGATAAAGGCCAGCTCCGGCCCGGTGAGCCGGAAATTGAGCGGCACGAAGATGGCGCCCAGCCAGGCGCAGGCGAACTGCGTCACCAGGAACAGCGGGTCGTTCAGGCCCAGGTAGCCCACGCGCTGGCCGCGTCCGACGCCGCCCGCCGCCAGCACGGCCGCCACCTTCTGGGCGTCGGCCACCAGCTCGGCATAGGTCCAGGTCTGCCCGGCGCAGGTCAGCGCGGGGCTGCGGGGGCTGCGCGCAGCGCGGCGGTGCAGCCATTGCGCCATGCCGAGCGCCAGGAAGGCGGCGCTGTCCGCTTGGGTGGACGATGTTGTCGACGATGCATTGTTCATAGGCTGCTTCCTTGTTCAGTCGTTGCAGACACCGCCAGCGCGCCCTGCCCGGCGCGCGCCTCGCCGGTTGTTTTACCTGCCGGTCCAGACCGGCTTGCGCTTTTCGTTGAAGGCGGCCAGGCCTTCGCGCGCGTCTTCGGTCATCGCCAGCAGCGCGATCTGGCTTTCGGTATAGGCGATGCCTTCGGGAAAGCTCATCGACGCCATGGCTTGCATGGCGTACTTGCCGCGCCGGATCGCGGTGGGCGACTTGTCGGCCACGCGGGCGACCAGCCATTCGGTGCGCGCGTCCAGCTCGCCCGGCGCGGCCAGGTGGTTGACCAGCCCGGCGGCCTTGGCCTCGGCGGCGGAAAACGGCTCGCCGCTGATGCACCACTCGCGCACCAGCCGGGGCGGCGCCAGCGTTTGCAGCAGACTCAGCACTTGCATCGGGAACACGCCCACCTTGACCTCCGGCAGGCCAAACAAGGCGTTCTCGGCGGCCACCGCCATATCGGTCATGCACAGCAAGCCCATGCCGCCGGCCATGCAGGTGCCGTTGATCCGCGCAATGCTGGGCAGCGTGGCTTGCTGGGATTCGCGCAGCATGTCGGCGTAGTCCACATTAGGCTGCGAGAGGTCGAAGGCAAAGCCCTTGCCTGGCTGCAGGTCGCCACCGGCGCAGAAGGCCTTGTCGCCGGCGCCGGTCAGCACGATGGCGCGGATGGCGGGGTCTGCATGCGCAGCGCGGTAGCCCGCCCGGATGCCGGCCACGACTTCCTTGTTGATGGCGTTGCGCTTGTCGGGCCGGTTGATGGTGATCCAGAACGCGGCGCCGCGTTTTTCATGGAGGACGGCTGGGGTTTCCGATTCGCTCATGGTGCTCCGCTGGTTAGTCTGTCTCTATGGGTTGGGAAGCGGTCTGATGGGTGCCGTGGCAACAGGCTCAGGCCACTCGGAGGGCTCAGGCGGCAGCCTTGACCGGCTCCGCCGGCGGCGCCTCGAACTCGATCTCCGCGATCACGCGCATGGCGGCGGCCTGATCGCCAACCTGTACGTGCACGGCGCCAACCCGGCCGGCGGCCGGGGCCACGTGGATGTGCTCCATCTTCATGGCTTCCAGCGTGACCATGGGCTGGCCCGCCTCGACCTGGTCGCCGATGGCCACCATCACGTTGACCACGCGGCCATTCATCGAGGCGCGCAGCTTGCCGTCCCCGGCAGCCTCGCCAGCCCTGGCGGCAGCGGCCCGGGTGTGGTCCTCGATGCGCAGCGGCGTGCCCTGGTAGTGCAGCAGCAGCGTGCTGGCGTCGCGATGGAAGGTAGCGCTCTCGACCAGGCCATCGCAGCTGAAACGTACCGAATGCGCGCTTAGCGCGATGGTCTCGAAGGCAAAGCGCGCCTCGCCCATGGCAACCGCGAAGCGATTGCCTCCGCCATATGCCAGGCTGGCCTGATGCTCCGCCCCGTTGACCCGGTAGCGCAGGCCGATGGGCAGCGTGGGGGCCAGGCTCGCGGCTGGCTCGCCCGGCTGGCGCTCCGGCGAGGTTTCATACAGGAGCAGCGCCGCCAGCGCGGCGGCCCGCTGGCGTAGTGCCGCATCGGGTTGCAGCAGCGCGTCCTGGTGCTGGCCGATGAAGGCGGTGGTGGCCTCTCCCGCGGCAAAGGCGGGATGGGCGAGGCAGCGGCCAAGGAACACCTGGTTGGTGGTCACGCCAAGCGCCACCAGGTCCGCCAGGCCTTGCGACAGCTTGCGCCGCGCTTCGTCGCGTGTACCACCGCAGCTGATGAGCTTGGCGATCATGGAGTCGTAGTACGGCGGGATTGTGGCGCCACTGCCCAGCGCGTGCTCCACGCGCAAGGCGCACGGGGCCTGCCACAGTGCAATCTCGCCGCTTTGCGGCATAAAGCCTTGATCGGCGTCTTCGGCGCACAGCCGCACTTCGATGGCGTGGCCGGAAAAGCGTACGTCTTCCTGCTTGAGCGGCAACGGCTCGCCTGCGGCAATCCGCAGTTGCAGCGCCACCAGGTCCAGGCCGGTGATGGCCTCGGTCACGGGGTGCTCCACCTGCAGCCGCGTGTTCATCTCCATGAAGTAATAGTTGCCGTCGCGATCGAGCAGGAACTCCAGCGTGCCCGCGCCTTCGTAGCCGATCGCCTTGACGGCGGCCACGGCGGTAGCGCCCATGCGGGCCCGCAGCTCGGCGCTCACCGCGGGCGATGGCGCCTCTTCGATCAGCTTCTGGTGGCGCCGCTGCACCGAGCAATCGCGCTCGCCCAGGTGGATGGCGTTGCCATAGCGGTCCGCCAGGATCTGGATCTCGATATGGCGCGGTTCCACCACGGCCCGCTCCAGGATCACCTCGGGGTCGCCGAAGGCGCCCTGCGCTTCCGAGCGCGCGCTGCGCAGCAGCTCGGGAAAGGCCCGCGCGTGCGGCACCAGCCGCATGCCCCGCCCGCCCCCGCCTGCCGTGGCCTTGATCATGACCGGGAAGCCGATGCGCTCGGCCTCGGCGCACAGGCGCGCCTCGTCCTGGTCCTCGCCCTGGTAGCCCGGGATGCACGGCACGTCCGCGGCCATCATCAGCCGCTTGGCGCCGGCCTTGTTGCCCATGGCCACGATGGACTCGGCCGACGGGCCGATGAATACCAGCCCCGCTTCGCGGCAGGCGCGGGCAAAAGCGGCATTCTCCGCCAGGAAGCCGTAGCCGGGATGCACGGCATCGGCGCCGCAACGCCGCGCTGCCTCGATGATGGCGTCGATGCGCAGGTAGGACTGCGCCGGTTGCGCCTCGCCGATATACACCGCCTGGCCGGCTTCCTGGACATGGCGCGCGCCGGCATCGGCGCTGGAGTAGACCGCCACCGTGCGGTAGCCCAGCGCGGTGGCGCTGCGCATCACGCGCAAGGCGATTTCGCCCCGGTTGGCGATCAGGATCTTTTGGAATGGCGTGGGCTGCTTCATGGTGGCCTGGTCTGCTCTCTTGTCTTTAGCTTTGAACGCTTACTTCGACTGGGGGAAGGTGCCCATGAACTTGCACAGGATCTGCATCATGACTTCGTCGGCGCCGCCGCCGATGGAGGTGAGCCGCCCGTCCCGGAAAATGCGCGAGATCGGGCTCTCCAGCACGTAGCCCATGCCGCCCCAGAACTGCAGGCAGCGGTCCGCCACCTCACGCGACAGCCGGCCGGCCTTGAGCTTGGCCATGGTGGCCAGGCGGGTGGCATCCTCGCCGCGCACCATCATCTCCACGGCGCGCCAGCACAGGGCGTGCAGCGCTTCGACCTCGGTCTGCAGCTCGGCCAAGGTGTAGTGCACCCACTGGTTGTCCAGGATGGAGCGGCCAAATGCCTTGCGCTCGCTGGTGTACTCGATGGTGAGATCGATCGCCTTGGCGCATCGGCTGGCGGAGCTGAGCGCGCCCCACAGGCGCTCTACCTGGAACTGTTCCATCTGGTAGGTAAAGCCCATGCCTTCCTCGCCGATGCGATAGCGCTGCGGCACCCGCACGTCGTCGAAGTACAGCTGCGCGGTATCGGACGAGTCCATGCCGATCTTGCGGATCTTCTTGGCCACTGAAACGCCGCGGGTCTTCATTGGCACCACGATCAGCGTCTTGTTGCGGTGCGGCGCTCCGTCCGACGTATTGGCCAGCACGCAGCAGAAGTCTGCCTGGGTGCCATTGGTGGTCCACATCTTGCCGCCGTTGATGATGTAGTCGTCGCCGTCGCGCCTTGCAGTGGTCTTGATCGAGGCCACGTCGGAGCCGCTGCCCACCTCCGAGACGCCCAGGCAGGCCACGTACTCGCCGCGGATCGCGGGCGCCAGGAATTCGCGGCGCAGCTCCGCGCTGCCGTGGTGGGCCAGGGCCGGGGTAGCCATGTCGGTCTGCACCCCGATGGCCATGGGCACGCCGCCGCAGTTGATGTCGGAGAGCGTTTCCGCCAGCACCGCGCTGTAGGAGTAATCGAGCCCCATGCCGCCATCCTCTTCCGGCTTGGACAGGCCCAGCAGGCCCAGATCGCCCATCTTGCGGAAGACGTCATGCGCGGGGAAGATCTCGGCCTCTTCCCAGGCGTCCACGTGCGGATTGATCTGCTCGGCGATAAATCGCTTGATGGTGGCGCGCAGCGCCTCGTGTTCGGGTGTCAGTAGCATGTCGCTGGTCTCCGTTCGTTCTTTTGCATGTCTGTTCTGGCTGAGTCGCTGGTCGTCAGGGCCGCGCAACCCCGAATTGCATGGCTTGCGGCGTCCTGGCATCACCCTCGCGGCAGACCGCCAGCACATTGGCCAGCACCGCGCGCGTATTGCGCGGGTCGATCACGCCGTCGTCCAGCACGTGGGCGCTGGTGACAAACACGCTCATCTGGCGGTCGAAACGCTCGACGATGCCTTTCTGCAGTGCTTCCAGCTGGTCGGCATCGGCCTGCCCGCCTTTGCGCTTCATGGCGGCCTCGGTCACGATGGCCATGGTGCGCGCGGCCTGCTCGCCGCCCATCACGGCGGTCTTGGCATTGGGCCAGGAGAAGCAGAAACGCGGGTGGAAGCCGCGCCCGCACATGCCGTAGTTGCCCGCGCCGAACGACGCGCCGCAATAGATCGTGATCTGCGGCACGGTGGCGTTGCTCACCGCCTGGATCATCTTGGAGCCGTGCTTGATGATGCCGGCTTCCTCATAGCTGCGGCCCACCATGAAGCCGGTGGTGTTGTTCAGGTAGAGGATGGGCGTGCGCGACTGGCAGCAGGCCTGGATAAAGTGCGTGGCCTTGGTCGCGCCGGCCGGATCGATCGGGCCGTTGTTGGTGATGATGCCCAGCGGCCAGCCCTCGATCTTGATATGGCCGCATACGGTGGCGCCGCCGTAGTTCTCGCCGAACTCCAGGAAGTCGGAATCGTCGGCAATGCGCGCGATCACCTCCTTCATGTCGACCGGCCGCTTATGGTCCATCGGCATCACGCCGAGCAGCTCCTCGGCATCAAAGCGCGGCGGCTTGTAGCTGCGCGGCGCGGCGGCGGGCTGGTCGCGGTGCCAGTCGATCTTGCCCAGGATCTCGCGGGCGATGCGCAGCGCATCGCGGTCGTCCTCGGCCAGGTAGTCGCCCAGGCCGGAGACCGAGGTATGCATCACGGCGCCACCGAGCTCCTCCTCGGTGGCCACTTCGCCCGTCGCTGCCATCAACAGCGGCGGGCCTGCCAGGAAGGCGCGCGAGCGGCCGCGCACCATGATGATGTAGTCCGACAAGCCGGTCTGGTAAGCCCCACCCGCCGTGGACGAGCCATGCGTCACCGTCACCACCGGCAGCCCGGCGGCCGACAGGCGCGCCAGGTTGCGGAACAGGTTGCCGCCCCGCACGAAATCCTCGACCTTGTAGGTCATCAGGTTGGCGCCGGCACTCTCCACCAGCTGCACATAGGGCAGCTTGTTCTCGAGCGCGATCTCCTGCACCCGCAGCTGCTTGTCCAGCCCCTTGGGTTGCAAGGCGCCGGCGTTGATGCCTGAGTCCGAGGCGCTGATCATGCAGCGCAGGCCCGACACAAAGCCGATGCCCGCGATCAGGCCGCCGCCGGGCACGCTCTTGTCCAGGTCGGGGTTGTCCAGCCCCAGCCCGGCCAGCGACGACAATTCGATAAACGGTGCGCCCGGGTCCAGCAGCAATGCCAGCCGGTCGCGCGGAAGCAACTGCCCGCGCTTCTCGAAGCGCTCGCGCGAGGCGGCGGACAAACTGGCGGCGCGCTGCTCGAAGGCGCGGATACGCTCCAGCAGTGCCAGCATGCCGGCGCGGTTGGCCTGGAATGCTTCACTGCCGGCGGAGAGTCTGGATTCGATATTTGCCATGTGGGTTCACTGTTCAGGGGCGGTGCGCCGGTGTGAAGCCATGGTAGGGGTGGGAGCCGGCAGGGTCTTGCGAGAACTGGCTGTGCTGCTTCGCGCCGTTCTGCCTTTGCGTCGATCTGCCTTTGTGCCTTTGTGTGACAGATGCCGGAAGTACGTCAACTCACCCGCAATTGCACCCTGAACTTCGGCAGCAACGCGCTCGGCGCATAGGAGAGCTTGGTCTGACGGAAGTTGTCCAGCCCCATGTCCTGTTCGAAATTCAGCCACGCTACCGGGCGTGGATACGCCGTGCAGAAGTGGTGGAACATGTACTGGTAGATGCCCTTGCAGGCTGCCAGGCCTTTGGCGAAGCGCATGGCGAAGACCGTTGGGCGGATCTCCTGCGCCAGCACGAAACCCACGGGCTGCCCTGCTATCTCGTACAGGAAGCCTTCCAGGCCGAGTCGTTCGGCGTGTTGGAGGGCCTCGCCGCAGGGGGTGTCGTCGGCTTCGCCGTGCGCCTTGTGCTTGGCTTGCATCCAGCCTTCATGCACGGCCAGGGCCTGGTCGGCCAGCCCCGGGTGGTAGGCGCGCGCGGTGACGGCATGCGTGGCCAGCAGTTGCTTCATCAGGTTGCGCTTCTTGGCCAGCGTCGTGCCGCGATAGGCTGTGAAGTTGGCGGCGGGATAGAGATAGTCGGCGTCGGCGCGCGATGCCGTCCAGGTGAAGATGGCGGGGTCGAGCCGCGCGACCTGGGCCGTGGACAGCGGATAGAAGCAGGCGTGCTCGCGCAGCAGCGCCCGCAGCACGTCAACCGGTGCGGTTTCCAGCGCGAACAGCGGCAGCACGTGGCGCGCGCCGTCATAGGTCACACCGCTGATATGCGGATGGTCGCCGCCGACATAGCGGTAGGCGTGCGCTTGCCGGAACAGGTACAGGTTGGCGAAGGCGTGCTCGGAGAGGCAGGTTTCGCCGGCGTCGGCGCTGAGCTTGCGCAGCGCTGCGTCGATCCCGGCGGCAAGCGCCGGGACCAGCGGCTCGCCGTGCGCGGCCTGAATGGGCGCTGCGGTGCCGTTCACCCTGCCGAAGCCGTGCGCAACACGCGCGTGCCGGCAGCCGGCCCGGTGGCGGGCGGCCCGGCGAAGCACTGGGCCTGCGCCAGCCATTGCCGGGCCGGCCCGGCGCTGTATTGCAGGCGGGTATCGTCCAGATGGCGGCGCTGCGTGACCAGCAGGCAGAAATCTTCCGCGCTGCCGCGCACGTAGTTGTTCTGCTGCGGTTCGTTCCAGGTCCACACGCTGCCATCGGGCGCGCTCAGCGCGATATAAGGCGCGGGCCCCGGCACCGGCTCACCGCGGTTGACGAAGGTCCAGCCGTAGGTGGTGGCGCCGATATGCGCGATGTGCTTGAGGCGGGCGGTGGGCGCGCGGGCCTGGCCCGCCGTATCCCAGATGTCCTGGCCATGGGCCCAGGTCTCCATCAGCCGCGCGGTGGCAAAGCTGCGGGCGCTCATGGGTGGACCGTACCAGGGCAGGCGGGCCTTGGGGTCGAGCGCGGCCAGCGTGCGCACCAGCTGCTCGTACAGTGGCTGCCAGTACGCCAGCAAGGCGGGGCCGTCCAGGTGGCCGTAGGTATCGCGCGCCACGGCGCTGATATGCCCGCCTCCTGCCATCAGCGCATTGAGCGCTTGCGCGTCGCGCAGGAAGGCTTGCGGGTCGGTGGCAGCCTGCAGCGCGGTCTGGTCGAAGTAGCACAGGTGGGCGATCTCGTCCCAGGCGCTCCAGTCATAGAAGGCGCTTGGCTCGCGCCATTGCGCGGGGGTGAGCGTGGCGCAAAGGGCGGCCAGCTCGCGGTACTCGTCCAGCAGGTCCTGGCAGGTTGCTTTCATGGGGCGTATCCGGCTGCCGTTGGCGGCAGGCTTGGCAAGGTTCGATGGCTTCGATTCTGGCGCGCGGCGCGCCATTGGTCTTGTGCAAAGTGATCGCCGCCTGGCCAGCTACGCGGGGCGATAGGCAGTCATTGGCGGCAGGCCATGCAGCGCGAGCTTGCGCGAGCCCGCGAAGATGTCGCGCGGCTTGAGACCGTACACGCGGCGGATGGAGTGGCTGAAGTGCGTGGAATCCGGATAGCCGGTATCCAGCGCGACCTCGGCCAGGTTGGCCTCCTGGGTGACGTAGTGCAGCAGGCTGCGGGCGCGCTTCCAGGTGCGGAACGTGCGGAACGGCGTGCCGACCTCCTCCTTGAACAGGTGCAGGAAGCGGGAAAACGACAAGTTGGCGTCGCGCGCATGGTCGCTGGCGGCGCTACGCCCGCCCGGGTCGGCCTTGATCTGACGCACCGCCGCATCGATGCGCCGATCGAGCGCACGCGGCGCCAGCGGCTCGCCCAGCAGCAGCGCATCGAGCAGCCCGGCGCCCAGCTCCGGCCGCCGCATGCCGCGCAACTGGGTGATCAGGTCGCGCGCATGCTGCGCCATCCGCGGGGCCGCCAGTGCGCCGCCCGGACCGCGCAGCGGCAGGGGCAAGCGGGACATATCGACGGTCTCGGGCTCGATCAGGAAGCCGCACAGGCTGCGGCTGTCGGAAGCGATGCGGTGCGCAGCGTAGGGCGGCACGAAGGCGATCTCGGCGGTTTCCCACTCGCCATCCGCCACGCTCAGGCGAAACGGCGCGTCCAGCGCCACATAAAGCAGGATGGCGCCGATCGAGCGCACCGACGGCGCGCCGAGCAGCCCAACGTAGAGCACGCGGTCGGGGTCGATCCACATGAAACTTCCGCTCGGGCGCCTGCATGGCAGGTCCGTGGCGTCCGGTGTGCATGGCAAAACTGGCTGCATCTGGGTCTCACTGTTCGCGGCGCCGCGCGTGGCTGATGTGGCTGATGTGGCTGACGGCTGGCGCCTGGTTCGGCAAGAACGCGCGGGCAGCCGCCCTGCGGCCTTGCGCGCCAGCGTCATGATGCCAGCGAAGGCGGCTGAAGAGGCGCCGGATGGGGGTTTATCCCGATGCCGCATGCCGTCGGCATCGGGATAGACCCCATCCGGCCTGGCTCAGGCGCCCAGTGCCCGCGCCAGCGCCGGCGGCACCCGCACCGGCATGGCCAGCAGGACCTGGCCCATCCCCTTGCCCAGCGGATCGTTGCGCAGCGACGCCATGCCGCCGCCGCCCAGCGCCTGCTCGCACAGGAAGTTGAAGGCGCCGATGCCGGGCAGGAAGTAACGCGTCACCCTGCCCTTGACGTTGTGCGCAAGGAACGCGGCCACCGCAGCCTCTGTCAACTGCGCTGCGATCAGCGGCAGGTAGGCGGCGTCGCGCGCGATGATGCCGATGTTGGAAAAATCGCCCTTGTCGCCACTACGCCCGTACGCCAGCCGGATCAGCGGCACATCGACCCAGTCTGCGGCAGGCTCGGTAGCGGCAGATGGCGTCGACGCGCGGGCTGGCTCGGCCGCCGGCACCGTGCCACTTGGCGCATCGCTTGCGCAGGCCATGGTCGCGGGCAGCGGCACCGGCTGCTCGTCAAGCCACACGGCGGGCTGGACCCGCGTTTTTGGCACCAGGAAGGGAAACTGCTTGATGGCCATGCTGACGGATGGCCGCCCGCCTACCCCGGTGGTGCCGGGCGACCATGAAGTGCCTGCCGGCGCAATCTCTCGCGCGAACATCTCCAGCGCGCGCTTGTCCGGATGCGTCACCGCCAGCCACATCACCGCCTCGAACAAGGCAGGTTGCGGCACATGCGGGCCAAAGGCCGCGGCGGTGCCCAGCACGTCCAGCCGGGTCTCGGTGAAATCCGGCTGCCCGGCCCGTGCCAGCATGCCGCGCGTGCGTGCCAGGAAGGCCTCGCCGCTGCGGCGCGCCTTGCGCACGGCATCGAAGCCCACGATGGTCAGTTGCGCCGAGCAGCGATAGCCGTCGGCATAGGTGGCCGAGACCTTGTAGCTGGCGCTAGGCGGGCGGCCCTTGGCGCCCTGGACTTCCACCAGGTCCGTCCCGGCCTGGCGCAGCGTGACGCCGGTGAAATCGCAGATCACGTCAGGCAGCAGGTAGGCGGCCGGATCGCCTATCTCGTATAGCATCTGCTCGCCGACGGTGGCCGGGCTGACCAGCCCGCCGGTGCCGGGCGGCTTGCCGACCAGGAAGGTGCCATCCGCCCGGCAGGTCACTACCGGGTAGCCGATATTGGCCCAGTCCGGTACCTGCTCCCAGTCGGTGTGCAGGCCGCCGGTGGCCTGGCAGCCGCACTCGATGATGTGCCCCGCCAGGCTGCCCGCGGACAGCAGGTCGTAGTCGGTGGGGCTCCAGTTGAACTCGTGCATCAGCACGCCCAGCGTCACCGCGCTGTCCACGCAGCGCCCGGTGATCACGATATCCGCGCCGGCATCCAGCGCGGCCCGGATCGGCATGGCACCCAGGTAGGCGTTGGCCGTCAGGATGCGGGCCGGCATCGCGGCGCCGCTTTGCATGTCGCGCGTGCCTGCCTCGCGCAGCGCGTCGAGCTGCGGCAGCAGGTCGTCGCCATCGACCACCGCCACCCGCACCGTCACGCCGAGCTCCTCGGCCAGCTTGCGCACCGCCGCCGCACAGGCCCGCGGATTCACGCCGCCGGCATTGCTCACGATGCGGATGCCCTTTTCCATGGCTGGCTTGAGCACCGAGCGCAGGGCCCCGGTGACAAAATCCAGCGCATAGCCAGCTTCCGGGTTCTTCAGCCGCGCCGCCGCCAGCAGCGACATGGTGAGCTCAGCCAGGTAGTCGAACACCAGGTAGTCGATGTCGCCCTTGTCCACCAGCTGGACCGGGCCGATTGCGCTGTCGCCCCAGAAACCGGAGGCGCCGCCTATCCGCACGTTTTCCTTGCCCTGCCGACTTTGCTTGTTCATGGACGCGCTTCCCCTTTCGCCTCAGTCATCGATTGCCGTTGTCATCGGCGAGTCATGGCTCGCCGGCCTTGCTGGCACGATAGCGAGTTGCGGGCATGACGTCTTGCGTCAATTGGCTTCGGCGCAGGGCGCCCTGGCGGATCCATATATGCAAAGTGCAAATCGTTATTTCCCAAAAAGAGACGCTGGCTTTATATTCGACCGCTTTCTTTCGGCCGTTCTTGCCGGCTTGCCTTGCCCGCCGGCGCCCCCCCACCCCCGCTGTTGGAGCATTGCCTTGAGCCACGTCCTTACCCTGGGCGACACCCTTTCCTGGCCCGCGCGCTACCTGCCACGCAAGACCGCGCTGGTCGCCGGCATGGGACCGAGCCGCCGCACCTGGACCTATGCGGAGCTGGACGCGCAGGTGAACCGCCACGCCCATGCGCTGCTGTCGATCGGCGTAGGCCATGGCGATGTGGTTGCGGCGTTCCTCTACAACACGCCAGCCTTTGTTTTCAGCATGCTGGCGGCGGCCCGGGTAGGCGCGATCTTTAATCCGATCAACTACCGGCTGGCCGCGCAGGAACTGGCCTTCATCCTGGAGGACGGCAAGGCCAGCGCCCTGCTGTTCGAGCAGGAAGGCTGCGCCGTGGTGGAAAAAGCCGCCGAGCTGGCCTCGGGCACAACACGCTGGATCTACGCGGACCCCGAGCCGGCACCGGCCTTTGCCACGCACCACCTGGCCACGCTGGCCGCGGGGCAGCCGCATGACGCGCCCGGCATCGCCGTGATTGAGAACGATCCCTGCATCCTGATGTACACCAGCGGCACCACCGGCCGCCCCAAGGGCGTGCTGCACACGCACCGCAGCAAGCTCGCGCACAACGCCATGATGCATCAGGCCATGACGCTGTCGCGCGAGGACGTGGGCTTGTCGATTGCGCCGCTGAACCACACGGCGGAGCTGCACACCAGCTTCCTGCCGCGCCTGCAACTGGGCGCCACGCAGGTGCTGCAGCGGCGCTTCGATGCCGGCGAGGCCTGGCAACTGGTCGAGGCCGAGAAAGTCACGCACTTCTTCGCCGCGCCGACCATGGTCGGCATGCTGCTCAACCACCCGGACGCCCACGCGCGCGATGTGTCGTCGCTGCGGCTGGTGGAGTACGGCGGCGCATCGATGGCGCCGCACCTGATCCGCGAGTGGGACCGCGTGGTTGGCGCGGGCTTGGTGCAGGTGTATGGCACCACCGAGATGGGGCCCTGCATGTCCGTGCTGTATCCGCATGAGCAGCTCAGCCACGCCGGCTCGGCCGGCCTGCCCTCGCTCAATCACGACCTGGTGGTTGCAGTGCTGCGCGAGGACGACGCCCCGACCGATCCGGCCCAGCCTTGCGCACCCGGAGAAGTCGGCGAGATCCTGGTGCGCGGCCCGTGCATGATGGCCGGCTACCTGAACCGCCCGGATGCCAATGCGCGCGCCCTGGCCCACGGCTGGTACCACACCGGCGACCTCGGCAGCCTGGACGAGGACGGCTACCTGTGGGTGCGCGATCGCATCGACTACATGATCAATTCGGGCGCCGAGAACGTGTATCCGCGGGAAGTCGAGGATGCGCTGATCGAGCACGCTGCCGTGCTGGAAGTGGCGGTCATCGGCGAGGCGGATGCTACCTGGGGGCAGGTTGTCGGCGCCTATGTGGTGGTCAAGCCCGGGGCACAAGCTACCGCGGCATTGCTCGACGGCTTCCTGGTGCATGGCGACCGCCTGGCTGCCTACAAGCGGCCGCGCCGGTATCACTTTGTCGATGCGCTGCCGAAGACCACGAGCGGGAAAATCCAGAAGCACTTGCTAAGGGGGACATAAAGGAGTCGGGTCATGGAAATGCATGAAGATCAATGGCTTATCGGCATGTCCAAATGTCAGGTGTTAGGTGTTCCGGTGTGGAAACATTCCGGAGATTTCCAATAAATTCAACCGGTTGCGCCCTACTGTCAATGCTAGATCTAGCATCAGGATAGACCCTCCTCACACCTTGAATCTCGGTGGCCGGGCGGGCCTGATCGGGCGACTCTTTCGTATTGGCGGGCGTGCTGCCCGCGCGATATCCGCGTCCGGCTCTCCCCGGTTTTCCAATTGCTGCCGGTACTCGGCCAGCAAGCCATCCTGCTGCCGGACCCGCTCATCCAGCACAGCCACGGCATTCCCTACCTTTGCCAGTTCCTCGGCCTGCCGCCCCGCGGCTTCGGCCGCGTCGGCCAGTTTTTGCTGGGCCGCCTTGCGCTCGTTGTCCAACTGACGCTGCCCTTCGCGCAGCGCTACCCGCGCGCCGTCCAGTTCCAGCGCCATGCGCCGCTCATTGGCGCCAAATCGATCCGCCATGGTTTCGCGCTCCTTGTCCCAGGCGGCGCGCTGGCTAGCGGTATCGCGCAGCAGCGCGTCCTTCTCTTGCTGCGCGCGTCCCAGCGCGGCACGCATGGCGTCGTTCTCCGCTTGCTGCGCCACCAGTTGCGCCTCGGCGCGGGCGGCGCGTTCGCTGGCTTCATCGCGGGCGCGCGCCAGTTCGGCCAGGGCGTTGTCGGCGGCGTCCAGTTTTGCCATCAGGATGGCGCGCTCCTGCGCCAGCGCGGCCTGCTCCGCCTCGACGGCTGCCCTCGCCAGCGCCAGTTCCGATTCTCGCGTGGCATAGCTCGCCGACACGGTGGCCCGGGCCTCGGCTTGTGCCGCATCCCATAGATAGCGTGCGGCCTGGTTCACTGGCTCAGGCAGGTTCGCTGGCGCCGCAAACGCCTGCGGGTCCTGCAAACGGGCGCCCAGCCCGGCGAACCAGGCATCCAGGTGCGGGCTGACGGTGTTTGGCGAGCCGCGCCCAAGATGCAGCCGGATCCGTTCGATGGTGGGGCGCTGGCCGGCCAGCAGCAAGGCATCGGCGGCTTGCCAGACATCTTGCTGGGTGATGGAACGGGAGCGCGTGGCGGGCAGATTGGCGTTTTGCATGGTCCGGGCAAGTTTTTTGGCGGCGTTGGATCTCGCCCCAAAGATAAGGCACGATAATGAATGGTTATCGCGCCTTATCTGGTGTTGGTGTATAATTTAATACAGCATACATCATATTTATTATGATTTCACAAGGGCCACTCTTATTCCTCGGTGACAAGGCCGAAAACTCGCCAAAGCACCCCGATTCCTCCAGCCTGAAGCTCGCTCATGCCGATTTTCCCGCGCCGCTGCGCCCGTCCGAACTCGACCCGCTTGGCCGCCAGGCCGCCGAAGCGCTGTACCGCGAGGGCGAATCCGCCAACACGGTGGCCAGCTATCGTTCCGCCCTACGGTATTGGGCAGGTTGGTTCGCGCTGCGCTACGGCCAGCCGATCGCCCTTCCCCTGCAGCCGGCGGTCATCATCCAGTTTGTCGTAGACCACGCCACGCGGACCACGCCCCAGGGCCCGGTCAGCGAATTGCCGCCGGCCATCGACGCGGCACTGGTCGCGCGTGGCCTCAAGGCGCGTACAGGCCCGCCGGCATTGGCCACGCTGATGCACCGGCTGGCCGTGATTGCCAAGGCGCATCGGCTGGAAAACCTGGATAACCCCTGTGCCGACGCGGCCGTGCGTGAGCTGGTGGCGCGCACGCGCCGGGCCTATGCCAAGCGCGGCGAGCGCCCGGCGCGCAAGGCGGCGCTGACGCGTGAGCCGTTATCCCGGCTACTGGAGACCTGCGACGATTCGCTGATCGGCCTGCGCGACCGTGCGCTGCTGCTGTTCGCCTGGTCCAGCGGTGGCCGGCGGCGCTCCGAGGTGGCGGGCGCCACCCTGGCCAACCTGCGGCGCCTCGCGCCGGGCGAGTTCGTCTATCAACTGGGCTGGTCCAAGACCAACCAGGCCGGAGCCGACCTGCCGGACAACGCCAAGCCGGTGATCGGCGCGGCGGGCGCGGCGCTGGAGGCCTGGCTAAAGGCGGCAGCGATTGGCGATGGCGCGATCTTCCGGCGCGTGCGCCGTGGCGGGCATGTGGGCGAAGCGCTGTCCGACGCCGCCGTGCGCAAGATCGTCAGGCAGCGTTGCGAGGCGGCCGGGCTGGAGGGAGATTTCTCGGCGCACTCGCTGCGCTCGGGCTTTGTGACCGAGGCCGCTTCGCGCCAGGTGCCGATGGCCGAGGCCATGGCCATGACGGGGCACACCAGCGTGGCGACGCTGGTGCGGTACTTCCGGGCGGCGGATGCGCGGCGCTCGGTGGCGGCTGACCTGATCGGCGTGCTGGACGAGGATGCCGAGCGGTGACAGCTGATGCCGCCTTCCACGTGTAGTTCTCCTTGATGCAAGGAGAACGTCTCAAATCTGATTCTATTGCCGAGAATGCAAGGGCGCCAGGATCATGGGAGAACGGTCGGCACCGCTGGACAAGCCGCCCTGGGACGGACAAGAATATGGGCCGGGTTGCGCACACGCCCACCAGATTCCAGATCGACAATCACGGCGGCCGCCACCGGCGGTGCCAACGGGAGACTGCCATGCGGCACTGGCTTGTCCTGCTTGCGCTTGTCTGCTGCATGGGCGCGGCCCACGCCGGCAAATGCGTAAGCGGCAACAAAACGCTCTACACCGACGCCCCGTGCCCGGCCGGCTGGCAGGGCGCGGCGCTGGGCGGCAATCTCTCTCGTATCAGCCCCGAACCGGCTACCGACGCGGCCAACCAGCAGTTCCTGAAAAAGCGCGAGGCGGAGGAGCGCGAATACCAGGCGCGGCTGGTGCGCGAGCAAAACGAGGCCGCCCGCACCGAGGTCAACCAGTGTTACTGGCTGGCCAACCAGATGCGGCTGCTGGAGTCCGACTACAGTGCGCGCCGCCGGGCTCGCCTGCCAGAGCAGGAGGACTACCGCCGGCGCTACCGCAACCTGCGCGATCAGCAGGCGCGGCTGCGCTGCTGAGGCCATGGACATCGCTCGAATGCCTGTTCGAATGCCTGTTCGAATGCCTGTTCGATTGCCTCTTCGATTGCCTGTTTGAATTCCGCAAGCCACTACAATACGCGCCGGGTATGCCGATATACAGGCGGTGCGCGTGCAATCGCAGCCCGAGAGCGTGATGTCGCACACCATCCCCTGCCAGTCGCCGAACCCCTATGACGCCGCCTTCGATCCCCGCCAACGAACAGCTTCGGCTGGACACGCTGCGTGCCCTGAATATCCTCGATACCTCGGCGGAAGAGCGCTTCGACCGCCTGACCCGGCTGGCGCGGCGCCTGTTTGGCGTACCCATTGCGCTGGTCAGCCTGGTAGACGCCAACCGCCAGTGGTTCAAGTCCTGCATTGGCTTGTCTTCCACCGAGTCCCCTCGCGAGGTCTCGTTCTGCGGGCACGCGATCCTCGATGACGGCATCCTGCTGGTGCCCGACGCGCTGCTCGACGAACGCTTTCACGACAACCCGCTGGTCGTGGACGAGCCCGGCATCCGCTTTTATGCGGGCTGTCCGTTGTCGGTGGCCAACGGCAGCAAGCTGGGTACGCTGTGCCTGATCGACGTGCAGCCGCGCGAGTTCGGCGAGGAAGACCGCGCCTTGTTGCGCGATCTGGCTCGCATGGCCGAGCAGGAGTTGGCCGCGCTGCAACTGGCCACCATGGACGAGCTGACGCTGTTGTCCAATCGCCGCGGCTTCTCGGCGCTGGCGCAACACGCGCTCAATGTGTGCTTGCGGCTGGACAAGCCCGCCACGCTGCTGTTCTTCGACCTGGATGGTTTCAAAGGCATCAACGACCGCTTCGGCCATGCCGAAGGCGACCGCGCCCTGTCAGTCTTTGCCGCGCAGTTGCGCCAGTCGCTGCGTGACTCCGATGTGATCGGCCGCCTGGGCGGCGATGAGTTCGTGGCGCTGCTGACCAGCTCCGACGCCGCGCTGTGCCAAGCCACGCTGGCACGCCTGAAGACGGCCATGGATGCGATCAACGAGCAGGCGGCGCGAGGTTATGACATCGCGTTCAGCGTCGGCTCCGTCCAGTTCGATGCGGCGCGCCACGATGGCACCACCGCGCTGCTGGCCGAGGCCGATGCGGCCATGTATGCCAACAAGGCATCCCGCAAGGCAAGCCAGCGCTAACCCTAGGGGTTGCTGCCAAGCCACGCGCCCACCGCCGGGCGCGCCCTCCTGCCTATACTGACAAGCAGCCCCACTGAGCCAACAAGAAAAGGAGAACGGCTATGTCACACGAGCAATTCCTGGCCAAGCAGGAGGATCGCCGCAGCGGCCTGCGCGCCCTGCGGGCCGCGCTCCTGAAGGTGCACAAGGAAGTGATCGCGCTGAATCGCGTGGAGTACGAACGCCTGCATGGCCCGATCCCGGCCGGGCTGTTCGTGCAGGTTGTGACCGAGGAGACCTATTTCCGCTGGCTGGACCCGCTCTCGCGGCTGATCATCGAGATCGACGAAGAGCTGGACGCGCCCGAGCATCACGATGAAACCTGCAAGGCGGTGGCCGCGGCCACCGAGAAACTGTTTGGACCCGACAGCGCCCCGGCGTTTCGTGACCGCTACCAGCAAGCGCTGCAGGACGAGTCAGGCGTGATCGTGGCGCACGGGCAACTGATGAAAGTCGTCGCGCAGCTGCGGCAACTGGTCTAGCGGGGCGGCCCGGTGCAGGGGCTACTTCGCAGGCCGGGTGACGCGTCCGTGGTCCACCGAAATCGGGTCGCTTGCGGGAAAGGTTTCCCTCAGGGCTTCGTCGAGCTCTTCTTCCGCGTGGTCGGCCTTGCTGGCAGGCGATGGCTTGGTTTTGGATGGTGCGGGCGCCTTGTGAGGCGTCGGCGCTGCAGGTTTGCTCGCATTGGTCATGGTCATGTCCCTGGACGGGTGAGTGTGACTTGATCTTAGAAGGCTTATGGGCGGGATGCCAATCCTGCGCCGATCGCGGGCGCGCAGGCAGTGCCGGGCTCCGGCGCGTCGGCCAGCGCGCACAGGCAGCCGGCGAAGCCGTCCCGCACCCGGGCGTGCCGCCCAGCACAAGGTCGGCAGCGCGCGCGGCTGTCATGGCCGGAGACCGCCACGCGGCCACGTCGGAAGTCTTGGCCGCAACCTGCTTGACCAACTGGGCCCCCAATGTTTTCGAATTTGTCGCGAAGCTCGATTTCCTTGGTGACCGACACGCCATCCTTGGTAATCAACGGGGCCCCGAACGATCGCTCGAGGACCACATTACGCCCCTTGGGACCGAGCGTGACCTTGATCGCGTTGGCCAGCAGGTTGACACCCGCCACGATGTGGCGGCGACGGACTCCTGAAACTGGATCTCCTTGGCTGCCATGATGAGACTCCTCGCGAGACTCTGGCCTTATGTTCCTTCCTCTATCCGACGACGCACAGAATGTCCTCGTCATGCATGACCAGCACGTGCTCGCCTGCAAGCTTGACGGTGCTGTCCGTATACTTGCCAAATAGCACGCGCTCGCCGATCTTCACGCTCGGCGCGCTGACACGGCCATCGCCCAGGCGCTTGCCGGGGCCGATGGCCAGGACTTTGCCCTGGTCCGGCATTTCAGCGGCAGTTTCGGGGATGACAATGCCGCCGGCCGTCTTGTGTTCAGCCTCCAGACGTCTGACGATGACGCGATCGTGTAGTGGACGGATGTTCATCGCCTTGCTCCTCATCCAATCACCGTGATCATGAGCTTGACGGGCCGGCCAGTCCTGACACTGTTCGTGCTTGAGAGCCTTAACGCCGATGCCTGGATTCGCGCCACGAGCGTCACTGGCCCAGAAGCCGAATTCTGGCGCTTCTCTGAATGGGCGGCACGGCACCGAGCTTTTCGGCCAGCATCCGCTCATACACGCCAAAATGCGTATCCACCTCTGTTTGACTGACGACAACAACGTCAATCGTGACCTGCTCGAGCGCCAGGCCGAACATCGTGGCAAGGGCCACCTCCAGGTGGGGCGCCGCCTCTCTGTCCTTTTCGAACGTCGTGCCGATGCTGATCACGTAAGCATCGCCTTGTGCCGTGACTTCCACCAACCGGGCCCGCGCGCTGAGGTTGTTATCGATCGCGATGGTGACCAACTCCGCCACGCGCCGCGTCCGCTCGGTAGGGAAGCCGCGCGTGCACTTGAGCCGCACCCGATGCCTGCCTAGCGTCACCCACTCAGAATCGAATTTCATCGAAGTCTCCTTCTCGGGAAGCGTTTTCCGCGGAAATAGAGGCCAGTCCCGCGATTTCAAGACCTCAGCTTCGCACGTGGATTCGCTGCAGGGTTGCAAGCCGCACCGCACGTTCCGAGCACCGCGTATGCCAGAAAGGAACCGCGGAGGTGCTACCTTGCATGGCCAGCAGGAACATCCCGGCGGAGCGCAGCAGGCTCACGCGAGTCCATGCCCTTGAGGCAGCTCGCATCTCCCGCTCACTTCACCTCGATCTTCCTCACCGCAGACTGCGACGCGCCGGTCTTGGGCAGACGCAGCGTCAATACACCGCGGTCGAAGTTCGCCTCGACGTGATCAAGGTCGACGCCATCTGGCAGCGGAATACTGCGCATGAAGGCGCCATATGCCCGCTCCAGCCGGTAGCAGCCGTTTTCCTCGCTCCGAGTGTCCTGCTTCTTCTCACCCCGCAACACCAGGGCGCCATCTTCGATGGTGGTCTGCAGGTCCTCGCGATCCATGCCGGGCAGCTCCGCCGTAATCCTCAGCGCCGTGCCATCATCGACCACATCGATCCGTGGCTGGAAGCGCGACGAACTGAAGTCACCGAACCATCGATCCAGGCCCCCGAAGCCCGCGAAGGGTTCATGCAGAAGCTCGCCCATCGCACGCCATGGGTCGCTTGAAAACAGCCGCGAAACGTCAGGCCAGTCCGGTGTCCGGTGCCTTGGCGCGGGAACATTTGATGACTCGCCCGTCGGCTGCCTGTCCTCTGTCGATTTGCGTAGGAACTTGAAGGGGTTCCATTTACCCAGATCGGTTTTCATCTTGTCCTCACCGAATGTCCAGCCAATTTCCGCGGGCACTGCGGTGGCGCCCTTGCGGACGCCACCGCTACCCGGCGGGCGACGGCAACTCACGCGACGTTGACGGCAATGCGGCGTGGGCGCGCTTCGTCGCGACGCGGGATCGTCAGCTTGAGCACGCCGTCCTGCAGGTTCGCCTCGATCTTCGACGCGTCAAGGTCCGCACTCAACGAGAAAGCGCGTGCGAAGTGCGGCTGGCGAATTTCCGCGTGTTGCACCCGCAGTCCTTGGGGGGTGGGCACGACCGCTTCCGCCTCGATATGGAGGTTGCCGTCGTGAACATTCACCTCGAGCTTGTCCCTGGTCACACCTGGAAGGTCGGCCCAGAGGGTGACGCCGTTGCTGTCCTCGACGATGTCGACCGCGGGAAGCAGCGTCATCGTCGGCGTCGACCTGTCTTCCTGATCTTTTGTCACCGCATTCTGGTTGCGTTCAACCATTTGGGTAGTTTCGTTCATGGCATTCTCCTCGCGTTATTGGACCGTGATCGCCCGGGGCTTCGAGGCTTCGCGCTTACCGACACTGATAGACAGGCAGCCGTTGGCATAGCGCGCCTGAACTTTGTCCGGGTCGGCGCTCTGCGGCAATTCGACGACGCGCCGGAACGTGCCTGTGAATCGCTCTTGCGCGTACAGCCGGACCTCCGGATCATCCTCCGCTTGCGCCGTTTCGCGCTCGCCGCTGATGGTCAGCAAGCCCTTGTCGATCGACACCTCGAACTTGTCTGGCTTGAGCCCCGGTGCGAACGCGACGATCTCGATGGAATCGTCCGTGGCGCCGATATTGACGGGGGGAAATGCCCCGAAGCGGCCGGAGCGGATGCTGGATGGGAAGCCGCCGAACAAGCTCGCCATCTGCCTTTGTATGCGGTCGAGTTCGCTGAAGACGTCAGTTCCAAAGAAAAGATCGCTCATGGTTGTATCCTCCTTCGACGCAGCAAGGAGGCGAAGGGGCAACGCGCTCCCATCCACCTGCCAAGCCGCTGGCAAACAAACAGAAACACGCAGCGCGCAATGGTCGCGACTGCCTGAGCAAAAATAAAATAGTAATTGGCCACCCAAATTTCAAGGGGAGCAAGCCTGCGCCGTTCGTGAGATTCGTGCCGCCCCGGTCGCGTTTGGTCACACTCGCTTGCATTGCATCCGCGGCTGGTGCTCCCGGTTGCACGCCGCTCAAACAGGCGGGACAGGCTCATCGCTTAATCGATAGGCCGTGGGTATTCAAAGTCAATCGCCCCATGTAGTCCGAAAACCACTCGCCGGAGCATGCCCTCGACGGCAGCGCCGGCTTGCCTCTCGTTGAGCAGAATCGGGCTGGTCATAGGATGCTGGCCGACGAACGTGGGTGCACCGTCGTACATGCCGATCATGACGAGCCTGACGTGCGGGAGGCGGCTGGCCTCAGGCTGCGCGATAGCGGTTGCGCAGGTCGCGGATCAGGTCGTGGTTGCGTAGCACGCCCTGGTACTGGCGTTCCACCAGCGCACGGACTTCGACGCTCAGCTCGGTTTCCTGCAGCGCGTCGGCGTACTTCTTCTTGGCCACGTCCTCGCCCTTCTCGGTTTCTTCCAGAATGGCGAGATCGTTGCGGTCGGCCACCGCCGTGCGCAGACTGACCCAGCCGCGATGCAGCGCGCCGGCCACGCTGCCGTGTTCCTCGGGCTTGCCGCCGAGCGCCGCCACCTGTGCCTGCAATTCCCTCACGCCGGCGGCGATGTCCGTGGCGCGGCTGGCGAAGAGTGACTTGAGCTCAGGATTCTGGGCATCCTCCGCTGCCTTGAGAAAGCCTTGCTCGCCGTCACGCGAAACTTCGATCAGGTCGTTCAGTATGGAGATATTCTTGTCAGCCATGTGAGCTCCTTGCAGCGTGTTGAAAGACAGTGTTCAAGGGTCCAGGGTTTCAGAACCTCAAAGAGAGTGGCGCCGTGAAGACGACAGCCGATGAAGCGGGCCTTGGCGTCGGCGCTGCGATGCGCCCTGCCTTGCCACCCCTCCACATTACGAAAGGGCGGCCCCGCCGGCTGTAGGGAGAAGGCGCGACGGTTTGTCGGTGCCGGCCTACAGCAGCCCCGCGGACATGGGGGCAAGCCGCAGACAGTTGCCGGCACAATTGACATCCCCATGAAAATTCCACGTGCCCTTCCCGGCATTGCCCGGCATTGCCTGGCAAGGACCAGCCTGAGCGCGCCTGTGCATGCCGATGCGCCCTTGGCACGCTATCTGCCTTGGATCAGTCTTTGCTGCTGTTTCCGGCCGACACTCCTCGGTGGGTTCCGTGATGTTCGATGCCGTCCATGTGCCGCAAGGCGATGTCGATGCGCTGCAGGCCGACCCCGCTGCCGTGCTCTTCATCTGCGAGGCCTACAAGCATGACAAGCCGATCGGCGCGGGTGGCACCGGCGCGATGCTGGTTGCCGCCGCCGCGCGCGCAGCCGGGATCGACGGCGGCTTTGCCGGCCCTGGCGTGGTGCTCGCCAAGAAGGATGGGGCCTCCGAGCACGATGCACTGCTGGAAGCCGTGGGCGAGCATCGCTGGTGGGCGCGCACGGACGCTGCGCGGGTCATGGCCTGAGCGGCCGGCGCCAGGCTCGCGCTTACTTGAACATCATGCTGACCATCACCAGGGCCAGCAGCCCGAGATAGACGCGCGCATGCACGCGGTCGGGGATGCGCCCGGCCAGCGGGGCGGCAAGGCGGATGCCGGCAAGGGCGCCGATCGATAGCAAGCCGAATGCGGCGAGGTCGATGTACCCCAGATAACCACTGCCCAGCGCCACCGGCTGGTACCACGCCATGGCCACATAGGCCAGGGTGCCCGGCACGGCAACCGGCAGGCTCAAGGGGTTCGCCATCGCCGTGGCTTGCGCCATGCTCAGGCCGCGGCGGCGCAGCAGGGGCACGGTCATGACGCTGCCCCCCACGCCGAGGAACGTGGCGACTGCGCCGATCGCCAGGCCGCCCGCCACCGTCTGCGCCTGCCCGAGCCGCTGCGGTGAGTCCTGCCCGGCGCGCGCGAGAAATCCGCGCCGTGCCAGGCAATCCAGCAGCGTGACGCCAAGGTAGGCCACAAAGGCAAGGCGAACCACGTCGCTGCTCGCCAGCGTGGCGGCGCCGGCGCCCATGATGGCGCCCAACCCGATGAATCCCCCCAGCGGCCACACATAGGACCACAGGATGTTGCCTGCCAGGCGATGCTTGCGCGTGGCGAGCGAGGCGCTCAGGATCATCACCGCCGTTGAGGTCGCGACGGCAATATGCATGGCGGACTGGCCTGGCCCATGCGCATCGGCGGCGCTCAATGCGCGGTAAAGCAAAGGCACCACCACAAACCCGCCGCCGAAGCCGAACAAAACAGTGGTCAAGCCAGTCAGGCAGCCGAACAGGACAAAAAGGAGATAGAGCATCGCAAAGGCGGAGTGGGTTCCAGGTGCGCCCACGATACGTGCGGTTGGCATGGCCAACTTTCGAAGATTGGACAATAATATTTGTGTTTCGGCCATTCCACCCTTCCGCCGCCATTTCCTTCCATGCGCAACGTCCGCATCGACGACTACGACCACGTGCCCAGGCCCGTGGTTGCGATCGGCACCGACTACCCCGAGGGCTACCTGCTGCCGCGCCATGCCCATCGCCGCGCGCAGCTGCTCTATGGCGCGACGGGTGTGATGCATGTGGCGACGCACGATGGCAACTGGATCGTTCCGCCGCAGCGCGCGGTGTGGATTCCGCCGGGGATGGCGCATGAGGTGACGATGCTGGGCGTCAGCACGCGCAGCCTGTATATCGAGCCCGGCGCCGTGCCGGGGCCGGGCGATACGTGCCAGGTGGTGGGGATATCGGCCTTGATGCGGCAGTTGCTGATTGGTGCGGTGGAGATGCCGGCGCACTACGATCCCGACGGCCGGGACGGCGCGCTGGTCGCCCTGCTGCTGCATGAGATCGCGGGCATGACGGCGCTGCCCTTGCATATTCCGCTGCCGCGCGATGCGCGGCTCGCGCCGCTATGCCACGCCTTTCTCCGGCAGCCCGACACCCATGATTCGCCGCAACGCTGGGCCCTGGTGCTGCACATGAGCAGCCGGACCTTCAGCCGGTTTTTCCGCGAGCAGACCGGCATGGCGTTTTCGGCATGGCGCCAGCGCGCCTGCGTGGTCCTGGCCTTGTCCCGGCTGGCCGCCGGCGACGCCGTCACGCGCATTGCCCTGGATTTCGGCTACGACAGCCCGGCGGCCTTCTCGACCATGTTCCGCCGCGTGCTGGGCCACGCCCCCACAGAATATTTGCGCCAAGGCATGGCCAGCCCGCGCGCCGCCGGCGCGCCGCTGGCCGCCGCATTGCCGCCTGCCGGCTTGCCCGCCGAAGCCTTGGCCCACATCTAGGCGTGGCGTCGCCGCGCCATTTGTCTGCTACGGAACAAGGCGAATTCCCGGACACGCGTCAGAATAGCTTGTCGGCGCAACATCAGACATGCAGCAGGCTGCATTCCGCCCCGGAACCTATATTGCAAACAAAGGACGCGGGATGCACCTGTGTTGCCTCGACCTTTATCGGCCGTTTCGGCCATTTTCTTTAGTCGGAGTACTTCAAGGGGGTTGTAATGAGCAATATGGATTCGGGTTGCCTGCAAGCTAGCCGTACGTCGCATCAGGCCGCCGCCACGGTGGCTGCCTGGCCGGATTTTGTCACCACGCGGGTGGCGGGCCACGAGGTGGAACGCGTACAGAAGCGCTGGGGCGGCAGCCATCTGCTGCACGGCCGGCAACCGGGGCCCGACGCCGTGCATTTCTCCAGCAACGACTATCTTTGCCTGCTCGGCGAAGACAAGCTGGTGCGCGCGCAGACGGCCGCCATGCGCGGGCCGGAGAGCGAGCTGCTGATGTCGGCGGTGTTCCAGTACGGCGACAACCCCACCAGCCGGCTGGAGCGCAAGCTGGCGCAGTTCAGCGGCGCCGAGGACAGCATCCTCTGCCAGTCGGGCTGGGTGGCCAATGTGGGCCTGCTGCAGAGCATCGCCAACGAGCGCACGCCGGTCTACCTGGACATGCTGGCCCATATGTCGCTGTGGGAAGGCGCCCACGCGGCGCGCGCCCGTGCCGTGCCGTTCATGCACAACGATGCGGAGCACGCCGAGCGCCAGATCCGTAAGGAGGGCCCCGGCATCATCGTGGTGGATTCCGTCTACAGCACCAATGGCAGCCTGTGCCCGCTGACCGATTTCGTGGAGGTTGCGGAGCGTACCGGCAGTGTGATTGTAGTTGATGAGTCACATTCTCTTGGTACGCATGGCCCCGGCGGCGCGGGCCTGGTGGCGCAGCTCGGACTGTCGAAGCGGGTCCACTTCCAGACAGCCAGCCTGGCCAAGGCATTTGGCGGCCGCGCGGGGCTGGTGACGTGCCCGTCGTCGTTCAAGGGGTATTTCGCTGCGGAATCGCGCCCGGCTATTTTCAGTTCGGGGCTGCTCAGCCATGAACTGGCCTGGTTCGACGCCGCAGCGGATTTCATCGTCGGGGCGAACGATCGCCGCAGGCAGTTGCACGCGGTGTCGGCTCAGGTACGCGAAGCGCTGTCCGGGCTGGGCTACAACGTCTCGGCAGGATCCGAGCAGATCATCGCGCTGGAGTCTGGCACCGAGGAGCAGACGCTGGTGCTGCGCAATGCCTTGCAGTCACGCGGGATCTTTGGCGCCGTGTTCTGCGCGCCGGCCACCGCGCGGGACCGCGCGCTGATGCGGCTGACCATGCATGCCCACCTCACCGCCGTGGAAATCGAGCGCCTGATCCAGGTCTGCGCGGAAATCCGCGATGAGGTGAACCTGGCCGGCTGGCGTTCCACGCAGCGCAAGCCGCGCACGCTGGTGGCGCGCCCGCCGATGGCCATGCAGGCCACGCTGCAAGCCAGCCTCGAAGCGCTGCACGGCGCGGCCTGATGCAGGCTCAGCTTGCCGCGCCGTCGCCCTCCGGGCGCGGCTTGGCAAGCGGGAACTCGAGGACGAACTCCGTGTACTCGTGTTCGACCGAGCTGCAATGGATGCGCCCGTCCCAGGCCTCGAGCGTCTCACGGCAAAAGGCCAGGCCGATGCCGGTGCCCTCATTGCGCGGGTAGGTGTGGAAACGCTTGAAGATGGACGGCAGCTCGCGCTCCGGCACGCCGGTGCCGGTATCCCGGAAGATCAGCCGGTTGCGCCGGGTGCCGCGCTCCAGCCGCAGCCGGATATCGCCGTGCCCTGCCCGCGCCAGCGCGTGCAGCGCGTTCTTGATCAGGTTGAACAACACCATGACCATCAGCTTCTGGTCCGCGTGAATCAGGAAATTCTCTTCCAGATCCACGCGCACCAGCTCCCGCTGGCTGGCTTCAAAGGGGTAGCGGGAGATCGCTTCCTCCACGGCCTGGCCGAGAAGGAAAACCTCGCTGGGCCCGTGCAGGGACTTGGCGCGCGCATTGACCAGCAGCACGTCGATGCCGTGGTTCATGCGGTCGACCTCCAGCTGGATCCGCGGCAACGCGTCCTTGAGCAGGCCAAAATGGGCCCGCGGCAGGTGCAGTGAGTTTTCCGGCGTCTCGTTTTCCTCATAGAAACGGATCAGCCCCGGCAGGTACCGGCCCATGCCGAGCGCCGTGGAGCCGATGCTGCGGATCGGCGTACGCAGCTCATGGGCCACCGTGCCCAGCGCAATCGCCATGCCGTCCAGCTTTTCCTGGATCAGGATGCGCTGGTCAATCTTCAGCACAGCGATGGTACAGATGGTGAAACCGATGATCGGCAGCTCCACCGGCCAGTTCACCGCCAGCATCGCGGCGGGTGGCGGCGTCACGTAGTTGTAGACCAGCCACGCCAGGGCGGTGCCCACCACCAGGGAGGTGGCGCCACCCAGCCAGCCGCTGAAGTTGAAGAGGATGATGACGGCGATCACGAGCGACTGGGACCACACCAGGTTGCCGTGATTCATCAAATACATGTAGACGAAGAAAAACGACAGGCTGTACGTCAGGGTCGCCAAAAAATGTGCAGGAAGCCATTTTTTGTCACGCAGGTCGCGCGAGACGATCAGCGGCAGGCACATGACCATGGCCACCAGCCGCAGGGCCAGGCTCTCGTAAGGCTGGGGAAACCAGAATTTCCAGATCAGGTAGAACGCCGGGTAGCCCGTAAAGGCGAGCCACCCCAGCAGGCGGATGCGCTTGACCTGGGCGGGCTGGCGGATATCGAGATGGACTTCCCTGGCAAGCACCCGGCGCAGGCGCATCGCGCTTTCACCGCAACTGCGTTGAATCTGGGCAAGCATGTTGAGAACCGGCTGAGGGCTGATGGTGGCAACGATGCGAAAGTGTAGCCGGATACACCGGTTCTTTTCTCGGTTTTGTGCGCTTTTCGTAGCTTGGGCCGGAATCCGCCGTTGGCTTGCCGCCCGGCGTCAATCCAGCAGGTGCCCCATGCGCTCGCGCTTGGTCTCCAGGTATTTTTCGTTCTCGGCGTTGGACGGCACGATATGACGCATCTGCTCGACCACCTTGATGCCTGCGGCTTCCAGCGCCTGCTTCTTCTTGGGATTGTTGCTCATCAGCCGGATCGACTTGACGCCCCATTGATGCAGCAGGTCGGCGGCAAAGGCGTAGTTGCGGCTATCGATTTCCTGGCCCAGCGCCAGGTTGGCGTCGACCGTGTCGAGCCCGCCGTCCTGCAGCGCATAGGCGCGGATCTTGTGGCCCAGGCCGATCCCGCGCCCTTCCTGGCCGCGCAGGTACAACAGGATGCCGCGGCCTTCCTCGGCGATCTTCTTCATGGCCAGGTCGAGCTGCTCGCCGCAGTCGCAACGGCACGAGCCAAACACGTCGCCGGTCAGGCATTCGGAATGCAGGCGGGTCAGCACTGCCTCGCCAGTGATGTCGCCAACGCTCAGCGCAAGGTGTTCGATGCCCGAAACGGCACCCTTGAAGGCGTGGGCGGTAAATTCGCCAAATCGGGTCGGCAAGCGGGCCGAGCCGATCAGCTGGATCTCTGTGTCGTTCATGTCAGTCGGAGTGTTGCGCCGGCCTTGGCGGCGCGGCATCGGGGCGCTTGATAGCGTCTAGTCCGCTACGGTAGCACGAGCGGGGCCGGATCGCTGGCGGGCAAGTGGCCGGGCGCCCGCCGGCGGCTCGTATTTGGCCTGAAAGTCGCGCTCAGACCGGCCGCCTTGGCGCCTCAGCCAAGCTCGATCGGCTGGCCGTGGGGCGTGCGCCGGGCCGCCGCGTCCCACGCGTCACGCCGGTCCAGCAGCGCGCTGGCGTCGACCAGGCCCTTGGCCGCGGCGAGCCGCTCCAGCGCGGTCAGCCAGAAGCGGTAGTAATGCTCGCCGTTGTCGGGATCCCCCCCGGCCTGGGCTTCGCGGATGACCTGCGACAGGGTGGCCGCCCATTCCGTCCAGGTAAAGGCGCCGCGCTCATGCAGGGCGAGCGCCAGCGCAAAGGCCTGTGCTTCCCACGGCTCACGGAACACCGGTCCGGTGCTGTCGCAAGGCAGTGCCGGCAGTGCTGCCCGCATGGCCAGCAGGCTTGCGGGCGAGGACGAAGTTGGCGCCGGATCAGCCATGGGCCACCTCCGCCGGGTCAAGGTAGGACTCCCAGCAATCCGCACAGACCGAGGCCGCGGTGGTGTCGGAGCCCCACAACTCGGTGGCGGCAAAGCGCACGGTGTAGAGCCACTGCGGCTGGTCGCCGGCCCCGGCGGCGCTGGCGTCCGGGAATACATGGGCGCCATGCACAGCCGCAATCTCGCCCTGCCGTCCACGGCAATAGCGTGGCAGCCGGGTGTGGCCGGCAGGATGCATCTGGCGGGTGCGTACCCGGTCGCCCACCTGGAAACGGGCTTCTCCCGGCGCGGGCCGGGCGCTGGGTGTGCCGCGCGCCAGGGCCGGGGCAACCTGATCCGCGCTCAGGATGCGCGCGAGGGGCAGCGGCGGCGCGGTGGATGCGCCGCTGGCGATCTCTTCCGCGTTGGCCATGCCGGTCTTGACCAGCATGGCCTTGAGGCCTTCGAACCAGATCTGGTAGTAGCTGCTGCCAAGGTACTGCGCCGGCGGCAGGCTTTCACGAGCCGCGCGCATGGTGTCGATATTCCACTTGCCGAGCGCACCCATGGCGAGCGTAAGCGCGAGCATGCGGCGCTCCCAGCCGGCGTGGAATACCGGCTCATCGGGTTCCGGGCGAACCGGGCCGAAACCCTGCATGCCGCCGAGGTCTTGGCCACCGTTCATTGCGGCTCCCCTGCCGTTGCCGGCGTGGTCACGTCCGGCAGCAGCCCCGTGCCGATCATCGCGTCACGGGTCACCAGCTCCGCCAGCGCTTGCTCGCTCCAGCTCTCGGTGCCGGCCGGGCGCATGGGTAGCACCAGGTAGCGCAGCTCGGCGGTGGAGTCCCACACCTGGATCTGCACCGCCTGCGGCAGCGTAAAGCCAAAATCGCGCAGCACGCCGCGTGGATCGATCACCGCCCGGGCACGGTACGGCGCGGACTTGTACCAGACCGGCGGCAGTCCCAGCACCGGCCAGGGATAGCAGGAGCACAGGGTGCAGACCACCATGTTGTGGGTGGCGGGCGTGTTCTCCAGCACGATCATGTGCTCGCCCTGGCGGCCGGTAAAGCCGAGCGAGGCGATGGCCGCGGTGGCGTCCGCCAGCAGCCACGCCTTGTAGGCGGGATCGGCCCAGGCCTTGGCGACCACGCGCGCCCCGTTGCGCGGGCCGATGTGTTGCTCGTAGGCTTCGATCAGGACATCCAGCGCGGCCGGGTCGACATAGCCCTTCTCCACCAGCAGCGATTCCAGCGCGCGCACGCGCAGGTCCATCTCGGAGAGCGTGCTGCCGCCGTGGCCGTGATCGTGATCGTGGTCATGGCCATGCGGGGGACTGGCTGGCGAATCGGGAGAGTCTTGGCGCATCGATGTCTGGGGAGATCGTTTCGGGATCGTTCTGGCACGGACACTGCTGAGCGCTCAGTATGGCCGCGCGCGCGGCGCCTGGCAATCCGGGCCGCCCGGCGCCTTCCTGTGGCAGGGTCCTGCACGTGGGCACGGCTTTTGCGCCATTTCCTCCATCCGGGCCACCAGGCGGCACGAGCCAGGCCCGCCGGCTCCTGGGCATCGCCCGCAAACCGTTGCCGGCCAAGGGGAAACGCAGCCTTCGGCATATCAAGGGGGAGAATCGTGGCGCAAACGCTACATGCAGAAAATACCGATCAGGGCCCTGACGCCCTAGTCGTTCTTACAAGCGTTCTTACAAACGAACCCGAGGCGCTATTGAATGACTGGGTAGCGCAGCAGCTTGCCCTGCCGGGCGGGCAGCGCCTGGCGCAAGCGGAGCTGCGCGACCAGTCCCAGCGCTTCCTGCACGGCCTGCGCGAAGCGCTGCGCGCCGGCGCCACTGCGGACCTGAGCAAGCCGGAATGGGAGCGCGTACGCGGCGTGCTGGCGGATATCTCGCGCCGCCGCGCCCGCGAAGGCTTCTCTCCGGCTGATACGGCCATGTTCGTGTTCTCGCTCAAGCAGCTGGCTTTCGTGCGCTTGCGCAAGCTGCTGGCCCAGGACCCGGTCCGGCTGGCGGACGAAACCTGGGCGACCAGCGCCCTGCTGGATCAGCTCGGCCTTTACACCACGACGCTATACCAGGCCAGCCGCGAAGAGGTCATCGCGCGGCAGCAAAGCGAACTGATGGAACTGTCGACGCCCGTGGTGCAGCTCTGGGACGACATCCTGGCGCTGCCGCTGATCGGCACGCTGGATAGCGCGCGGACCCAGACCGTGATGGAGAATCTGCTGCAGAAGATCGTCGATACCGGCGCCTCGATCGCCATCATCGACATCACCGGCGTGCCCACCGTGGACACGCTGGTCGCGCAGCACTTGCTGAAGACCGTGGCGGCGGCCCGGTTGATGGGCGCGGATTGCATCATCAGCGGCATTCGCCCGCAGATTGCGCAGACCATTGTCCACCTCGGCGTGGACCTGGCCGATGTCACCACCAAGGCCACCCTGGCGGATGCGTTCCGCGTCGCGCTCAAGCGTACCGGGGGCGCCGTTACCAGTGCCGCCCGGCGCTAGCCGCGCGCAACGGACGAACGGATATGGAGCGCATTCCAATTCTTCGCATGGGCAGCCTGCTGCTGGTGACGATCCAGGTCGACATGCACGACCGGCTGGCACTGACGCTGCAGGAGGACCTTTCCGAGCGCATTGTCAAGGACCGCGCCAAGGGCGTGCTGATCGACATCTCAGCACTGGACCTGGTGGATTCGTTCATCGGCCGCATGATTGGCAATACCGCCTCCATTGCGCGCGTGCTTGACGCCCAGACCGTGGTCGTCGGCATGCAGCCCGCCGTGGCGATCACCCTGGTGGAACTCGGGGTCCCGCTGGATGGGGTGCGCACCGCGCTGAACGTGGAGCGCGGCATGGCCCTGCTGCAGGCCGGCGCATGAACCCGCACGACGGCGTTTTCGCGGCCCAGAGGCCCTCGCTTCAGCAGGCTATGCCCGAGAGCCATGCGGCGGCGCAGAACATGCCGTTGCGCACGGGCGAGGACGTGGTGCGGCTGCGCAAGCTGGTGCGCGAAGCGGCGGTGGCACAGGGCATGTCCCTGGTCGACCAGACCAAGCTGGTCACCGCGGCGAGCGAGCTGGCGCGCAACATGGTGCTCTACGGCGGCGGCGGCACCGCGCAGGTCCTGCCGGTGACGGCGGGCGCGCGGCGCGGCGTGCAGTTGCGGTTCATCGATCAGGGGCCCGGTATTGCCGATGTGCAGGCGGCCCTGCAGGACGGTTTCACCACCGGCGGCGGCTTGGGCATTGGCCTAGGTGGCGCACGGCGGCTATCCGACGCTTTCGAGATCGATAGCGCGCCGGGCCGGGGAACGACGGTGACCATCGCCCGCTACGGCGTGTTCTGAATGCGGGAGAACATCATGCAGATTAGAGCCTCGATCCAGGAAGCCAGCCATGTCGCGCAGGCGCGCCGCACGGTCACCGAGCTGGCCATCCGCTGTGGCTTTGGCGAGGTGGCCACGGGCCGCCTGGCCATCGCCGTCTCCGAGGCAGCAACCAACATCCTGAAGCACGGCGGGGATGGCGAACTGCTGATCCGTGCCTTGCAGGAAGAAGTTGCCGGGCCGGCCGCGCCGCAGGTGGAGGTGATCGCCATCGACCGCGGCCCTGGCATGGCCGACCTCAGCGCCAGCCTGCGCGACGGCTTTTCCACGACCGGCACCGCCGGCAACGGGCTGGGGGCAATAAGCCGGCTCGCCACCGCCTTCGATATCTACAGCGCGCCCGGCAAAGGCACGGTCCTGCGCATGGCGCTCTCCCCCTCCGACCGGCCAGCGCCACCAGCCCTGCCGGCGATCTCGGTGGGATCAGTGTGCGTGCCCATTGCCGGCGAGACCGAGTGCGGCGATGGCTGGCACGTGAGTTCGGCGCACGAGCTATCCAGCCTCACGGTGGCCGATGGGCTCGGCCACGGCCCCGATGCCGCGCGCGCCGCCGAGGCCGCCAAGCGGGTTGCCGCCGCCCATGCCTTCGTGGCCCCCGCGGTGCTGATCGGGCACGCCCATGCGGCACTGCGGGCCACGCGCGGCGCGGCCATGGCGGTAGCCCGCATCGAGACGGCGCCGGGGCGGATCCGCTTTGCAGGCATCGGCAACATCGCCGCTTGCGTGGTCACGCCCGGGACGCTGGGCAGCACGGGGACACGGCGCCAGTTGATTTCGCACAACGGCATCGTCGGCTACGCCATGCGCAAGGTGACTGAAGTGGAGGCGCCGTGGCCGCCCGACACGCTGTTGATCCTGCACAGCGATGGCCTGGGCACGCACTGGGACCTGGACGACTATCCGGGTCTGAACGCGCGGCACCCGGCCATCATCGCGGCGGTGCTGTACCGGGATTTCGCGCGCGGGCGCGATGACGTCACCGTGATCGTGTGCCGCCGCAACAGCGAATGCCACGCGTGGACGGGCCCGTTGAGCGCCCCGGGCTCGGCTGCCGCTGCTGGCCAGGGAGCCTTGCCATGAAGCTCCCGCTGTTCCAGATCACCCTGCGCGCGGACACCGACGTGGTGGTGGCGCGCCAGGCCGCCCGCAACGCCGCGGCCGAGCTTGGCTTCTCCGCGATCGAGCAAACGGCCATCGCCACCACGGTGTCGGAACTTGCGCGCCTGCTGCTGGCGATGGACGAGCCCCGCACGCTGCGCGCGGAACTGGATCGCGGCGATTGCCGCAACGAGGCGGCGCGCGAGCTCGCCATCGTCGTCGATGCGGCGCCCTCCGCCATTTCAACGCTGGCACGCATGCTGCGGGGCGAGGCCCTGGCGGGCGACCCGCCGGGCCAGGCGCTGCTGCATGCCGTGGCGCTGGCCGACACCTGGTCGCTTGACCCCGAGGCAAGCCAGCAACCCCGTCTCGCCATTCGCCGGCATCTGCCGCCAGCCGCGGCGGAGCCTGCGCCAGCCGCGCTGGCCGCCATCTCCGGGCGCTGCCTGGAGCGCTCGCCTGATCTGCTTGCGAGCGAGCTGCGCGAGCAGAACCGCGAGCTGGCTGGCACGCTGCACGAACTGGCCGCCCGCCAGCGCGAGCTCGAGCTGCTGGCCAACGAGCTGGCGGACACCAACCGTGGTGTGGTGGCCCTGTACGCGGAGCTGGATGATCGGGCCGACCGCCTGCGCGTGGCGGACGAAACCAAGAGCCGCTTCCTCTCCAACGTGAGCCACGAACTGCGCACGCCGCTCAGCTCGATCCGCGCCTTGTCCACGTTGCTGCTCGACCAGACCGATGGCCCGCTCAATGCCGAGCAGGTGCATCAGGTGACGATGGTGCGCCATTCCGCCGAGGCGCTGAGCCAGCTGGTCGACGACCTGCTCGACCTGGCGAAGATCGCCTCGGGCAAGACCGAAGTGCACGTCACCGAATTCACGCTGGACAGTACCTTCAGCGCGCTGCGCGGCATGATGCGCCCGCTGCAGCACAGCGCCGAGGTGGAACTGGTGATCGGCGCCGTCGACCACGTCCCGTCACTGCGTACCGACGAGGGCAAGGTGGCGCAGATCCTGCGCAACTTTGTCTCCAACGCGCTCAAGTACACCGAGCGCGGCGAGGTGCGTGTGAGCGCCCTCTACCTCCCGGCCACCGACCAGCTGGTGCTCACGGTTGCGGACACCGGCATCGGCATTGCTCCCGAACACCTGCCGGTGATCTTCGAGGAGTTCGCGCAGATCGCGAACCCGCTGCAGCACCGGGCCAAGGGAACGGGCCTGGGCCTCCCGCTGTGCCGCCAGCTTGCCGAATTGCTGAACGGCGACATCCACGTCCAAAGCGAGGCTGGCAAGGGATCCACCTTCACGCTGACGATCCCCGCTCACTGCCCCGCATGCACACGCCACACAGCACCTTTCGATACGCCACTTCGCTGAGTTCGCCATGAACATCCTGCCCTCTCCCATCAACGCCAGGCGCCCGCTGATCCTCAACGTGGACGATAGCGACGGGGCTCGCTACGTCAAGGGCCGCATCCTGCAGCGCGCGGGCTTCTCCGTGCTGGAGGCCGCGAGCGGACAGGCCGCGCTGTCGCTGGTGCGCCAGCATGCCCCGGACCTGGTGCTGCTGGATGTGAAGCTGCCCGACATCAGTGGACTGGAAGTGTGCCGGCTGATCAAGAGCGATCCCGAGACCGCCAGCACGCTGGTGCTGCAGACTTCGGCCGCGCTGACCGAATCGCGCCACCGGGTTCAGGCCCTGGATGGCGGCGCCGACAGCTACCTGATCGAGCCCGTGGACGCGGAAGAACTGGTGTCGAGCATCAATGCCCTGCTGCGCATGCGCAAGGCCGAGGAGGCCTCCCGCAAGTCGTCGCAAGCGCTGCGCGAGAACGAGGAACTGTTCCGCCAGCTGGCCGAGAATCTCTCCGATGCGCTGTGGATCCTGGACCCCGCCGAGCGCCAGTTCCTGTTCATGAGCCCGTCGTTCGCCCAGCTCTGGGGGCGCCCGGTGGAAGACCTCAAGCACAACCCGCGCAACTGGCTCGCCAGCGTGCACGCCGAGGACCGCGAGCGCATGGAGGCTGCATTCGATGCCATGCTGCGCGACGGCCATATGGATGCGGAATTCCGGCTCGAGCGAGGCGACGGCGAAGTCAGCGAGGTCCGCGCGCGCGCATTCCCGGTCTCCAACACGGCCGGCGTGTTCTATCGCGTGGCCGGCATCTGCCAGGACATCACTCCGCAAAAGCGCGCCGAGCGCATGCTGCTGGACGAGGATCGCCGCAAGGACGATTTCCTCGCCATGCTGGCCCACGAACTGCGCAACCCGCTCGCACCGATGCGCAGCGCCGCCGACTTGCTGATGCGCTGCGCGCCAAGCCGCGAGGACACCTTCAAGGCGCGCGACATCATCGCCCGGCAGCTGCATCACCTGACCCGCCTGGTGGATGACTTGCTCGATATTTCGCGCTTCACCCAGGGCCGGATCGTGCTGCGCGACGACCTGGTCGAGCTGCGCACCGCGCTGAGCACCGCCGTGGAAGCCGTGCGTCCGTTGATCGATTCGCGCGGCCACTCGCTGCGGTTGAGCGTGCCCGAGGGGCCAATGCCAGTACGCGGCGACCTGGTGCGGCTGACGCAGATCTTCAGCAACCTGCTGCACAACGCGGCGCGCTATACCCAGCCGGACGGCCAGCTCGCGCTGGAAGTCACCAGCGACGGTACGCTGCTCACGGTCCGGGTGCGGGACAACGGCCCCGGCTTGTCGCCGCAGGCGCTGCAAGCCATCTTCGACCCAACCACCGCGCATTACGGCGACAAGCCCCGCGGCACCACCGGGCAGGAGGGCATGGGCATCGGGCTGTCGCTGGTGCAAAAGCTGGTCAAGCTGCATGGCGGCACTGTCCACGCGCAGAGCGCGGGCGCGGGCCTGGGCTGCACCTTTGTGGTGGAGCTGCCCGCGCAGCCGTGGCAGAGCTGGCAGCCCGAAGTGGGCAAGCTACGCTCCCCGCTCGGCACGCCGCGCACGGTGATGGTGGTAGACGACAACATCGATGCGCTGGAGGCCATGGCGCTCACGCTGGAGGCCATGGGACACACGGTGGTGACCGCCATCGACGGGCCGGCCGCGATCGTGCGCGCGGTCAAGGCGCAGCCCGATGTGATCTTGCTGGATATCGGGATGCCGGCAATGGATGGCTTCGAGATTGCGCAACGGCTGCGTGCCATCCCCGAGTTGCAGCATGTGCGCCTGGTGGCATTGACGGGTTATAGCCAGCCAGCCGACCGGCAGCGGACCAACGAAGCCGGTTTTGACCAACATCTGGTGAAGCCGGTGGACCTGGAGGTGTTGTCGCGGATGCTGGAAGAACTTGGGGAGCCGGCTGCCCCCCGATCTTGATTTTTCGGAGATGGAGCATGCAGATGCACTTTCATATCACGCCCGAGCCTGATCAAAACCCGCCACCGCCGGAGGTTCCTCCCCCGGAAGTGCCTGATCCCGATCCGCCCGTGCCCGTGAGCGATCCGCCGCCAGGCGACAGGCCCCCGCCGCCGCAGCGGGCGTGAGGCTTCGAAGCTAAACTGAAAACGGCATTTCGCGGGCGCCATGCACTTTATGCTGCAACCGGTAAAAACTACGTGCTCAATGGGTTTCGTACGGCGTGGCATGCAGCGGAAAACTCACTGTAATGCACACCGATCCGCTATCGGTCGAACACCCCTGCCCTTCGGCCTCGATGTGCGCCCCATGCGTTTCCACCAGCCGCCTGGCGAGCAGCAGCGCAGTGCCTTGGCGTGGCGCCGAGTTGCCGCCCTGGGCCTTGCGCCGGCGGAAGAAATCGGAGAGCACGGCAATGCGCTCTTCCCTGCGTGCGCCGGTGGGCGCCCGGCTCTCGGTAATGCGCAGCCGGATCCGCCCCGCCTCGAACTTGAGGTGCGTCTCCACGGTATCGGCACTGCGCGCATGGTGAATGCAGTGCACCAGCAAGTTGCGCAGCAGCGGATCCAGGCGGCGCGTGTCTGCATCGATCAGCAGGCCGTCGCCAGGCTGATCCGCAGCGCTGTCCACGCCCGCTGCGGCCAGTATGACGCCGCGCGCTTCGGCCACCGGGCGTACCTCGTCCGTCGCCTTCTGCAATGCGGCCAGCAGGTCTACGCGCTCCCACTGCGGCGAGCTGTCGTCGGCCAGCAGCGCCACCGCCTCCTCCATGTGTTCGATCAGCGCCAGTTGCTGCTGCATGCCGGTGCGGATGCCGCTAAGCGCCCGCTGCGCGGAGGCGGGAGGCGTGTCGAGCGTGTGGTCCAGCACGTAGGCCCAGCTCTGCACCCCGTTAAGCGCGGAGCGCAGGTCATGCGCCACCTGGCTGATCAACGTGGCGACCTCGGCGCCGCTCTGGATCGGCTCGCTGGGTTCAACGGTCGCGGGACGATCCGATGCATCGGGCCCTTCTGAAGGATGGTGTTGCTGCGACATGGATACCTTTTGGGGCTGCATGCTCGCCCGGTTGTCATGCAATAACCATACCGCGCACGCCAATGGATGGCATCCGTGTAGCGCGAAACCGTAATCCGGGCACGCACCCGGCCAACTTTTGGTATCCGATCCAGCGGCGACGTGCCAGGAACGCTGGCGGCACGCGGCACAAGCTAGTTCGGCGCCGTGGTGCTGCCCGGCGGCGTGCTCGTGCCGTTGGCGCGCAGCGACTCGGGCAATTCACCCCTTGAGGCGTATTCTTCCAGGCGGTTATACAAGGTCTTGAGGCTGATGCCGAGTATCTCGGCGGCGTGCTTCTTCACACCGGAGCACTGCTCCAGCGTGGCGAAGATCAACTGGCGGTCGGCCTCGGCCAGCGACATCCCCACTGGCACCGAGACCATGGCGGTGGCGGCCGTATTGGTCGCTGCCACCTGCAGCGGCACGTGCGCATCGGCAATGAGATCCTGGTCGGCCATGATATAGGCGCGCTGCACAAAGTTGCGCAGCTCGCGCACATTACCGGGCCATGCATGCAGCAGCAGGCTATCGAGCAGCGCCGGGGCAAAGCGGCGTTGCGTGCCATGCTCGCCGTTCATCTGCTCCAGCAGCGTGTTAGCGATCTGCACCACGTCGTCGGCGCGCGCGCGCAGCGGCGGCAGCTCGATCGGGAACACGTTGAGCCGGTGATAGAGGTCGGCACGCAGCTTGCCCTCGGCTACCGCCTCTTCCGGATTGCGGTTGGTGGCGGCCACCACACGCACATCGGCATGCAGCTCGCGGTTGGTGCCAACGCGCATGAAGGCGCCGGACTCCAGCACGCGCAGCAGCTTGACCTGCAACTCGACCGGCATCTCGGTGATTTCGTCGAGAAAGAGCGTGCCGCCGTCAGCGCGCTCGAAGTAGCCTTTGTGCTGGCGCTCCGCACCCGTAAAGCTGCCGCGCTCGTGGCCGAACATCTCGGACTCGATCAGCGTGGAGGAAATCGCGCCGCAGTTCACGGCCAGGAAGGGCTGACGCCGGCGCGCCGAGAGTTCGTGCAAGGTCTGCGCGGCCAGCTCCTTGCCGGTGCCGCTCTCGCCCACCAGCAGCACCGTGGCCTCGGTGGGCGCGACCTTACTGAGCTGGTCATAGACCACCTGCATCGCTTCGGAGCTGCCAAGCAGGCGGCCAAAGCGGCCATAGCGGCGCAGTTCGTCGCGCAGGGAATGGATTTCCGCCTTGAGGTCGCCGGTGGTGGCAATGCGCTTCAGGACGGTGCGCAGGCGTGTCACGTTGATCGGCTTGACCAGGTAATCGGTGGCGCCCCGGCGCAGGGCGTCCACGGCGGATTCCACGCTGGCGTAGCCAGTCATCAGGATCACTTCGACGCCGGCGGTGCCGACCTCGTTGAACAGGTCCATGCCGCTGCCGTCGGGCAGCTTCAGGTCGGCCAGCACAACGTCCGGCACCTGCCAGCCGATCTGCAGGCAGGCTTCGCGCAAGTCGCCTGCGGTGGCGGACGTGAAGCCCTCGGCCGCCACGATCTCGGACAGTGCGGCACAAGTATTTTCATCGTCGTCGACGATCAGGATGTGGGGCATCGTTCTCCGTATCGGCACCGTATCACCCGGCTGCCACGGCAAGCACGGTCCTGGCCTTATGTCAGAACATAGGGCGGTAGTGCGTCCTGGCGCCAAGGTTAATCCGGGGATACAACCAATTTTATGCGGGCGCCAGCCGCAGCGGTACCAGTGTCTGTCTGACAACGCCACGCGCCGGCACGCATTGGCGCAGGAACCGTTCAAAACAGTGGCCTCAAGCCAAAGCACGCGCTAGGATTAGCTCAACTGCCCCCAGATTGCCCCACCGCCGACGCACCTCCCGCCGACCCGGCCATAGGCGATCACGCCCCCATGCCGCACTCGATGACAAGCCTCAACCCGCCCGCCGCCTCCCTTCCCGCCTCGCCGGCATGCGGCGCGCCGCGGCGCGCCGTACAGGGTCCCTCGGCCTTGCTATGGCAAAGCGCTTCGCCCGTCATGCAGCAGTTGCTCGCGCAGATCGACCGCGTGGCCGCCACGGAAGTCACGATGCTGGCGGTGGGAGAAAGCGGCACCGGCAAGGAGCTGGTAGCCCGCGCCGTGCACGACCGCGGCGCGCGCCGGGCCGGCCCGTTCGTCGCGGTCAATTGCGGGGCGATATCCCCCACGCTGATCGAGTCGGAGTTGTTCGGCCACGAGAAAGGCGGTTTCACGGGCGCCGTGCAGCAGAAGGCCGGGTATTTCGAGCAAGCCCGGGGCGGCACGCTGTTTCTGGATGAAGTCACGGAAATGGCGCCCGACATGCAGATCAAGCTGCTGCGCGTGCTGGAGACGCGCACCTTCCACCGCGTGGGCGGCGACACGCAGATCGTGTGCGACGTGCGCATCCTCGCCGCGACCAACCGCGACCCTGTCGACGCGGTGCGCACTGGCCAGTTGCGCGAGGACCTGCTTTACCGCCTTGCGGTCTTCCCGTTGCACATTCCGCCGCTGCGCGAGCGTGGCGAGGATATCGCGCAGCTGGCCAGGCACTTCCTGGCGGAATTCAACGCCATGGAGGGCGCCGACAAGGTGTTCTCCGGCACGGCGCTGGAACGGCTGCGGCACTACGGCTGGCCCGGCAATGTGCGCGAACTGAAGAACACCATCTATCGCGCCTTTATCTTGGCCGACCGCGTCATCGACATCGTCAACCCCAATATCGCCACCCAACCGCCACGGCCGGCCACGCTGGACGGCTTCGTCAACGTGCGCATCGGCACCTCGCTGGCCGACGCCCAGCGCGAGATCATCCTGGCCACGCTGGCGCGCTTTGGCGGCGACAAGCGGCAGGCTGCGCACTCGCTTGGCATCAGCCTGAAGACGCTCTACAACCGGCTGGATGCCTATCGCACGAGCTGAGCCGCGCCATTCGCCCACTGGAGGCGCGCTCACCGCGTCCCAGTGCGCCCCTCGGACAATCGATCCCCTCTAAAGAGGGGCAGCACCACGATCGCGAACTGCGCAGACTTGTATGCAAAGTCTGTCAGCACGTTGACCGCCTGGCGTCGTGGCTGGCCATGTTTCAATTTGACTTTGCGTTGCTACCAGCGAGGCAGCATGGTGCCTGGACCGATTTTCCCGCCCCTGCCCCCCTCCCCTTTAAGACCATTGACGGCGATGAAGGAAAAACAAGAATACTGCCCGCTTTGCGGCACCCAGGCCGCAGCCCGTGCCCGTCGAGGCAGCTACGGGCAATGGGTGCGGTACGACTGCGACAACCCTCAGTGTGGCCCGGTGGAGATCAGCACCAAGGCCCGCCGCAGCCTGCGCGAGCCCGCCCGGCAGGCCGAGCTCCGCGCCCTGGCCCGCTCCAGCCGCGAACACGGCAAGGTGCCACGCGTCGGCTTTGACGGGCCGCGCGGCGAATTCTACGTCGAGTTCGACTAGGCCCGCCTCCCCGGGCCGGGCGCTGCCGGCGCGCATCCAATCCCCGCTGCGCACCGTACATGTAGGCATCAGGACCCCAGCGCGCGGCTTGCCCGCGCCCGCCTACAAGTGACTACGCATCCCTTCAAAGCTGACCTTGAGCATGTGCTCGACGATCGCGTCGGTGCCCAGCTTGCTGTACAGCTGCAGGTACTCCACGGCCGGATCGCAAGTGCGCGCGTAATAGCTGAACAGGATCACCTCGTCGGGCAGCGACGGGTCGAGCTCGCCCGCCGCCTTGGCCTCGGCCACGAGCTGTTCCAGTTGCCGGTTGAGCTTGAGCACGCGCGTGACGTAGCGCAGGTTGCGCGTGAGCATTTCGCGCACATGCGGGCTGGTGGATGGCAGGAACGGCAGCCCGCCGGTCAGGCGTACCCGCAGCGCCCACTCGAGCAAGGCGCGCAGGCGCGCCAGCCCCGTGAGATCGCCCGGGAGCTGCTCCAGGTACTCGAGCGCGCCGTCGATCAGCCGGATCAGCGCTTCGCCGACCAGGTCCTCCTTGGATTTGAAGTGCTTGTAGAGGCTGGGCTTGGAGATGCCAACCTCCAGCGCCACGTCGTCCATGGTCATCAGGTCGAAGCCCTTGCCAGCCAGGATGCGGGTCGCCGCATCGAGGATCGCGTCCTCACGCAGCTTGAAAGCCTGGTCCTTGAAACTCAGCCTGCCGAAAATACTCATTAGTAAATCTCGCTACTATGTAGTAATCTTTTTTCCAACACGGTACGAAACCATCTTAGCACCCATCCAGGCAAAGCGATGTCGAATTCAGGAAATCCCCAGCACTGCCGCCCTGCAACCGCTGCCAGTCAAGCTGCCACAAGGGCTGGCGCTATTGGCGAGCGCGCGCTCGCCAACCAGGAACCGGCATGAGCGGCGCGCCCGGAACCTATCCGCGCGGCCAGCGCATCGCCGTGGTCGGCGCAGGCATCTCCGGCCTGGCGAGCGCCTATCTGCTGTCGCGTCGGCACAACATCACATTGTTTGAAGCCGGTGACTACCTGGGGGGGCATACCAACACGGTCGAGGTCGAGCTGGAGGGCGCGCGCCATCCCGTGGACACCGGCTTCCTTGTGTTCAACGACCGCACCTATCCCAACCTGATCGCGCTGTTCGCCGAGCTTGGGGTCACGGCCTACCCCACCGATATGTCGTTCTCGGTATCGCTGGACCAGGGCCGGCTGGAATGGGCCGGCAGCAACCTCAACACCGTGTTCGCGCAGCGCCGCAACCTCTTTTCGCCCAGCTTCCTGTCGATGCTGCGCGATATCGTGCGCTTCAACGGTGCCGCCGAGCGCAACCTGGCGCTGGCCATCCGGAGCGGCTGCTCGGTGGACCAATTGCTGCTCGACGGCGGCTATGGCCAGCCGTTTCGCCACAACTACCTGCTGCCGATGGCGGCGGCGATCTGGTCCAGCGCGACCGCCGATATCCTGCGTTTCCCTGCCGCCACCTTCCTGCGCTTCTGCCTCAACCACGCCTTGCTGCAGGTCAACAACCGGCCGCAGTGGAAAACGGTGCAGGGCGGCGGGCGCGATTATGTACAGCGGATCGCCGCGCAACTGGCGCAGCGCGATGCCGCCATCCGGATATCGACGCCCGTGCGCAGCATCCGCAGGCATGAGCGCGGCGTTGACCTGCTGACCGAAGATGGCCCCGAGCACTTCGACGCGGTGGTGCTGGCCACCCATGCGCCCACCACGCTGCGCATGCTGGCGGACGCGGATCCCGGCGAGCGCCATACGCTTGGCGCGGTGCAGTACCAGCCGAACCTGGCGATCCTGCATACCGATCCGGCCCTGCTGCCGCGCCGGCGCAAGGTGTGGTCAGCCTGGAACTACCTGGGCGGTGCCGTTGGCACCCACGATGCGGGCCCGGGCACGCACGATCATGCCGGCCACACCCGCCCGGTCTGCGTGAGCTACCTGTGCAACCAGCTCCAGCCATTGCCCTTCAAGACCCCGGTGGTGGTGACGCTCAACCCCGTCACCGCGCCAGCGCCCGGCACGGAACTGGGCCGCTACCACTACCAGCATCCGGTCTTTGACCTGGCCGCCGTGGCGGCGCAGTCCGCGCTGCCCGCGTTGCAGGGCCGGCGCCGCACCTGGTTTGCCGGGGCCTGGACGGGCTACGGCTTCCATGAGGACGGGCTCAAGTCCGCGCTGCGCGTGGCCGCCGATTTCGATGTGCTCCCAGACTGGGCCAGGCTATGAGCGGCATGGAAGACCACCTCGCCAGCAGCCCCGCCGACGCGCCGCCCGCGTGGTTGCTACTTGGCCGCGTGATGCATGAACGCCTGCGCCCCGCACGCCACCGCTTTGTGTATCCGGTGTTCTACCTGCGCTGCAATCTCGACCGCCTGCCTGCCTTGCGCCACTGGTGGTTCGGCATCGACCGCTGGGCGCCGCTGTCGCTTGCCACGCGCGACTACGGCCCGCGCGATGGCAGCGACCTGGCCGCGTGGATGCGCAAGCTGCTGGCCGAGGCCAACCTGCCGGCTGACGGCGAGATCTGGCTGCAGACGTTCCCGCGCGTGTTCGGCTATGCCTTCAACCCGGTGAGCTTCTGGCATTGCCATGACCGCGCCGGCCAGTTGCGCGCGGTGCTGGCCGAGGTCAACAACACCTTCGGCGCCAGCCACCGTTACTTGCTGTGCGCGCCCGACCGCTGCGCAATCGGCCCCGACACCGTGCTGAGCTGCCACAAGGCGCTGCATGTGTCGCCGTTCTGCGTGGTCGAGGGCAGCTATGCGTTTCGCCTGCGCGATACCGGCGGCACCAGCTTTGCCGGCATTGACTACTACGACGCCACGGGCCTCGTGATCCGTACCGCGATCGGCGGGCGCCGCCTGCCGTTTTCGCGCGCCAATGTGCTGGGTGCGCTGGCGAGGCAGCCCTGGCTCACGGTGTCGGTGATGGCGCGCATCCACTGGCAGGCACTGCGCCTGTGGCTGAAGAAAGTGCCGTTCCGCGGCAAAGACCCAGGCCCCGGTGCGGATCCCCCCGGCCCGACCAGTTTCCCCAACCCCTCCGCCAACCTGTCGCAGTTCGAGGAAAACAAGCCATGACGCCATCTCGCGCGCTAACCCTGCCGCCCGACGGTGCCCCTGCGTCAGCCCGTCTTTTCTTAACCCTGCTCGCGCGCATCCGCGTTGGCCACCTGTTGCTGGTCGCGCCCTCGGGTGAGCAGTGCCTGTTTGGCGATCCGCATGCCGGACCCGGCGCGCGCCTGGAACTGCGCGACTGGCGTGCCTGTGCCGAGATCCTGCGCGCCGGGGACATCGGCTTTGCCGAAGCCTACCGCGCAGGCTGGCTGGATACGCCGGACCTCACCGCGCTGCTGCGCCTGGCCATCCGCAATGAGTCCGCGCTGCCGCAGACCGTGGTCGGCAGCTGGCTTGCGCGGCTGTGGTATGGCCTGCGCCACCGGCTGCGCCCCAACAGCCGTACCGGCAGCCGCCGCAATATCCACGCGCACTACGACCTGGGCAACGCCTTCTACCAGCGCTGGCTGGACCCGACCTGGACTTATTCGGCCGCGCTGTTCCAGGGCGAGCGGGCCCGGCCGCTGGAAGCGGCGCAGGACGCCAAGTACCAGCATATCGTCGACACGCTCGGCCTCAAGCCCGGCATGCGCGTGCTGGAGGTGGGCTGCGGCTGGGGCGGCTTTGCCATGCATGCGGCAAGGCAAGGGATCCACGTGCACGGCATCACCATCTCCGCCGCACAGCTTGAGGTAGCGCAGCAACGCGTGACCCAGGCCGGTCTGCAAGGGCTCGCCCGGCTGGAGCTGCGCGACTACCGGGATCTCGATGGCGAGTACGACGCCATTGTCTCCATCGAGATGTTCGAGGCCGTGGGCGAGCGCTATTGGCCCGGCTACTTCCAGATGCTGCACCAGCGCATGCGGCCCGGCGCGCGCGCGCTGGTGCAGTCGATCACCATCGAAGAGCCGCGCTTCAAGGCCTATCGCGCGAGCAGCGACTTTATCCGCGAGTACGTGTTCCCGGGCGGCATGCTGCCCAGCCCCGAGCGATTCCTGAGGGCTGGGTTGCGGGCCGGGCTGGAAAGCCGCGTCACGCTGGCGTTTGGCCCGGATTACGCCGAGACGCTGCGGCGCTGGCGCGCGGCCTTCGAGCAGGGGCTTGATGATGTCGCCGCGCAGGGCTTCGATGCGGTCTTCATCCGTACCTGGCGCCTGTACTTGTGCTACTGCGAAGCCGGATTCGACGAAGGCCGCACCGACGTCATGCAGTTCGTGCTTCAGCGGAATGCCTGAGATGCGCCGCGCTGCCGCCGCCCTCGCCATGGCCATCCTCTGTATCCCAGCGCTTGCCGCGACGGGCTGGCACGCAGACGTGCAGCCCGCCCGGCTATCGGGCGAAGGCGAATTTCGCGTGTTTGGATTTCGCCTCTATACCGCCCAGCTCTGGAGCGCACAGCTGCCGATCGCGCCGGATGCGCCCTTTGCGCTGCAACTCACCTACGACCGCAGCATCAAGCGCGAGCGCCTGGTCGAAACCAGCCTGGACGAGATGAAGCGCATCGGCAGCGCCGGCAACACGCCGCCCAGCCCGCAGATGCTCGATAGCTGGCGCGCCAGCATGGCACAGGCGTTTGTCGACGTGCGCCCGGGTGACACGCTCACTGGCGTGTTCATGCCAGGCAAGGGCGTGCGCTTCTACGCAGGTGATCGGCTGACCACCGAGATCGACGACCACGCCTTCGCGCAGGCGTTTTTCTCGATCTGGCTCGACCCCGCCACGCGCGCGCCGGCGTTGCGCCAGCGCCTGCTTGGGCTCGCACGATGACCGCGCCGCACCTCGGCAGCGCGACTGCCGCGACGCCCACCGCGCCCAATCCCGATCCGGCCCTCCCAGCGCCCGCCCCGGCATCCGCCATGGCTGCCTATGGCCTGCTCGGCATGCCGCTGGCCATGGCCGCCCTGCCGGTCTACGTGCAGGTGCCCGCCTACTACGCGAGCGAGCTCGGGCTGGCCTTGTCCGCGACCGGCACGGTGTTGTTCGCCGCGCGGCTGCTCGACACCGTGCAGGACCCATTCCTCGGCCGCTGGATCGACCACCTGGCGCAGCGCGGCAAGCTGGCGCCGGCGTTGTGGCTGGCGTGCCTGGTGCTCTCGGCCTCCTTTGCCATGCTGTGGCTGCCGCCCGTGCGCGGCGGGGCGCTGGCCGCCTGGCTGGCGCTCTCGCTGGTACTGGTCTACAGCGCGCACAGCGTGGTCAACATTGCTTACCTGGCCTGGGGCGCGCGCCTGTCTGGCGAGCCGGCCACGCTGACCCGCGCTGCGGCCTGGCGAGAGGCAGCGGGCCTGGCCGGGGTGATGCTGGCCAGCGTCCTGCCTACCTGGCTTCCGGGCGCATCGGGCTGGCCCGCCGCGCCGGCCATGGCGTGCTATGCCTTGGTGTTCGCCGCCTTGCTGCTGGGCGCGCTGGCGTTGCTGCTGCGGCACGCGCCGGCCTGGCGCCACCACAGCGCTGGCGTGCACGGTTGGCGCGCCACGCTCGCCAACCGTGCATTCCGGCGCCTGCTGCTGCCGTATTTCCTCAATGCGGTGTCGGTCTCGATACCGGCTACGCTGGCTCTGTTCTTCATCCAGGATCGGCTGGGCGCGCCACAGTGGTCCGGCGCGTTCCTCGCCACCTATTTCGCGGCGGGCGCTGCCGGCCTGCCGCTCTGGACCCGGCTTTCCGCGCGCATCGGCCTCGCGCGGGCGTGGCGGCTTGGCATGGCGCTGGCGGTGGCCGCCTTTGTCTGGGCGGCCGGCCTGGGCACAGGCGACACCGGCGCCTACCTGGCCGTGTGCGTGCTGGCGGGGCTTGCGCTTGGCGCCGACCTGGCGCTGCCGCCGGTGCTGCTGGCCTGCCTGATTCCCCCCGGCGAGCAACCCGCCGGCTACTACGGCATCTGGAGCCTGCTGGGCAAGCTGGCGCTCGCGTTGTCGGGCCTGGCGCTGCCATTGCTGGCCTGGTGCGGCTACCAGCCTGGCGCGGGCGGCACGGCGGCCGGCAGCCATGCCCTGGCGCTGGTCTACGGCGGCCTGCCCTGCCTGTTCAAGCTCGGCGCCATGCTGTGCCTGCGCACGGCCCAGACACCACAGATGGAGGACCCGACATGATTCGCCTTGCCCCGTCGCGCTGCGGCAAACACCTGCTGCTGTACGCCGCGCTATGGCTGGCTGCCTGCGCTGGCCCGGACGTTTCGCAGTACGCGCAGCAGCAGCCCGTGCTCGATGTGCCGGCTTTCTTTGGCGGCAAGACCGAGGCCTGGGGCATGTTCCAGAAACGCAGCGGCGAGGTGGTCAAGCGCTTCACGGTAGCCATCGAGGGCCGCCGGCAAGGCAGCGATTTCGTACTGGACGAGCACTTCACCTACAGCGACGGCAGCACCGAGCAGCGCACCTGGACGCTGACGCGCCAGCCCGACGGCACCTGGCGCGGCCGCGCCGGCGACGTGGTGGGCGACGCGATCGGGCACAGCGCTGGCAACACGCTGAACTGGCGCTACACGCTGCGGCTGCCAGTGGGAGACGCTACGTATGACGTGCAGTTCGACGACTGGATGTACCTGGTCGACGCGCACACCATGATCAATCGCGCCAGCGTCTCGAAATTCGGTTTCGAGGTTGGCCAGGTCACGGTGTTCTTCCGGCGCCCGCAATAGCCGCAATAGCCGCAATGACCGCAATGACCGCAATGACCGCAATGACCGAATCGCGGCTGCGGCGCAAATCAGAGAGGCAACCATGGCCTGGACGGCACTCAACCCCCGCTGGACGGATTGGCGCGAAAAGCGGGTCTGGCTGGTCGGCGCATCGAGCGGTATCGGCGCGGCGCTGGCGCGAGCCCTGCTTGCGCGCGGCGCCTGGGTAGCCCTGTCGGCGCGCCGGGCTGAAGCCCTCAAGGCGGTTGCCGGCGAGCATGCGACGGCGCTGCTGCTGCCGATGGATGCCACCGACCCCAACGCCTGGCGCCAGGCGCATGACGCGTTGCGCGAGGCCTGGGAAGGCGTGGACCTGGTGGTGTTTTGCGCGGCCGATTATCGTGCGTTGCGCCCCTGGGAGCTGGAAGCCGAGAGCGTGCGCCACACCATCGAGACCAACCTGAACAGCGTCTACTACGGGCTGCAGGCCACGCTCACCGACATGCTCGCGCGCGGTAGCGGCAGCCTGGCGCTGGTCGCCAGCGTGGCCGGCTACATGGGCCTGCCCAACGCCACCGTCTACGGGCCGACCAAGGCCGCGCTGATCAACCTGGCCGAACTGCTCTACGCCGAGCTGCATCCGCGCGGGCTGGGCGTCTACCTGGTCAACCCGGGATTCGTCAAGACACGCCTGACGGCCAACAACGCGTTCCCGATGCCTGCCCTGCTCACCCCCGAGGCCGCCGCCGAGGCCATCCTGCAGGGGCTGGCGCGCGGCCGCTTCGAGATCGATTTCCCGCGCCGCTTCACCCGCCTGCTCAAGCTCGCCAGCCTGTTACCCTACCGGCTGCGCCTTGCGGCTCTGCAAAAAGTGATGGACGCGCCGTGATGCCCCTGACCCGCCCGAACGCATTGACGGAGTTGACCGAATTGGCCGAGTTGACCGAATTGACAGAGTTGACAGAGTTGACAGAGTTGACAGAGTTGACCGCCCTGCTGCGATGGTACGAAACGCTCTCGCCCGCCTCGCTGGGCGACATCGCGCGCTTCTATGCCGACGATGCCCGCTTCAAGGATCCCTTCAACGATGTGCGCGGACGCGAGGCGATCCGCCGGATCTTTGCGCACATGTTCGTCGCCACGGACAACCCGCGCTTTGTGATCGGTGAGCAATTCCGGCAGCCGGGCCAGGCGTTTGTGCTGTGGGACTTCCACTTCACCCTGAAGGGCAAGCCCTACCAGGTGCACGGTAGTTCGCATTTTCGCTTTGACGACGATGGACGCGTGACACTCCATCGCGACTACTGGGACGCCGCGCAGGAGCTCTGGCAGCAACTGCCCTGGCTCGGGCCGCTGGTAGGCTGGCTGCGCCGCCGCTTCGCCACGCCGCTTCCCTAGCCGCGCCAGTGCGCTTCGGGCTGGCATTGCGCGTGATCCCCCGTTACATTCCAAGCAGTTTGTGACCGTGTGCGGCCATGCCCCGGGGAACATCCCGGCGGCAAGGGCGGTCATTACCCGCGTGCCGCGCCCAACCGAGGCGATCCCGGCCCGACAAGGAATGCCCAATGAACCTCACCGTCCACGACCTCCTGGCCTTGGCCTGCGCCAGTATCCTCACCGTGACCGTGGTCGCCATCCACTACGAAGCCCTGCGCCTGCTGTCCGGCATGAATCCGCGCCGCTGGACCGGCCGCGTCAACGTTGGCGTGCTGATCGTCTGCATCATCCTGGCCCATAGCCTTGAAGCCATGGTGTTTGCCGTCGGCTACTGGGTGGCGGGCCATGTGCTGGGCCTGGGCGGCCTTGCCAGCGCCCATCCCATCACGCCCATCGTCTACCTCTACTTCTCGCTTGAAACGTTCACCACGCAAAGCCTGGGCGACATCGCGCCGGTCGGCGCCACGCGCCTGCTCGCCAGCATCGAGCCGCTGGTGGGCCTGATCCTGATCGGCTGGTCGACATCCTTCACCTACATCATCATGCGCCGCGACTGGCCAACCGGCACCTCGAGGCAATCGGCGCAAGCGGATCTGTAGGCACGGCGCACGGCGCGCAGGGCCTGGCGCACGGCACATGGCTATAGGATCGGCGCAAATAGCGTGGCCACGTGCATCGCCACGCGGCGCAGCGTCGGCGCGGCGGTGTATTCGCTGCGCTCGATCTGGCAGGCCTGCGCGAAGTCCGCCTCCAGCATGTGCGTCACGCTGGCGGCAAAATCGCGGTCCGCGGTCATCACCATCAGCTCGAAATTGAGCCGGAACGAACGGTTATCGAGATTCGCGCTGCCAACCGCCGCGGCCTCATCGTCGATCAGGATGACCTTCTGGTGCAGGAAGCCCGGCTGGTAGCGATAGAGCTTCACGCCCGCGCAGACCGCCTGGTAGGCATACAGCGTGGAGGCGGCGAACACCACGAGATGGTCGGGGCGCGCCGGTAGCAGGATGCGTACGTCGACCCCGCGCAGCACCGCCAGCCGGAGTACGGCGAACACGGCCTCGTCCGGCACGAAGTACGGGCTGGTGATCCACACCCGCCAGCGCGCCGCCTGGATCGCCTCGACGAAGAACAGCGAGCAGGTCTCCTGCGCGTCGGCGGGGCCGGACGGCACCACCTGGCAGGTCATGCCCCCGGCAGGTGCTGCCGGCGGGGGCAGCAGCATCGGCACCTCCCGCGCGGCCCAGAACCAGTCTTCGGCAAACACCATCTGCAAGTCCAGCACGGCGCTGCCGCGGATCTCGATATGCGTGTCGCGCCAGGGCGCCAGCGGCGGCTTTTGCCCGAGGTACTCGTTGCCGACGTTGTGACCGCCCGTAAACGCGCATTCCCCATCCACCACCACCAGCTTGCGATGGTTGCGGAAATTGAGCTGAAAGCGGTTGACAAAGCCGCGCCGCGTGGCGAAGGCGCGCGCCTCCACCCCGGCAGCCAGCAGCACCTTGACGTATTGGCCGGGCAACGCATGCGAGCCGATGCTGTCGTAGAGGAAATACACCTTCACGCCCGCGGCGGCGCGTTCGCACAGCAGGCTCTGCAGGCGCCGCCCGAGCGCGTCGTCGTGGACGATGAAGAACTGCACGATCACCACCTGCCGCGCGGCGGCGATCGCCGCAAAGATGGCTTCGAACGTCGCCTCGCCGTTGACCAGCAGCCGCACCGCGTTATTGGCCAGGCAGGGCATGCCGGTCAGCCGGGGCAAGGCGCGCAGGTAAGGCTGGGCGGGCGAGTGCACCACGCTGGCGTCGCGCGCCTCGCGCTCGTGCGGCTCCATCTCATGCGTGACCTCGCGCAGCCGGTCGTTGTTGAAGCGCCGGGCATTCACGTAGCCGGCAAAACTGCTGCTGCCGAGGATCAGGTACGGGATCAGCGTGAAATACGGCATCATCACCAGCGAGCCGGCCCACGCAATGGCGCCGGGCGCGGTGCGCACTGTCATGACCGCATGCAAGGCCGCGACGACGCCAAGCAGATGGAACACCAGCACGATCGCCGCGACGAGGGAGGGGCTGAGCATGATCGTTAGATTTCGCCTTGGCGGAGCCGGACCACAATGGCTAGCATTCTGGCATAGCCGCGCCCCGGGGCAGGCAGAATTTCCTCGCAGGCGTTAAGCTTTCACGCCTTACCGCGTTACTGCCTGACCGCCAGCCACATCAAGGAAGACCGCAATGTCAGAGTTCAAGATGGAATACCGGCGCCTGGGCGCCAGCAACCTCAAGGTATCGGCCCTGTGCCTCGGCACCATGATGTTCGCCGACCAGACCGACGAAGCCGAGGCCGGCCGCATCGTCGACAGCGCTCGCGCGCACGGCGTCAACTTCATCGACACCGCGGACGTGTATAGCAAGGGCGGCTCCGAGCGCATGGTGGGCAAGCTGCTCGCCGCCGACCGCCATGACTGGATCTTGGCCAGCAAGCTCGGCAATCCGATGCAGGCTGCGCCCAACCATTCGCACTACTCGCGCGCCTGGATCCTGCGCGAAGTCGAGCAAAGCCTGGGCCGCCTTGGCACCGACTACCTCGACATCCTCTACCTGCACCGCGACTACCCCGGCGAAAACCTGGAAGAACCCGTGCGTGCCATGGGCGACCTGGTCCGTGCCGGCAAGATCCGCTACTGGGCCTTGTCCAATTTCCGCGGCTGGCGCATCGCCGAGGTCGCACGCTTGTGCGACCAGCTGGGTGTGCCGCGCCCGGTGGTTTGCCAGCCTTACTACAACCTGCTCAACCGCATGCCCGAGGTGGAAATCCTGCCGGCCTGCCAGCACTTCGGCCTTGGGGTGGTGCCCTACAGCCCGATCGCGCGCGGCGTGCTCACCGGCAAGTACCTGCCCGGCCAGCAGCCCCCGCAAGACTCACGCGCAGGCCGCGCCGACCGCCGCATGATGGAAACGGAATTCCGCGAGGAATCGCTGGTGATTGCCCAGACGCTGAAGGCGCATGCCGATGCGCGCGGCCTCAAGCTGGGCCAGTTCGCTACCGCCTGGGTATTGGCCAACCCGATCGTCAGCTCGGTGATTGCCGGGCCGCGCACGCTGGCACAGTTCGAGGATTACTTTGGCGCCGTCGGCGTGCCCATCTCCGCCGAAGAGGAGGCCCTGGTCGACCAGCTGGTGCGCCCCGGACATGCCTCCACGCATGGCTACAACGATCCGAACTATCCGCTGACCGGGCGTCCGGTTCCGGCAGCCTGATCGCGTTGCCCGCCAGGGTGGCCCGCCCGCAGGCGACCCTGCCCACAACCGGTTCGCCTGGCAACCTGCACGCACGGTTGCCGGGCCGCCGGCCCTGGCCAACGGCTCGCGCTCGGGCCGGTCCGCGTTTCGCGGACAGATCGCGGGTTTTGCCTCGCGATTATCATCATGTTGGCTTACAAAGCATGATCTGCATCCCGGGCTTCCCGGAATGTTCTTCAATGGGTTGCCTGGAGAGATAGTCATGCCGCAAGCCCCTGCGCTGATCGATACGCCCGCTAAAACCCGTTCCGGCCTCGCCGTCATGGGGCTGTCCGCACTGGGCGTGGTATTTGGCGACATCGGCACCAGCCCGCTCTACACCCTGAAAACCGTGCTCGCGCTCTCGGGGGGCAAACCGTCGGCACCGGTTATCCTGGGCCTCTTGAGCCTGCTGATCTGGACATTGATCATCATCACGACGGTAAAGTACGTGTCCTTCGCCATGCGCATCGATAACAACGGCGAAGGCGGCATTCTCGCCTTGATGTCGCTGTTGGGAATCAAGCAGAAGAAACGCCCGCTGGTGGTGGCCGCCGGGCTGTTCGGGGCGGCATTGATCTATGGCGACGGCGCGATCACACCCGCCATCTCCGTGCTCTCCGCGCTGGAGGGGCTGGAGATTGTCTTTCCCGAGGCCAAATCCATTATCCTGCCGGCCACGGTGGCCATACTGGTGGCGCTCTTTGCCATCCAGCCGATGGGAACGTCCCGCATCGGCAGGGCCTTCGGGCCGGTGATGGCATTATGGTTCTTTTGCATAGCCGTGCTCGGCATTCGCGGCATCCTGTTGCACCCGTCGATCCTGATTGCGCTCAATCCGATCTATGGCCTGGAATTCCTGTTCTCCAATGGCTATACCAGTTTCCTGGTGCTGGGCGGCATTTTCCTCTGCGTGACCGGCGCCGAGGCGCTGTATGCCGACATGGGCCATTTCGGCCCGCGCCCGATCCGCCTGGCATGGTCCGCCATCGTGTTCCCCAGCCTGCTGCTTAACTATGCCGGACAGGCCGCGCTGGTGTTGTCCGGGGCCGATTCAACGCACAACATCTTTTACCTGCTCTGCCCGCCGCCGCTGCTGGTGCCCTTGGTTATCCTGGCCGCCGTGGCGACGGTGATCGCCAGCCAGTCCATTATTACTGGCGCGTTTTCCATGACGCGCCAGGCGATCCTGCTGGGATGGCTGCCGCATCTGCAGATCAGGCAGACCTCCGAGGAGGGCTACGGGCAGATCTACGTTGGCACGGTCAACTGGCTGCTGATGGTGGTGACGGTCAGCCTTGCACTGTTCTTCAAGTCATCGGATCAACTGGCCTCCGCGTATGGCATCGCCGTTTCCCTCACCATGCTGATGACGTCCGTGCTGCTGTTTATCGCCATGCGCGATATCTGGGGCTGGAGCCTGTGGGCCAGCGCGGCCGTGTCCGGCGTCTTCCTGATCATCGACGGCGGGTTCTTCGTGGCCAATCTCGCCAAGGTACTGGATGGCGGGTATATCCCGTTGATGCTGGCGGCGGTTGTCTACAGCGTCATGTTGATCTGGCATCGGGGCACGGCCGCGATTTCGGCAGCCATCAACGAAGACATCCTGCCGATCGACGCGTTCCTGGGCGAGGTGCAGGCAAAGCACATTCCGCGCGTGCCCGGGACCGGGGTGTTCCTGACGCGAACGCTGGATGGCACGCCGCCGGTGATGCTGTGGCATGTCAAGCGCAACCACGCCTTGCAGCAGAAGATCCTTGCCGTGAGCATCGTGACGGAGACGGTGCCATGGATCAAGGATGCCGAGCGCCTGACGCTAACGCAACCGATGCCGGGTTTCTGGCGCGCCAACGCCCGCTACGGCTTTATGGAGCGGCCCGATATTCCCAAGCTGCTGCTACAGCCCCAGATGCTGCCCTGCGGGCTGGACCTGGGCACCATCACCTACTACATGGGCCTGGAGACCATCGTGCTGCGCGAGGGCGACAGCCGGATGCCGCGCTGGCAAGGCAAACTGTTCGCCTTGATGGTCAGGAACGGCATGCACGTTACCGATCTTTTCCGGCTGCCCAGCGATCAGGTGGTGGAGATTGGCCGCCGCGTCTCGATCTGACGATCAAGCGATCGTCAGATCAAGCTCCCCTGCCGGCCAACTCATTACAATACGCACCTTCCTTCGTGACCAACCTCTCTGCTTCTCAAGGATCGATTCGCTCCCGCCGCTCTGTTCACCCCGGCGGGAGACCCAACCAACGACATGCTGCCATTAAGAATCCTGGCCACAGGCAAAGCACTACCTGCCCGGCAGGTCACCTCCGCCGAGCTTGACAAGGTGCTCGGCAAAGCGGCCGGCTACGTCAGGAAAACCGCCGGCATCGACCACCGCTACCATGCTGACCCTGGCGAGACGCAATCCGCTCTGGCCGCCGCCGCGCTGCGCGATGCCATGGCGCGCGGCGGCATCGCCCCGGGTTCGGTCGGCCTGGTCATTTCTGCCGCCGGCGTGCAGGAGCAAGCCCTGCCCTGCACTGGCGCGCGGCTGCTAGAAGCCGCCGGCATCCCAGCCGGCACGCCGGCCTTCGACGTCAACGCCAGTTGCCTGAGCTTCCTGGCCGCCTTGCAGGTGGCGGCCAGCCTGTTGCACAGCGGCACCTACCGCCGCATCGCGGTGGTCGCATCCGACCTCGCCTCTCGCGGGCTGGACTGGAGCCAGCCAGAGGCCTCGCTCATCTTTGGCGACGGCGCGGCGGCGGCGGTGGTGGAGCGCGGCGATGGCAGCACCGGCATCGAGGCCTATCGCATGGAGACCTATCCCGCGGGCAAGGCCTTCTGCGAGATCCGCGCAGGCGGTACCCGCACCAGCCCGCGCATGGGCGCGCGCGAGTCCGACTTCCTGTTCCATATGGAAGGCAAGCGCGTATTCAAGCTGGCCTCCACGGTGATGGACGCCTTCCTGGCCGGCTTGCTCGACGCGGGCAAGCTGCGGCTCGATGAGATCGACGTGGTAGTGCCGCACCAGGCCAGCCACCTTGCCATGAAGCACATCGGGCGCCGCCTCGGCGTGCCGGCGGCGTCGGTGGTGGATATCTACCGTACGCACGGCAATCAGGTGGCCGCGTCCCTGCCCACGGCCTTGCACGAAGCGATGCACAGCGGCAGGGCCAGCGCCGGCTCGCGCGCGCTGCTGCTGGGCACGGCTGCCGGCCTTACCGTGGGTGCCATGGTGCTGCGATTGTGATCACGCTGGTAACCGGTGCAACCGGCGGCCTCGGCCGCAATGCCGTCGAGTACTTGTTGCAGCGTGGCCTGCCCGTGCGCGCCACCGGCCGCAACCCCGCGCAGGGCGAGGCGCTGCGCGCGCTTGGCGTGGACTTCGTGCCGGCGGACCTGGCCACGCTCGATGCTGCACAGGCACGCGCATTGCTGCGCGGCGTGAGCACCGTCTGGCACTGCGCCGCGCTGTCATCGCCGTGGGGCGCATCCGCCGATTTCCAAGCGGCCAACGTGGCCGCTACCGAGCGGCTCGCCGACGCGGCGATCGCAGCCGGCGTTGAGCGCTTCGTGCACGTCTCCACGCCGTCGCTGTACTTCGACTATCGGCACCATCTCGACATTCCCGAGAGCTACCGGCCAGCGCGCTACGCCAACCACTATGCCCGCACCAAGGCGCTGGCTGAGGCGGCGATACGGCTGCGCGCAGGCAACCAGGCCGCCACCGCCTTCGTCATGCTGCGCCCACGCGCCTTGTTCGGCCCGCACGACCGCGTGCTGATGCCGCGCGTGCTGGCGCTGATGGCGCAACGACGCGGCAAGCTGCCGTTGCCGCGCGCCGGCAAGGTGCTGATGGACCTGACCTTTACCCCCAACGTGGTTCACGCCATGCAGCTCGCCAGCACGAGCGCGCAGGTGGCGTCCGGCCATGCCTACAACATCACCAACCACGAACCGCGCCGCTTGTGCCAGGTGCTCGGCCAACTGCTCGGCGACGAACTGGGCCAGCCGCCGCGCCTGCGCCGCCTGCCCTATGCGCTGGCCGACGCCGTGGCGCGTGGCATGGAGGCCTGGTCGGCCCTGAGCCGGCGCGAGCCGGCCTTCACGCGCTACGGCATGGGCGTGCTGCACTACGATATGACGCTCGACAACACGCAGGCCATCGCGGCGCTGGGCTATCGGCCCGCCTATACGATGGATGAGGGAATTCGCCTGACGGCGCAATGGATGCGAGACCATGGCCAGCATCACCACCTTTGAGGCGGGCTTCTGCACGCACCGCGCCTGCATGGCGCTCAAGGGCGCGGGCCTGTCGGTCTGCCGCTTCCCGGCGCGGGCGTACCTGATCGAGGCAGGCGGCAGGCACTGGCTGTGGGATACGGGCTATGCCACGCACTTCCTCGATCACACACGCAGCGGGCTGTTCGCGCTGTACCGCATGGTCACGCCGGTGCATTTCGACAGCAGCGAGGCGGCGGCAAGCCAGCTGCGCGCGGCGGGCATCGGCGCGCGCGACCTCGCCGGCGTGATCCTGTCGCACTTCCACGGGGACCATATCGCGGGACTGCGGGATTTTCCCGGCATGCGCTTCTACTGCTCGGGCGCCGGGTGGCAAGCCACGCGGCTGCTGCGCGGCGTCGGCGCGCTGCGCCGGGGCTTCGTGCCAGGGCTGATGCCCGAGGATTTCGAGCAGCGCGTGGGCTTTATCGAAGCCTTTGCGCGCCAGCCGCTGCCCGTCGCGCTCACGCCGTTCCAGGAGGGCTATGCCTTGCCGGACAGTGACGGGGAAGTCTTCCTGGTAGCGCTGCCGGGCCACGCCGCCGGCCACCTGGGCGCCTTCGTGCAAACGAACGGCGGGTGGGTGCTGCTGGCGTCCGACGCGGCATGGTCGCCCACCAGCTACCGTGAGCTGATCGGCCCGTCGTCCATCGCCAACCTGATCATGGAAGACCCGCGCACCTACCAGGCCACGCTCAGGCAGTTGCACGCCTTGCATCGCAATGGCCAGGTGCAGATCCGCCTGACCCACGAAGGAGCCCTCTGATGCAGTTGCCGCGCATGCTCGGGGCCTACTGGCGCGCGCGCAGGCTGCGTTTTGCCAGCCGCGCCGAACTGGAGGCGCACCAGGCCCGCCAAATGGCGCGCTTCCGCCAGCGCGTGCTGGCGCGCAGCCCGTACTTCGCACCCCTGCTGTCCCTGCCGATGCAAGACTGGCCGCGCATGGACAAGGCGGTGATGATGGCCAATTTCGACCGCATCAACACGGCCGGGCTCCGCCTTGATGACGTCCTTGCTTGTGCCCGGCAGGCCGAGGCCTCGCGCGATTTCAGCCCGACGCTGCAAGGATTTAGCGTGGGGCTGTCCTCGGGCACCTCGGGCGGGCGTGGCGCGTTTGTGGTGAGCCGGCAGGAGCAGGCGCAATGGGCCGGCACGCTGCTGGCCAGGTTGCTGCCGCGCGGGCTGCTGGCGGGCGAGCGCGTGGCGCTGTTCCTCCGTGCCAACAGCAACCTGTACACGGTGGTGCGCAACCCCTGGCTCTCGTTCGCGTTCTTCGACCTGTTCACCCCGTTCGAGGATCATCTTGCGCGGCTGGAGCACTATGCGCCCACCATTGTCGTGGCGCCCGCGCAGGTGCTGCGCAGCCTTGCGCTGGCGCGCCAGGCCGGGCGCACGGCACTGCGCCCGGCGCGGGTCGTCTCGGTTGCCGAAGTACTGGAAGCACAGGACCGCGCCTTGCTGGCCAACGTGTTCGGCGAACCCGGCGAGGTCTACCAGGCCACCGAAGGCTTTCTCGGCGTCACCTGCGCGCATGGCACGCTGCACCTGAACGAGGAATTCGTCCACATCGAGCCGGAATGGCTGGACGAGAGCCAGGAGCGCTTCGTGCCCATCGTGACCGACTTCACCCGCACCACCCAGCCCATCGTGCGCTACCGGCTGGACGACGTGCTGGTGCGGCGCGCGGATGCGTGCCCGTGCGGCAGCCCTGCGCTGGCGCTGGCCCGCATCGAAGGCCGCTGCGACGACATGCTGGTGCTGCCGGGCCGCCTCGGCGAGCCGGTGCAGGTCTTTGCCGACGTGCTATCGCGCGCCTTGGCGCAGGCCCTGCCGCTCGCCGCCGACTACCGCCTGCGCCAGACAGGCGGGCGCACGCTCAGCCTGTATGCCGAAGGCGGCGACGCGGTGCACACGGCTTGCCGCGCGCGGCTGGAAACGGTGCTGGACGGGCTGGGCGTGGCTGTTGCGGATATCGCGTGGCACAACGATGCCGCGCCCCCGGCGGATTTCACCACCAAGCGCCGCCGCATTGTCCGGCTGCGCGAAGCCACGCAAGGCCCGTGACGCACCGCATGCAAAGCGCCGGGGCATGGTGGCGGTGCCGGCAGATGTTGCTGGGCTGGGGCAGCGTCGGCCTGGTCTACGGTAGCACCAGCCTGCTGCGAGGCGCACCGGCGCAGTTGCCCGAAAGCGCGCTGGACCGCCTGATCCCCTTCGATCCTGCCGGCATCTGGCTCTACCTGTCGTTCTTCGCCTTGATACCGGTCAGCTTTGCGCTGGCCCCGCCGCAACGGTTGCGCTGGCTGCGCACGGCGATGCAGTGCGCAGCGCTTGCCTGTGGCGCCGTCTTCCTGGCATGGCCTACCACGCTGGCCTATCCGAGCCTGCCGGGCGACGGGCTGAGCAGCACGGTGCTGGGCTGGCTGATCGCCGGCGACTCGCGGCAGAACTGCCTGCCCTCTTTGCATGGCGCGCTGACGCTGCTAAGCGTCTGGGCGTTGCTCGACCCGCGCCGCAAGCTGCGCAGCGCCTGCGCGATCGGCTGGGGGCTGGCGATCTGCTACTCGGTGGTGCAGACACGCCAGCATGTCTTGCTGGACCTGGCCGCCGGCCTGCTGGTGGGCCTGGCCGCGGGCACGGTGGCCACCTGGCTGGCGCGCCCCAAGGTGTCCGCGGTGACCGTTATCCAAGGACATTCGCAATGAACGCATTCGCGCTCCCCCTGATCGCCATGCTGCTATGCGTGGTGGCTGAGTTGCTGATCCGCAAGCATCGCCGGGGAGAGCCCATTCCCTGGCGTGAGGTGGTGTTCAACCTGGGGTCCGGGCACATCCTGATGTGGTTTTTCCGCGGTCTGGAGATCGCGGCCTTCGGGCTGGTGCTGCGGGTCGCCAACCTGCATTGGATAGACGCATGGCCGCTCGCCTGGCAATGGGTGTTCGGCTTTGTCGCGTGGGACTTCTGCTTCTACTGGATGCACCGGCTGCATCACAAGATACCCCTGCTGTGGGCGGTGCATGTGGTCCATCACCAGGGCGAGCACTTCAACCTGTCGCTAGGCATCCGCAACTCCTGGTACTCGTCGCTCACCAACCTGCCGTTCGTGATCGGACTGGCTGTGGCGGGCTTGCCGCTGGAGATCTTCGTGGTGGTCTCGTCGATCCACTACGCGGTGCAGTTCTACAATCACAACGGCCTGGTGGGCAGCTCCGGCATCCTGGATCGCTTCCTGGTCACGCCGGCGCATCACCGCGTGCACCATGGCACCGCGCCGTGCTACCTCGACCGGAATTTCGGCGGCACCTTCCTCTGGTGGGACAAGCTGTTCGGCACCTTCCAGCCAAGGCTGGCCGACGTGCCGCTGGATTATGGCGTGCCCGGGACACCGCGCTGCGACAACCCCTTGCTGGCAAGCAACCTGCCGTTGCTGCGCCTCATCGGCGGCACCAGCAAGCATCGTGCGCCGCGCGCTGGGTTCCATGTGCCGGACCTGCTCATCGGCCTCGGCGGGCTGCTGCTGTTCGGCATCGTGATCCACTACATTCACCACGATGGGCAGTGGCAAGGGCAGCGGCAAGCGCTGCTGTTCGGCCTGATCTTTGCCGCCACCATCGCCCTGGGCGCCATGAGCGACGGCCGGCGCCGGGGGGCGGCCGCCTGGGTCTTGCTGACGGGCTCGCTGGCGCTGGCCGGGCCGCTGCTGCAGCCCGCTCCCGACTGGCCGGGCGCGTGCCTGTACCTCGGGCTGCTGCTGCACGGTGCCGCCACCCTGCCGCGCTTGCTGCCGCGCACGCTGTCGCGCTGAATTTGTCTGCGTCCACCTTCGCTGGCGAGGCGTCACCCGCCATCCTGTTCAAAATTTAGGCAGTCCGATACATAACCGCCACCATTGGCCAAGCGCGGCACGTCAAGCTCGGTTATCCACACAAGCTGTGGATAACACGATCCGGCAATCGTGGACAAATTGTGTACGTGCGCCGCAACAATCGACTGTGGCCTGGTGCGATACCGGTCGCCTTGTGGATTGGCTCCCCGCCTGCTTTGGGAATCTTCTGCCCGTCCTTGCAGATTGTTCCGAATGATATCCCTCGCTCCGCGGACTATCCTGCCTGGGTCGCCTCGCGGGCAGGCCGGTGGCCGCCCGGCCCTGGCACATTGACAGCCTGACTGGCCCGGCAGCCGATGCGCGCGCCGGCCCGCGAACCGTACTAAATCCAGTTTGTTTGACAATGCCTATGAAGATCGCACTGCTAGCGGATCTGTCGCTTCAGGCCAAAGCCATTGCAGACGCCCTCGCTCGCGCCGGCGTGCATTGCCACACCTATCCCGCAAGCGGGGAGCTCTTCCGTGGCATGGACCAAGCCGGCTACGACGTCCTGCTGATCGACCACGAACTTGCCGACATGCCTGCCATGGAAGCCGTGCGCGCGGTGCGCGGCGCCTGGCGCAGCGAGGTACCGGTGATGGTGGTTTCCCACCAGCGCGACGAAGACTCGGTCGTCAATACCCTGCAGGCGGGCGCCGACGACTACATGATCCGCCCGCTGCGCGCGCGCGAGCTGGTGGCCCGGCTGCACGCGCTGCAGCGCCGCGCCGCCTCGCGCCGGCAAACGCCAAGCCCGGACCTGACCGTCGGGCCCTATTCACTGGACTGCCTGGCGCACGAGGCCGTGTTCCAGGGGCGCAGGCTCGCGCTGCCCCCCAAGGAGTTCGAGCTCGCAGCGTTGCTGTTTGGCAGCGTCGGCCGCGTCTTGTCCCATGCCCATATCGAACGCGCAATCTGGGGCTATTCGCTGCCACCGTTGTCCCGCGCCCTGGCGAGCCTGGTATCGCGCCTGCGCAGGGCGCTGGAGCTCCACCCTCGCAATGGGCTGGTAATCACGGTGGTCTATGGCAAAGGGTATCGCCTGGATGAGACCGGCGCGCGGCCGCCTCGGCCCGGCCCGTTCAGCACTGGCTGAGCACCGGGTGCGGCGCCGGCCTGCCGAGGTAGTAGCCCTGCCCGAAGGGCACGCCGAGATCGCGCAGCACCGCCAGCTCATCGGCGTCCTCGATCCCTTCGGCGATCACCTCGCCGTCCAGCGCCTTGACCAGGGCCAGCACCGTGCGCACGACTTCAAGCCGGCGCGAGCACGTGCCGATGCCACGCACCAGCGACTTGTCCAGCTTGGTGTAGTGTGGCGCGAGGTGGACCAGCCGGTCGAGATTGGCGTGGCCGGTGCCGAAATCGTCCAGCGCATACTGCATGCCCAGTTCGCGGAGCACAGCCATGGCCTGCCCGAAGCGTTCCGCGTCCTCGATGGGGGTCTGCTCGGTCACCTCGATCACGACCCGATCCGGCGCGATGCTGTTCGCCACCAGGGCCCGCATGGCACTCCCGCCGTCGGCTAGCAGGTAGCGCAGCGCCATCGCGCTGAAGTTGAGGAACAGCTTGCCGTGCAAGCCATTCGCCAGGCAAGTGGACAGCCCGGTGCGCGCCGCCCGCAGCTCCAGCTCGATGGTCTCGGCCTCGTCACGCGCCAGGCGGAACAAGGCATCCGGCATGGCCAGCGGCGAGCTGGCAGGCCCCCGGACCAGCGCCTCGTGGCCCAGCACCTCGCCGGTGCCAAACACCACGATCGGCTGGAAGACGGCGTGGAGCTGCGGCAAGCGTAGCCGCGGCACGGGTGCGCCAGCCAGGGGGGAGGCAATCTGCATGGACGGAGTGAACGTGACGTGGGAAGGCGCGGCGCCAGGCGCAAGAGGCTGGTGAGCCAATGTGACTCGCCCTCTATTTCATGTCAGCAATGTGTCACCCGGATGACAAAGCCGATTACCCCTGCGCAATGGCGGGATGTCATTCATGCGTCACAGGTTGCGGCGAGCATGCAAGCCATAACAAAGTCATGCCGTCACCCGCGGCAAGCTGGCGCTGCAAGCCGGCGCGCGAGATGGCGGTACCCCAGGGTCAGCATATGGGCCGCGTGGCCCATCGGAGTCTCAACCGTGTTGCAAGCCATCAACCTTCGCCTTCCACGCCGCGCCGGCCGGCGCATGCCCGCCTGGCTGGGCCGGCTTCCCCTCAGCGCGCGCATGTGCGTGGCATTTGCGCTGGTCTATGTGTTCGGCGCCGTGGTGGGGCTGACGGGCATTTTCAGCCTCGTCTCGGTCAAGCAGATGACAGATACGCTCTATCAACGCGATATGCAGGGCGCCATCGCGGCGGAGCGCGCGCAATCGGCGCTGGCCCGGCTGGGCCGCGCCCAGCTTGCCCTGACCATGGCGACCAGCAGCACCGAGCGCGATGGTGCAACCGCCGACATCGATAGCGCCCTCGCCCGCCTCGACCAGGCACTTGGCACCGTGCGCACTGCCGCACCCGCGCAGGCCACCGCGCTGCAAGCGGAACGCGACAGCGCCGCAGCCATGCTGCGTGACTATGTCACGTTGCTGCGCAAGCAGCCGCTCGATGCCCTGCAGTTCGACAGCGCCGTTTCGGTCGACGGCCATTTTCTTGGCGAGCAATTACAGAAGCTGGCCGATCTGGTAGAGGTCACGCGCAAGCAGCAGGAGCGGCAGGCCGCCGATACGGTCGCCACCGTGACGGCCAGCCAGTTGCGCGCCCAGGCCGTGATGATCGGCATGCTGGTGGCGAGCCTTGCAGCGGCGGCCGCGCTGGCCTGGTTTGCCTCGCGCCTGCTGCACTCGGAGCTGGGCGGCGAGCCGGCGGACGCGGCCAAGGTGGCCAGCCGCATCGCCTCGGGCGACCTGCAACAACCCGTGCGCGTGCGCCCTGGCGACGACCACAGCCTGATGAGCCTGTTGGCGCGCATGCGCGACCAGCTCGCCGGCGTGCTGGAAGGGATCCAGCTCTCCGCCGCCGAGATCGCCGCGGCCAGCGAAGGCATCGCCAGCGGCAACCACGATCTGTCGCGCCGCACCGCGCTGCAGGCGGCAGCGCTGGCCGCAGCCGCCGACAGCGTCGCCCGCCTCACCGCGCTGGTCGGCCAAGCCCACGCCCAGGCCACCGAATCCAGCGCCATGGCGCGCCAGGCACGCGAAGCCACCGACGCCGGCATGGCGGTGGTGAACGAGATGAGCGGCGCCATGGACACGGTGAACCAGCACTCGCGCAATATCGCGGAAATGGTCGAAGTGATCGAAAGTATTGCCTTCCAGACCAATATCCTCGCGCTCAACGCCGCCGTGGAAGCGGCCCGCGCCGGCGAGGCCGGGCGCGGCTTCGCCGTAGTGGCGCAGGAGGTGCGCGGGCTGGCGCAGCGCAGCGCCAACTCCGCGCGCGAGATTCGCACCACCATTGGCCAGGCCAGCTCTGAGATCGCCCGTGGGGCACGGCTTAGCGGGCAAGTGGTCAGCGCCATGAGCGGCATCGAGCAGGCGGTAGGCCAGAGCCACCAGTTGGCCGAGCGGCTGTGCGGGGTGGCCGATGAACAGGCGCGCGGCATCCGCTCGGTGGGCGAGGCGGTGGCCCAGCTCGACCAGACCAGCCGGCAGAACGCCGAGCTGGTCGAAGCCGTTACGGCGCAGGCGGCTAGCCTGGATGAGCAAGCGGCAGGGCTGTCGGCTGGGGTCGCGCGCTTCCGGTTCTGATGCTGAATGACCCATGTTCTGCAATGCAGAACATGGGTTCCACGGTGCAGTTGACGTGTAAGGCGATCGGTGGGAGTATTCCGCCATCGAAAAATCCGGCGGCCCACGCCGGACGCCTTATCTGGAGACTGTGATGAGTAGCACCCCCACGCCCGCCGCGCACGCGCCGGCTGCCGCCCCGTCCGCTTCGCCTGCCACTGCATTTTCCCGCCTGCACCAGACCATCGGCCCCTGGGTCCAGAGCCACCCCGAGCGCGTGGCCCTGATGGACGCCGAGCGGTCCCTGCGCTACGGCGAGCTGGACGGCGCCATTGCCGAAACCGCCCGCGCACTGGCTGGCGCCGGCGTGCGCGGCGGCGATCGCGTGGTGCTGGTGACCGAGAACAGCGTGGGCTGCGCGGTGCTGATCCTGGCGCTTAGCGCGCTGGACGCATGGGCCGTGCCGGTCAATGCCCGCCTGTCCGCCCGCGAGATCGACAACATCATCGAACACTCGGGCGCGCGCATCGCGCTCTACCTCGACAACGCCCATCCCGAAGCACGCGAGCACGGCCTGGCGCGCGGCGCGCAACCGGCCGAATGGCCGCATGCGGGCAAGCTGCTGCTGGGCGCGCTCAATGCAGCCGCCGTGGCTGAGCCGGTGGACGCAGCGGCACGCGACCAGGTAGCCGCGCTGATCTACACCACTGGCACCACCGGCGCCGCCAAGGCCGTGATGCTGACGCACGCCAACCTGATGTTCATCGGGCGCTCCAACCGCCTGCAGGCGCGCGTGCAGCCGGGCGACCGGGTCTACGGTGTGCTGCCGATCTCGCACGTCTACGGTCTCTCCGTGCTGTTGGTGGGTCCGCTCTCCAACGGCGCCACGGTGTTCTACGAACCGCGATTCCGCCCCGAGAAGCTGGCGCACGCGCTGGTCGCGGAGCGGCTCACCGTGCTGCATGGCGTGCCCGCCATGTATGCCAAGCTGATCGAATGGAGCCGCGCCCAGGCAACGCCGCTGCAAGCGCCCGCGCTGCGCATGGCGCAATCTGGCGGCGCGCCGCTCACCGCCACGCTCAAGGCGGCGTTTGAAGCGAGCTTCGGCATCATCCTGCACAACGGCTATGGCATGACCGAGACCTCGCCCACGGTCTGCCAGACCCGGGTGGAATCGCCGCGCACGGATTGCTCGGTGGGCCCGGTGGTGCCTGACGTGGAGATCCGCCTGGGCGAGCCCCTGCCCGATGGCAGCGGCGAGCTGCTGGTACGCGGCCCCAACGTGATGAAGGGCTACTACCGCCGAGCCGACCTGACCGCGCAGGTGATCGACGCCGACGGCTGGCTGCACACCGGCGACCTGGCGCGCATCGATGCCGACGGCGCCGTCTCCATCGTGGGGCGCTCCAAGGAAATCATCATCCATTCCGGTTTCAACGTGTACCCGGAGGAGGTCGAGCAATCGATCAACGCCTACCCGGCCGTGCTGCAGTCGGCGGTGGTGGGACGCGCGGTGGAAGGCAACGAGGAAGTGATCGCCTTTGTCGAAGTGCGCGAGGGCATGACGCTGGACCAGGCCGCGCTGCGCGCCTTCCTGCGTGAGCAGCTGTCGCCCTACAAGATGCCGGCGGAGGTCAGGATCGTGGCCCACCTGCCGGCCGCACCGTCCGGCAAGATACTCAAGGCCAAGCTGCGTGAGCTGCTGGCCAGTGCAGGCTGAGACGCAAGCTCAGCCCCAAGCCAGCCGAGGCCACCCATGTCCGAACCGCAGACCGAAGATCCGCCGCACGAAACGCAAGTGCCGCAGCACATGCAGCAGCACAAGGAAGACCGGCATTTCGTGACCGCGCTGGCGCGGGGCCTCGATGTGCTGGCGAGTTTCCGCAGCTTTGAGACGCGGCTGGGCAATGCCGAGCTGGCGCAGCGCTGCGGCCTGCCCAAATCCACGGTGTCGCGCCTCACCCATACGCTGACGGAGCTGGGCTACCTGCGGCTGGACCCGGAGCAGGCCAAGTACCAGCTCGGCAGCTCGGCGCTGGCCCTCGCGCCCGCGGCGCAGCATGGCGTGGATGTGCTGGCGGTGGTGCGGCCGTTCATGCAGGAGCTGGCCGACCTGTCCCAGGGCGTGACGTCGCTGATCGTGCGCGATCGGGCGCAGATGCTGATCTTTGAAAACTGCCAGTCGGAGTCATACCTGACGCTGCGGGTGGCGGTCGGCACGCGCATTTCCGGGCTGACCTCGGCCGCGGGGCGTGCCTACCTGCAAGCGTTGCCGGCCGTGGAACAACGGCAAGCACTGGCTGCCTTCCGGCAACAGGAAGGGGTGGACGCCCCCAATGCGCAGGCCATTGTGGAGCGCAGCCGCGCGGAGGTGGAGCGCCAGGGCTGCACCACGTCGTTTGGCGAATGGCTGCCGGACATCAACTCGATCGCCGCCGCGTTCCGGCCCGGCCCGGCGCTGCCGCCGATGACATTGTCGTGCAGCGGGCCTACCGCCATCGTGCCGGCCGCGCTACTGCTTGAGACGGTGCGCCCGCGCCTGCTCGAGAGCATTCGCGGCATCGAAGCGGCGCTGCGCGCGCAGGATCGCTAGGAGCGGTTGGCCGGGATTTGTAAAAAAAGAGTTGGGAAAGCAATCGGATATAAAAAAAGACCGCCTGCCCCAAGGTCGAGAGAGCACGGAGGTAACATGGGCAGGCGGGTGCAAAAGTTTGCCGCTGCTTACGCAGCGCCCAACATCGGAAGCAACGTGTTCAGGTCAACCTGTTACTTGGCGACTCGCTGTCGGTCGATGGCATGTCGAAGCCAGTACCGAACGTGTCGAGCACCTTGAACTTCGCGGTGTCCACATGTGGATCGGGCGTGCCAGTTCGCGTGCCGTCGCTGAACGGATCGAAGGGTCCCCACTTCGCCGCATTGCCTTTGGCGTCGAACTTGACGTGGAGCGCAGCGTCCACCCAAGAGCGTCTCTTTTCGCCCTTGCTTCGCGCGGGCGCAACCGTTGTGAAGCTCGAGGCCACCAGCACCGCGACGGCGAACCCACCAAAAATTACCGACTTGGTAATCATTTTTCGCTCCTTGAGGAAAATACCATCTGAATATTCTTGTAAGGCATCTCATAACGCCGCTCAAAACGTGTGGCGAAGTCCAAGCCCTACCCCAAGCATGGACGTCTCGCCTGCACCGAGGGCGTAGCTATTCCCTGTCCCCAGACTGTTGGCATAATTTACGGCGCTATTATCAAGATTGAGTCCCGCGTTCTTTGCGAAAGAAGTTACGACGTAGGCACTTGTACGCTTGGAGAATGAATAATTGGCGATTGCCGTTACTTGCCATGGATTTCCCATTTGCGATTCACCTACTCTTCGGTGAATCTTGTCGTACGCGTACTCCAAAGTGAAATCCACACTCGGTGTCAACTTGTAGTTTGCGCCGATCCAATAGAAATCGTCTCTCAGGATTTCACTTCCGGCCCCATCTTTATTCTTTCCCCAGCGGTACCCGGTCATTATCTTTGCGGGCCCCGCAGCATAGCTTCCGGCAATCGCGAGTTTTTTGAATCCTCCCGTCCCGTTCACCATGCTCGGATTGAATTCGTCAAAGGCGAGCGCTGCTCCAAAACTTCCGCCAAAATAATTCACTCCAACGCCATACGCGGAGTCTCTGCGAAATTGCCCCGGAACCTCGCCGGTTCCTGTGAGCGGGATTGTGCTTGGCGCGGTGGCGGGTAACGCGAGACCTGTTCCAAAGGACCAATGGGCACCGATAGTGAAGGGACCGAAAGCACCGCTATATTTCGCCGTGTTGTCTTCTCGATAGGCAGGCCCAAGAAGAAGTACGGTTGGCGAGTACTGCGTTGCGTAGATTGTTGGTGAGAAATTCGCAATGGAATCAAACAGCGATGTGTATTGACGCCCGAATGTGAATTTTCCAAGGGAGCTACTTTGCAATCCAACGAACGCCTGTCGACCAAAAAGTCGACCCTGCATCTGAGTACCGTTATCGAGACTCACGCCGCTTTCCAGGACAAAAATGGACTGCAGGCCTCCACCAATATCCTCTGTGCCGCGAATCCCCCAGCGCGATCCAGACAGACCACCAGAATCCATTCGATAGACGTTTTTTCCGGCCCCACTATTGAACCCATTGCTTACCAATGGCACCGTACCGACGTGATTTGCGTATTCCATGCTCATATCTGCAACGCCATACAGAATAACGTTAGACTGAGCCCAGGTCATGCCAGAAAATAGGCTCAAGGAGCCCAGAAGAATTGGATTTACCTTCATATTTTGTCTCCTCACCACGATTTTTATGACCTCTCGCACAGCAGCACACCTTGGGTGGAGGTCATGCACCCAATGTCTCGTCTAGAAGACGCTTTAATGCAAGTGGATTGGAATCAAGGGAAATGTGGCAGGAACATGCCCTTGCAATTCAATATGACTCGGGCACCAGTTTTCCGGCGGGCTGCGCGGTGGTCTCGTGCCGATCGCGCTGTGCATCGGCCGCGTTGCCTGGCCGAATCCTGAACCAGATCGAGTACATGGCCGGCAGGAACACCAGGGTCAAAATCGTCCCAGCAAATGTCCCGCCGATGAGCGTGTAAGCGAGTGCGCCCCAGAACACTGAATGGGTCAGCGGAATGAAGGCCAGGATGGCGGCCAACGCGGTGAGAATCACTGGCCGCGCACGCTGGACGGTGGCTTCTACAACGGCCCTGAACGGGTCCAACCCTTCGGCTTTGTTGTGCTGAATCTGCCCGATCAGGATCAGCGTGTTGCGCATCAAGATGCCCGACAACGCGATCAGGCCGACCAGCGCGTTGATGCCGAACGGCTGCCCGAACAGAATCAGCGTTGGCACCACACCAATCAAGCCGAGGGGGCTGGTCAGGAACACCATGACCATCGCCGGAATGGACCGCACCTGGAAGATGAGGATCAACAGTGTGACGGCCAGCATGATCGGGAACAGCGGCAGCATGGCCTTCGTCGCCTTGCCCGATTCTTCGATGGAGCCCGCTTGTTCAATGCGGTATCCGCTGGGCAGCTTCTCGATGATCGGCTGAAGCTGCTTGCTGATGGCTGTCGACACGTCGGGCGGCTGCAGGCCATCGGCAATATCGCCGCGCACCGTGATGGTCGGCACGCGGTCGCGCCGGCGGATGATGGGTTCCTCCATGCGCACATCGATCTCGCCCACTTGCGAGAGCGGAATGCGTTGCCCGTTGGCGCCGGCTAGCGTGAAGTCGCCAATCTTGGCCGGATCCAGTCGGATGTCGCCGGCCGAGCGCGCGGTCACCTGCACGGTGCGGATGTCCTCGCGCACCGCCGTCACCGGAATGCCATTGAGCAGGAACTGCAATTGTTGCGCGACGGCGCTGGAGGTCAGCCCAACGGCCTGCAAGCGGTCCTGCTGCAAGGTGAAGTGCAGCGTGGGTACGCGCATCCCCCAGTCAGTGTTGACCGTGCGCATCATCGGGCTGGCGTCCATCACCTGCCGAACATCGGCCGCGATGCGGCGCAACGTCTGCGCATCCGGGCCGGTCACGCGGTAAGCGACCGGAAACGGCGAATACGGACCGAACACGAGCTGCGTGACACGCACGCGCGCCTCGGGGGCGAGGCCGTCGGCAATCGCCTGGCGCAGGCGCCGCTTCAACGCGTCGCGCTCTTCCTGGCTATCGGTGCGGATCACGATCTTGGCGAACGACGGATCCGGTAGTTCCGGCCCCATCGCCAGATAAAAGCGCGGCGCACCCTGGCCAACGTAAGCCGTCACAATCCTGGCCTCCTTCTGTTTGGCGAGCCAAGCTTCCAGCTTTGCGGTGGCCGCGCTGGTCTGGTTGATCGATGTTCCATAGGGCATCTGCACCTCGACCAGCACTTCAGGCCGATCCGAAATTGGGAAGAACTGCTTCTTGACCACCGCCATACCGAGGATGGCCAAGGCAAAGAGCCCGACGACCGAACCCGCGACCAGCCATTTGCGCGCAATCACACGCCTGAGCAGCGCACGGAAGCGGTTGTAACGCAGGGTGTCGTAAATCGCATCGTGGCCGCCTTCGACCTTCTTGAAGTCGGGCAGCATCTTTACGCCTAGGTAAGGCGTGAACACCACTGCGACCACCCAGGACGTGATCAGCGCAATGCCCACGATCCAGAACATGTTGCTGGTGTATTCACCGGCGGTGGATCGCGCAAAGCCATTGGGCATGAAACCGACGGCGGTCACCAGCGTGCCCGATAGCATGGGCGCCGCAGTATGGCTCCACGCATAGGCCGAAGCGGCGATGCGGCTGTAGCCCTCCTCCATCTTCACTACCATCATTTCGATGGCGATGATGGCGTCATCCACCAGCAGGCCCAGCGCCAGAATCAAGGATCCGAGAGTGATGCGGTCGAAGTTCTTGCCAGTGGCGACCATCACCACGAAGACCACCGCCAGTGTCAACGGCACGGCCGCGGCCACCACCAGGCCCGCGCGCCAGCCCATGCTGACGAAGCTCACCAGCATGACCACCAGCAGCGCGGCGAAGAACTTGAGCATGAACTCATCGACGGCAGCGGCGATGTTGACTGCCTGGTCGGTCACCTTGGTCAAGCTCATGCCCAGCGGCATGTCAGCATTGATGGCGCCCACCTCCTTGTCGAGCGCCTTGCCCAGGTCCAGCCCGTTCCAGCCTTCGCGCATGACGATGCCCAGCAGCAAGGCAGGCTGGCCACCATTGCGCACCATGAACGTGGCAGGGTCCTCGTAGCCGCGCTTGACCGCGGCAATGTCCGACAGCTTCAACGTTCGGCCCTGCGATACAACCGGCGTATCCCGAATCTTCTGCAGCTCGTCGAACGCGCCGTCCAGACGGATGAATACCTGCGGCCCTTTCGTCTCTACCGAGCCGGCTGCCGTCAGGGCATTCTGGCTGTTGAGCGCGGCAAACACTTCTTGCGGACTCACGCCCAGCGTCGCCAGCCGGTCATGGGAGAACTCGACATAGATGCGCTCCGACTGCTCGCCGATGATGTTGACCTTCTTCACGCCGGGCACGTGCAGCAAGCGCTGACGCAGCGTCTCCGCATCTCGCGCGAGCACACGTTGCGGTTCGCCCTGCGCCTTGAGCGCAAACAACGCAAAGGTCACGTCCGCATACTCGTCGTTGACCATCGGCCCGATCACGCCGGGCGGGAGGTTGGCCACCTCGTCGCTGACCTTCTTGCGCGCTTGGTAAAACTCCTCCTGCACTTCCGACGGTGGCGTGCTGTCGAGCAGGGTCAACGTAGTGAACGCCAGGCCCGGCCGCGTGTACGTTTCCGTGCGGTCATACCAGCGCAGCTCCTGCATGCGCTTTTCGAGCTTCTCGGCCACCTGATCCTGCATTTCCTGCGCGGTGGCGCCGGGCCACGCGGTGATGATGGTCATCACCTTGACCGTAAACGCCGGGTCTTCCGCGCGGCCCAGCTTGAAGAAGGAAATGAGACCCGCCAGAGAGATCAGGCAGATAAGGAACAACGTGATGGCGCGCTCGCGCACGGCGAGCGCCGATAGATTGAAACGACCTTGGCTCACAGGCGCACCCCCGCGATGGCAGTGCTGGCACCTTGCCCTGCCACACGGACTTGCTGTCCTTCACGCAGCAGTTGTACACCAAGCGCGACGATCCGGTCCCCTTGCTTGACTTGGCCAGCAACCCGAGCGCTTTCGTCACCGAGGCGCACGATGGTGACGGATCGCCACGACACCTTCGCCGGATCACCCTGGATGACCCACACGCCCGGGCCCTTGCCGGCATCGAACACGGCACCAAGCGGCACCTGCAGATCGCCTTGCACGGTGGTAAGCCGATCGGGAATCTGGATCGTCACGGTAGCGCCCAGCGGCGCATTGGCCAGTTCCCCATCCAGCACATAGCGCGCTTCGAACGTGCGGGTAAGCCGATCGGCAGCATCCGACAGTTGCCGCAGCTTGGCAGGTACACCGGCGCTTTCCTTACCGAAAAGCGTGGCTTGTGCGACAGAGTCGATCGCCGGCCGCAACGTTTCCGGCAACTGGACCACCGCTTCACGGCGGCCAGCGTGGGCCAGCCGTACGACGGCTTGCCCTGCGTTGACGACCTGGCCGGGCTCGGCCAGCGTCTCCATGACCACGCCTTCACCATCGGCAACAAGCTCTGCGTAACGGCTGGCGTTACGCGCAACATCGGCCTGCGCTTGCGCTGCGCTCAGCTGGGCTTTGGCTGCGTCCGCCGCAGCCTTGGCTTGGTCATAGGCTGAGGCGGAAATGGCGCCAGTTCCGCGCAGATCGCGGTAGCGGGCTTCGTCTTCCGCCGTCTGGTGCGCGCGCGCTCGCGCGGCGCCCACGGCTTCTTGCTGTGCGTGCGCGGCGAGCTTCAGATCGACAGGGTCGATGCGCATGAGCGGTTGCCCGCGCTTGACGGTCTGCCCGGCATCCACAAGCCGCTCCAACACCTTGCCGGGCACGCGGAACCCGAGATCACTCTGCACCCGGGCAGCGACGACCCCCGTGAATGAACGCGACGCGGAAGCGACGGGCTGAACGAACGCGGCACGCACCAACGGTGCCTCGGTGCGCGGATCGGCAGGGGCCTTTTCGCCGCAAGCGCTCAAAGCGAGCGGCAACGCACCAATAACGATAGAGGTAACAAAGCAACGAGAAAGCATGAAAGCCCCATCGACAAGATGATCTGGGCTTTCATTCTGGTTCTTGTGACTATTTTAGTCAATGGTCACAATCAAAAAAATCTGCACGTCAGGGGGAAAGACTCCGAAGCACGAGGCTGGAGAGCAGCCCGGGCGCACTATCCGTGTAGTCAAAGCTGTACTGCAAAAGCAACGGATTCATGTACGGGCGCATAACCAGGTAGATGGCCGTCGTGGCCTCGTCCAACGGCGTCTTGCGCTCGAAGTCTCCGGTCTCCCGGCCCTCCTGCAGCACATCGCGCAACAACCTCTGGATGCGGTCCTCATAGGCGATTACCGCTTGCCAGCGTTCAGTCGCTGCCGAGGCCGCGATCTCGTACAGCTTGCGGTCGTGGGAAAACAACCGAAGGCTGGCCTCAGTCAAGGCTTTGAACATGCTCCGGAGCTTCTCCGGCGGGGAGTCGGCGTCGGCCAGGGCGGCATTCACGTCGGCCTCGATGTCGCGCAGGCAGTTGGCGCAGATCATCTCGCCAATGGCCTGCTTGGACTCGAAGAACTTGTAGATGTAGGCCTTGGAAAAACCGATGGCCTTGGCCAGATCGGAAACGGCGGTTTTCTCGTAGCCGTAGCGGCTGAAATGCTCGGTGGCGGCGGCAACGATCTGGTCTCGCACGTCATGGTCCGCCGGGCCACGGGCGGAAACGGGGTACGGGGTGGTCTTCATAGGCTCCAGCTTACGCGAGTCGCGATAGTTGAACAACTTGTGACCATTTTGTACTATAGTCACAAAAACACGATGGAAGACATCCATGCTGCCAAAACACTCCTTTATGGCCCTCTTCGCTGCCAGCCTGGCGACCGGTTGTGCCGTCGGCCCCGATTATGTGAAGCCAGATGTGCCGGTTCCCAGACAATTCCAGGGCCAGACAGCAGTGGAGCAGCGGACAGCCAACGCCGAAGCCGATCTGCCTGCGTGGTGGGCTGGCTTTGGCGATCCGCAACTTACGCGGTACGTGCAGCTCGCGCTGGAACAAAACCTGGACCTTGCACAGGCCTTCGCCCGCGTCACGCAAGCCCGTGCGGGGCTTGGCGCTGCCAATGCTGCGTTGCTGCCCTCCGGCAATGTCACGGGCCAGGCCGCGCGTGCGTACCAGTCCGTCGAAACCCCTTTGGGCCGCGTCTTGAATTCGCGGCCCGGCTTCGATCGCTACGGCAACGCTTTTGAGGCCGATGTCAGCGCAAGCTGGGAGTTGGACGTATTCGGCGGCCTGCGCCGTGGCCGCGAAGGGGCTCTTGCCGACTACCAGGCCTCCCAGGCGGGCGCAGTCGCCACACGGCTGGCCGTGGCCGCACAGACTGCCGATATCTACATCACCATCCGCGGCTTACAGACGCGCTTGAAAGTGGCCCGCCACCAGGTACAGACGCAAGAAGAATTGCTCTCCACCATCAACCTGCTGTACGGCAAGGGACTGGCGGCCGAGCTTCAAGTCCGGCAGGCCGAAGGCGCACTCGCTCAGGTTCGCGCTTCCATCCCACAGCTTGAGGCTGGCCTCGATGCGGCGATGAACGCGCTGGATGTGATGCTCGGCTCGCTGCCGGGCACGCACCGGGCGGAGCTTGCGCAAGGCGGCGACATCCCGGCCGCTCCGCAAATTGCGATCAGCGGATCGCCGGGCGAATTACTGAGGCGCCGCCCTGACCTCATCGTTGCCGAGCGCCGCCTGGCGGCTTCCAACGCGCGCATCGGTGTCGCCATTGCGGAGTACTACCCGAAGTTCTCGCTCAGCGGCCTGCTGGGCAGCGCCACATCGGTGGGCGCCGGCAGTCTGTTCAGCAGCGGTGCCAGTCAATTCGCCGGCGTGCTTGGCCTGCGCTGGCGCCTGTTCGACTTCGGCCGTATCAACGCACAGATCGATCAGGCCAAGGGGCAAGAGGCGGAGATGCTGGCCGCGTACCGGCTCGCCGTGCTGCGCGCCACGGAGGATGTGGAAGACGCCTTCTCTGCCCTCGTCAAGCGCGAAGAGCAAGCGGCTGTGCTCACACAAGGCGTGGATTCGCTTGGCCGCGCGCGAAATGCATCGTTTGCTGCGTATCAAAAAGGCGTCGTCAGCCTGATTGAAGTCCTGCAAGCCGACGAAAGCCTGTTACGTACATCAGACGCGCGCGCGCAGGCGCAAACCGAATCAGCGCGCGCTGCCGTCGCGGCTTTCAAGGCCCTGGGCGGTGGGTGGCAGCCCAACGAATCGATCGCCGTTGCTAGCAAACAGTCACTGTGCGGATGAGGCTGCGCATTCAGCACGGCTCATCGCTCGAACCTTTACCGCAGCACCGAACCACACATACCGAAAGAAACTGCCATGTCTAGTTCCAAAGTTGTCGTCATTACAGGCGTGTCCTCGGGCATCGGCCGTGCCACCGCCGCGAAGTTTGCGCTGCGGGGCTGCCGGGTATTCGGCACCGTGCGCAACGTCGCAAAAGCGCAGCCGCTACCGGGCGTTGAGCTGGTCGAGATAGATATCCGCGATGAAGCCTCTGTTCAACGGGGTATCCAGGCCATCATCGCGCAGGCCGAGCGCATCGACGTGCTGGTCAACAGTGCCGGCGTGACGCTGCTCGGAGCGACCGAAGAAACCTCGATCGCCGAAGGGCAGGCGCTGTTCGACACCAACGTGTTTGGCATCTTGCGCACCACACGAGCCGTATTGCCACACATGCGTGCGCAACGTTCGGGAAGAATCATCAACATCAGCTCCGTGCTCGGCTTTCTGCCAGCGCCATACATGGGCCTATATTCGGCATCCAAACACGCTGTGGAAGGGATGTCCGAGACGTTGGACCACGAGGTACGCAAGTTCGGCATCCGTGTGGTGCTTGTCGAGCCCTCATTTACCAAGACTAGTCTGGACATCAATGCCCCTCATGCGGTTTCCAAGGTAACTGCCTACGACGACGAGCGCAGCGTCGTTTCGCAGGCGATTCAAGAAAGTGTACAAAAAGCACCGGATCCCGATGGCGTCGCGAGCACGGTCGTCGATGCCGCCTTTGGTACGTGGAAAATGCGCCGCACACCCAAAGGCGAGGCCTCCCTCCTGAGCAAGCTGCGCCGTTTCATGCCGGCAGGCCAGGTCGATGCAAATCTGCGGAAAACGTTCGGGCTTTCCTGAGGCGCTTTATCCCAATCAGATCCGACGCACACATCATCTGAAGAGCCTCATGACAAATCCAGATAGCTCAGCAACCGCCGCCTTCAGTGCCTTACGTGCAGGGTTTCCTCAAGCCACTGCGGCAAATCTCTCCTGGGTGCTCAATGCCTACACCGTTGCCTACGCTGCAACGCTCATTCCGTCTGGCGGGTTGGCAGATAAGCATGGGCACAAGAAGGTGTTTCTGGCCGGCGTAGGGCTATTTCTGGCGGCGTCGGTTGCATGTGGTTTGGCTGTCAACGTAGGGTGGCTCGTTGCAGCACGCGTGCTTCAAGCCATCGGCGCTGCGTTGCTGACGCCCGCATCGCTCTCGATCGATTTCCTATTTAAATCCACCGCTTTGCGGAGGTTCTGCGGATTCTTTGCGAATCCCGGCCGACCGTCGCTAGGCACCCGCGTCTTGCCGCCATGATGGCGGCGGCCGTGGTCAGGCCCTGCGGCTTGCATGTCATGATTCGCACCAGACCACCACGCCGTCGCGCCGCCACGCGCTTCACGAACCCACCGGGACCAGACCATGACTACATTGATTGCCGCCGACACTACCGCTGCTGCCACGGGGCTGAGCCAACAGGACCTGCGCCTGCTGCGCGAGGCCATCCGCCTGTCGGAGGCGTCCCGCGCCCGCGGGCGCCATCCCTTTGCGGCGCTGGTGGCGGACGCCGACGGCAATATCATCGCCAGCGCCGGCAACAACTCGATGCCGCCCGAGGGCGACCCCACCCAGCATGCCGAACTGGTCGCCGCGGCCGAAGCCGCCCGCAAGCTGTCGCCGCAGGCACTCGCCAGCGCCACGCTCTACACCAGCGCGGAGCCCTGCTGCATGTGTGCCGGCGCCATCTACTGGTGCAACATCGGGCGGGTCGTGTACGCGCTGTCCGAGCACCGGTTGCTGACGCTGACCGGCGCGCACCCCGAGAACCCCACCTTCTCGCTGCCCTGCCGGGAGGTGTTCGCGCGCGGGCAGCACAGCGTCGCCGTGCTGGGCCCCGCGCTGGAGGACGAGGCGGCGCAGGCGCACGCGGGCTTCTGGCAGGACTGATCGCGTTTCGGCGCCGGGCTGCGCCTCAAGCCAGCGGCGCCGGCGCCGCCATGCCGAACTTGTCCAGCCAGGGCTGGATCTGCGGCAGGATGGCGGGATTCAGCGCCACGCCATCGCGCAGCTGGCGCGCCTTGCGTTCCAGCGCACCCTGCCCCGGCAGGCGCACGCGATCCACGCCAGGGCGCGGCGGATTATCCGTGCAGGCCCGCGCGATCCATCCCATTTGCCCGGCAAAGGCTTCTTCACCGGCAAAGGCGGACGGATCCAGTATCTGCAGGAACACGGTATTGCCCCAGCGCTTGCCCGGATCGTCGCGGCCATGGCCGGACAGGCCGGCGGTCAGCGCTTCCACCATCAGCGACAGCGCATAGCCCTTATGGCCGGCATCGAGCCCGCCCAGCGGCAGGATCGAGCCCGCGTGCGGCGCAAACATGACGGCGGGGTCGTCGCTGGCGTTGCCGTTCTCATCGATCAGCCACTGGTGCGGCAGGCGCTTGCCTTCCTTGTACAGCCGCGTGGTCAGGCCGACCGTGGTGACCGAGGTGGAGACATCGATCAGCACCGGGCCGTCGGGCGTGGGAAAGCCCGCCGCCACAGGACTGGGCGAGAACACGGGGCGGGTGCCGCCGAACGGCGCCACGGTCATGGCGGCCGGCGCCGAGGAGTACAGCAGCATGACGAAGCCTTCCCGCGTGGCGCGCTCCAGGTAGGCGGCCAGGCACGCAATATGGTGCGCGCGGCGGATGGTGACCGTGCCGGTGCCGTAGTCGCGCGCCCGCGCCATCGCGCTTTGCATGGCGCGCAGCGTCAGCCACGGCCCCGGCAGGCGCTTGCCGTCCCAGGTGGCCACGGCGGCGCGGTTGGCCAGCACCTCGTAGTCCTCCTTGACGGCCATGCTGCCGCTTTCGATCTCGGCCAGGTAGGTGGGCAGCAATTGCAGGCCGTGTGTATCGTGGCCCATCAGGTCGCCTTCGACCAGGATGTCCGCCACGTCGGCGGCCCGGTCGGCGGGCATGCCCGCGCGCTCGAACATGGCCTGCGCCATGCTGCGCAGCGCGGCGGCGTCATGGCGCACGGTGGCTGGGGGTTGGCTTTGCATAGGGGCTCCGTCAGGTCGGGCGCGACCGGCGCGCCCAGGGTTTTACTCGTTGACCGATACGCCGGCCGCCTTGACCACCTTTTCCCAGCGCGCCTTCTCGGCCAGCGCGAAGACCTGGAATTCTGCGGCGGGCTTGGGGTCCGGCTCGGCGCCGGCATGGACCAGCTGCTCGCGGAACTCGGGCCTGCGCATGGCCGCCATCACCGCATCGCTCACCTTCGACACGATCTCGCGCGGCGTGCCAGCCGGGGCAAACAGGCCGAACCACGAGCCGGTCACAAAGCCTGGCAGGCCGGCTTCTTCCATCGTCGGCACATCAGGCAGCGCGCTCATGCGCTGGGTGCCGGTCACGGCAAGCGCCTTGAGCTTGCCGGACTTGACGAAGGGCAGCGAGGTCGGCGCGTTGTCGAACATGATCTGCACCTGCCCGCCCATCAGGTCGGTCACCGCCAGCGCGCTGCCCTTGTACGGCACATGCACCATCTGGATTCCGGTCATGACCTTGTACAGCTCGCCCGACAGGTGGATCGAGCTGCCCGCACCCGACGAGGCAAAGGTGGCCTTGCCGTTTTCGCTCTTCACGAACTGCGTGAGTTCCTTGACGTTCTTTGCCGGCACGGCGGGATTGACCACCAGGATATTCGGCACCGAGGCGACCATGGCCACGGCAGTGAAATCCTTGGCCGTATCGTAGGGCATCTTGCGATAGAAGCTGGCATTGATCGCATTGGTGCCAACCGTGCCCATCAGGAAGGTGTAGCCGTCCGGCGCCGACTTGGCAACGATGTCGGCGCCGATGTTGCCCGAGGCGCCGGGGCGGTTTTCCACCACCACCGGCTGGCCCAGCGCCTTTTGCAGGTCGCGCCCGATCAGCCGGGCCACGATATCCGTATTGCCGCCAGCGGCAAACGGCACCACCACGCGGATCGGCCTGGACGGATAGGTGTCCGCCTGCACGGGCAACGCCACGCACGCGGCGGTGGCGGCCAGGGCGGCCAGCAGCGTGCGGCGCAACGGCTTGTAGCTTTGATGCATGGGTGTCTCCTCTCAGGTTCTTGTTGTGATGCTTGGCGCGTGGCGTGCAGTGCGCTCAGTGCGATGCGCCCGGCAGCAGCCGGCCCGGGTTCATCAGCCCGTGCGGGTCCAGCGCGTGCTTGATCTTTTGCATCAGCTTCATTTCCACGGCGGATTTGTAGTGCGCGTTCTTGTCGACCTTGAGCTGGCCGATGCCATGTTCGGCCGAGATCGAGCCACGCACACGGTGCACGGCCTCGTACACCAGCGCGCTGATGGCCGCGCCGTTGGCCCGCACAAAGTCCGCTTGCGACACGCCGTACGGCGCGCTGACGTTGTAATGCAGGTTGCCGTCGCCCAGATGGCCAAAAGCCAGTACGCGAGCGCCGGGATTGGCGGCCACGATGGCGGCGCTGGTGTGCGCAATGAACGCGCCGATCGCGGAGATCGGCACCGAGATGTCGTGCTTGAGGTTGTCGCCCTCCAGCGACTGGGCCTGCGGCAGGTGATGGCGGATCCGCCACAGCCCATCGGACTGCGCCAGCGAGGCCGCGATGGCAGCGTCCGCCACGATGCCAGCCTCGAAGGCCTCTTCCATCAGCTCCCCGAAGGCCTGCGTGGCGTGCGCCTCGCTATGCGGGTCGCTGCTCTCCATCAGCACATACCAGGGATGCTCCTGCCCGAAGGGCGCGCGGCAGTCCGGGAAATGTCGCGCCACCAGTGCCACGCACACGCCGCTCATCAACTCGAACGCCGTCAGCGTGGCGGCTAGCCGGCGCTGGGCCAGTTCCAGCAGGCGCAGTGCCGCATGCGGATCGCTCACCGCGGCCAGCGCCGTCATGCGCGCCGCCGGACGCGGGAACAACTTGAGGGTGGCGGCAGTGATCACGCCCAACGTGCCCTCCGCGCCGATAAAGAGCTGCTTGAGGTCGTAGCCGGTGTTGTCCTTGCGCAGGCCGCGCAGGCCGTCCCAGATCTCGCCGTCGGGCGTTACCACTTCCAGCCCCAGGCACAGCTCGCGTGTATTGCCGTAGCGCAGCACCTGCACCCCGCCCGCGTTGCTGGCGAGATTGCCGCCGATGGTGCAACTGCCCTCCGCGCCGAGCGACAGCGGGTACAAGCGCCCCGCTTCCTGCGCCGCCTGCTGCACGGCGGCCAGGATGCAGCCCGCCTCCGCGGTGAGCGTGTTGTTGATCGGATCGATCTCGCGGATGCGGTTCAACCGCGCCGTGGACAGCACCAGCGCGCGGCCGCGGTCGTCCGGGATGGCGCCACCCACCATGCCCGTATTGCCGCCTTGCGGCACCAGCGGCACTTGGCGCGCCGCGCACCAGCGCACGATGGCCGCCACGTCGGCCGTGCTATCGGGCTGCGCCACGGCCAGGGCGCGGCCGGTCCAGCTGCGGCGCCAGTCGGTGAGAAACGGCGCAGTGTCATCGGCGGCGCTCAGCAAGCGGCCGGCAAACTGGCTGCGCAAGTCGGCCAGCGTGGCATCGGTCATGGGATGTCTCCTGTCTTGTATTTTGTTTTTTGCTTTCTTCTTCTTTCAGTCCGCGATCCGCATCGCCGGGGTGATCTGGCGCGGGTCCGTGACCAGCTCCAGCACGGCGGGCTTGCCCGCGGCCTGCGCGCGCGCAAAGGCCGCGGCGAAATCTTCCGTCTGCGTCACGCGCTCCGCCCAGGCCCCGCACGACTGCGCCATCGCCACAAAATCCGGGCTCGGGATGTCCGTGCCGCTGACGCGCCCGGGATAGCGCTTCTCCTGGTGCATGCGAATGGTGCCGTACATGCCGTTGTTGACCACCACCACGATCAGGTTGGCGCCGTACTGCGCGGCCGTGGCCACTTCCTGCGGGTACATCAGGAAGCAGCCGTCGCCGGCGAAGCACACCACGGTGCGCTGCGGGTCGCGCAGCTTGGCGGCGATCGCCGCGGGCAGGCCGTAGCCCATGGCACCGCAGGTGGGGGCCAGCTCGGTGCGCGGCTGGCGATAGGCGTAGTAGCGATGCAGCCAGACCGTGTAGTTGCCGGCGCCGTTGGTCAGCACAGCGTCGTCGGGCAAGACCCGGTCCAGGTGCGCGACCACCGCGCCCATGTCCACGCCGGTGAGCTGCGGGTGCGGCTTGGCCGGGGCCACGAAGACGCCATGCGCGGCGCGCGCGGCGCTGGTCCAGTCGCCCCAGCGCACCGCCGCCGGCGGCGTGAGCGCGGCCAGCATGGCGGCGCCGGGCTCGATGCCCGCATGGATGGCCAGCTCGGGCTGGTAGACGCGGCCCAGCTCGGCACTGTCGGCGTGCAGGTGGAACAGGCGCTGGCGCGGCTGCGGGGCCTCCAGCAAGGTGTAGCCGTCGGTCGCGATATCGCCCAGCCGCGTGCCGAAGGCCAGGATCACGTCGGCCGTGCGCACGCGCTCGGCCAACGCCGGGTTGACGCCCAGACTGAGGTGCCCAACGTAGTGCGGATCGCGATTATCGAATACGTCCTGGCGGCGGAACGCACAGGCCACCGGCAGGTTCCAGCGCTGCACGAAGGCCGCAAAATCGGCCGCCGCCTGCGCGCTCCAGTTGGCGCCGCCGGCAATCACCAGCGGGCGCTCGGCCCCCGCCAGCGCGGCAGCGAGCGCATCGGCATCGACCGCGCGCGGTGCCGCCGCCACCGGGCGATAGCGGCCAGTATCGGCCACCTCGCACAGGCCGTCCAGGACGTCTTCGGGCAGGGAAATCACCACCGGGCCGGGCCGGCCCGAGGTGGCGCAGTGGAACGCGCGTGCCACCAGCTCAGGGATACGAGCCGGATCCTCGATCTCCACCACCCACTTGGCGATGGAGCCGAACATGGCGCCGTAGTCGACCTCCTGGAAGGCCTCCCGGCCCTTGTGGCCGCGAGCGATCTGCCCAACGAAGAGCAGCATCGGCGTGGAATCCTGCGCTGCGATATGCACGCCGATGCTGGCGTGCGTGGCGCCCGGGCCGCGCGTGACGAAGCAGATGCCCGGGCGGCCCGTGAGCTTGCCGTCGGCCTCTGCCATGTTGGCCGCGGCGCCTTCGTGCTTGCAGACGATCAGGTCAATGGCGGGCTGGTCGTGCAGCGCGTCGAGGACATCCAGGAAGCTCTCACCCGGCACGCAGAAGATACGCTCCGCGCCGTGGATGCGCAGCGCGTCCACCAGGACCCGGCCGCCGGAGCGCGCCGCCGGATTGGCGGAGGAGGAAGTGGAAGGCACGGTAGCTGCAACGGATTGGCTGGTCATGGCAGAAAGGAAATGGTGCAGTGCAATCGGGCCGGAGCCGGGATGAGAGCAATCCGGAACCTCCGGGAATGTAGCGATTGTTACGTCGCGAACGCTTCGGGCGCCTGGCTTCAGGCGCATTTCTGTTATGCGTAAAACGCAAGGCTACTACCACGGCACGCGTGTAGCCTGTTGCCAGGCGATCCCACCCTGCCACATGCGCCGCTTGCCAGAGCATAGCGGCCACGTCACGCAGCGCAAAGGACGATGGCCCAGACAAAAATACAATGGAGACCAAGACATGCTTCTGCAGCTTCTGCACCTGCGGCCCCTTCGGGCCAGCCAGCCGGCCCATCAGTCCCATCCCGTTTTGCAGCCCGTTTTGCAGCCCATTTTCCGCGCCGTTTCCCCATCTCGCCGCGCCTTTGGCCTGCTCGCCTGCGCCCTGGCCGCCGTTGGCGCGCTGCCGGCCCATGCGCAGGACACCTGGCCGGCCAAGCCGGTCAACTACGTGGTGCCCTTTGCCGCGGGCGGCACCACCGACGTGCTCGGCCGCCTGATTGGCCAGCGCCTGTCGCAGATGATCGGCCAGCCGGTGGTGGTGGAGAACCGCGCCGGCGCGGGCGGCAATATCGGCTCCGACTATGTGGCCAAGGCCGCGCCGGACGGTTACACCCTGGTCGGCGGCACCATCAGCTCGCACTCGATCAATGTGAGCCTGTATCCGAAGATGCCTTACGACCCGATCAAGAACTTCCAGCCCGTGGCCCTGATCGGCACCCTGCCCAACCTGCTGGTGGTCAACGCCAACAGCCCGTGGAAGACCGTGCAGGACGTGATCGCCGCCGCCAAGGCCAAGCCCGGCGCCGTCTCCTTCGGCTCGGCCGGCAACGGCACCTCGCAGCACCTGGCCGGCGAACTGTTCTCCAGCATGGCGGGCGTCAAGCTGCTCCACGTGCCGTTCAAGGGCAGCAGCCCCGCCGTGCAAGCCCTGCTGGGCAACCAGGTTGATGTCTTGTTCGAGAACAGCGTGGCCGCCATGCCGATGATTCAGTCCGGCAAGTTCCGCGCGCTGGCCACCACGGCTGCCAAGCGCGCCCGCGAACTGCCGGACGTGCCGACCGTGGCCGAAGCCGGCGGCGCGAAACTGCAAGGCTACGAGATCGTTTCCTGGCAAGCCGTGTTTGCCCCCGCTGGCACGCCTGCACCCATCGTCAACCGCCTTGCCGCGGACATCGGCAAGATCATCCAGGAGCCCGACATGCGCGCCCGGCTGGCCTCGCTCGGGATTGAGCCGTCCGGCGCCGGCCCGGCCGAACTGGGCGCGTTCCAGAAGAGCGAAGTGGCCAAGTGGGCGCAGCTGATCAAGAGCGCCAACATCCGGCCGGAATGACGCCAGTGCATGGCTCGCATGGCTTGCCGGGTACCCAAGCCGGGCCCGGCGGCTTATCATGGGGGCCGCCATGTTCGACCGATTTCCCCACCGATCTCCCCTTCTCTTTCGAACCCCAAGCTCATGAGTGAACACCGCATCCCGACTCCCGCCCTCCATCAATGGGTGGTCGATCTCTGGCTCGCCGCCGGCTCCGATGCCCGCGAGGCCCGCCTGACCGCCGACCACCTCGTCGGCGCCAACCTGTCTGGCCACGACTCGCACGGGGTCGGCATGATCCCGAAGTACGTGATGTCCTGGCAAGGCGAGCAGCTTCAACTGAACCAGCGCGTGAGCGTGGTGCACGAGGCTGGCGGCATCCTCAGCCTGGATGGCAATCGCGGCATGGGCCAGGCGGTGACCGAGGAAGCCATGGGCCTGGCCATCGAGCGCGCGCGCGAGCACGGCGTATGCGTGCTGGGGCTGCGCGCCTCGCACCACCTGGGCCGGGTTGGGCACTGGGCCGAGCAGGCTACCGCTGCCGGCATGATCTCCATCCACTTCGTCAATGTCCTATCCAAGCCGATCGTGGCCCCGCATGGCGGCTATGAGGCGCGCTATGGCACCAACCCGTTCACCATCGGCGTGCCGGTGGCCGGCGGCGAACCGCTGGTGATGGATTTCGCCACCAGCGCGATCGCGCTGGGCAAGGTGCGCGTGGCCAACAACAAGGGTGTGACGGTGCCCCCGGGCTGCCTGCTCGACACCGAAGGCCACCCTACCGACGACCCGGCCGTGATGTTCCCGCCCCCTGGCCAGGCGCAGGGCGCGCTGCGCCCCTTCGGCGAGCACAAGGGCTACGTGCTGGCGGTGATGTGCGAACTGCTGGGCGCGGCGGTCACCGGTGGCCACACCATCCGCCCGGAGACCCTGACCCACGAGCACGCGGTCTGGAACAACATGCTGGCCATCGTGTTCGACCCCGAGCGCCTGGGCAGCAGCACCACCTTTGGCCATGAAGTGCAGGCCTTCGTCGACTGGCTGCGCTCGTCGCACCTGCAGCCCGGCACCGATGCCATCCTGCTGCCCGGCGAGCCGGAACGTGCCTGGCGCCGCGCCCGCGCCGAATTCATGCCGGTGGACAGCGGCACGCTGGCCCAGCTTGACGACGCCGCGGCGCGCGTGCAGGCAGCGCGCGGCAAGTCGCCCGGCCCGCTGTCGCGGCTGGCGGTGGACTGATCCCCCGCCCCGGCGACTCACCGAAACCTTCAGGCCTAGCGACCATGCCCCACCTCATCATTGAAATTACCGAAAACACCCGCCTCACCTGCTCGCAGGAAGAACTGCTGGACGAGGCCAATGCCGCGCTGCTGGCCTCCGGCCAGTTCGGCGAGCCGGACATCAAGTCGCGCTGCATCACGCTGACCTCCTACCGCCAGGGCACCGAAGCGCGCGAGCGCGCTTTCGTCCATGCGCGCCTGCACATCCTGGACGGCCGCGACCTGGCCGTGCGCCAGGCACTGAGCCAGGCGATCTGCGAGGTCATTGCCGACGCGGTGCGCCCGGCCAACGCGGAAGACAGCGTGCAGGTCAGCGTGGAGGTGGTGGAGATGGAACGCGCCAGTTTCACCAAGCAGATCGTCAGCGGTTCGCACTGACCCGCCAGCCCAGCAAGCCATCTGGCATCAGCGCTGGCCCCGCAGCCGGTCAAAGGCTGAATGCGGGGCCACACCGCCCTGGCAGACCGGGGTCACCGGCTGACCCATTCGCCTTCCAGACTGAAAACAGGAACACCATCGTCATGTCCTCCCTCCCGAATTCAACCTTGCCCTCGCCCCTGCCCAACCGCTTTCGTGCCGACGTGCTGGCGCACAAGCGCGTGATCGGGTGCTGGTGCTCGCTGGGCAACGCCACCACCACCGAGATCCTCGGCCTGGCCGGCTTCGACTGGCTGCTGCTCGACGCAGAGCATTCGCCCAACGACGTGCTGACCTTCATCCCGCAACTGATGGCGCTGCAAGGCAGCCTGAGCGCGCCGGTAGTGCGCCCGCCCGCCAACGATCCGGTGTTGATCAAGCGCCTGCTGGACATCGGCTTCTACAATTTCCTGATTCCCTTTGTGGAGAGCGCGGAGCAGGCCGGGCGCGCGGTGAGCGCCACCCGCTACCCGCCAGCGGGCATGCGTGGCGTGTCGTCGGTCCAGCGCAGCAACCGCTATGGCACGGTGCCGGAGTACTTCAGCCAGATCAATGACAATATCTGCGTGCTGGTGCAGATCGAAAGCCGCAAAGGCGTGGACGCGGCCGACGAGATCTGCGCGGTCGATGGGGTCGACGGCATCTTTATCGGCCCGAACGACCTCGCGGCCGCCTACGGCCACCTCGGCAACCCCAACCATCCCGAAGTGCAGGCGCAGGTGGCGCGCATCTTCGCGGCCGCCAGGCGCGCCGGCAAGGCCGTGGGCACGCTGACACCGGTAGAAGCCGACGCGCGCCGCTACCTGGACATGGGCGCGAGCTTCGTGGCGGTGGGCGTGGACCAGAGTCTCTTCCGTACCGCGACGCAGGCGCTGCGCGATCGTTTCGCCAGCTAAGCGCTGCGATGAACTCCGAGGATCTGGCCTGCTTCGTCTGCGTCGCCAACACGCAGAGCATCTCGCGCGCCGCGCTCGAAATGGGCGCGGACCAGTCCACCGTAAGCCGGCAGATCGCCCGGCTGGAAGCCGCGCTGGACACCCGCCTGTTTCACCGCAGCGGGCGCGGCGTGGTGCTGACCGAAGCCGGCCAGACGTTGATTGTCTATGCGCGGCAGGTAGCGGCCACGCTCGCCGAAGCCCGCGAAGCCATCCGCGCTTCGTCGGCGCAAGGCCCTGCGCAACTGGTGATCGCGGCGCAGCCCACCATCGCCAACACCGCATTCGCCAGCATCGGCACCGCGCTCAAGCAACGCTTCCCGGCGACCAAAGTGCGCTTCGTCGAAGGACTGGCCAGCCCCGTGCTCGCCTGGCTGGCGGCTGGCGAGATCGACGTAGCCCTGCTCTACCTGCCCGAGCAGCAAGGGGCGCTGAAGGTCGACATCCTGCTGGAAGAAGACCTGACCCTGGTCACGCCGACATCCTGGAGCCACCTCGGCCCGACCTTTCCCGTGCGCCGCCTTGGCGAAGTGCCGCTGATCCTGCCCAGCACCGGACACGGCCTGCGCGTGCTGGCCGAATCGCTCGCTGCTCGCGCGGGCACCACCCTGCAACTGGCGCTGGAATGCGACGCGTCCAATACCGTATCGATGCGCCTGGTGGAAGACGGCTGCGGCGCCACCCTGCTGCCGTTTGCCGCGGTCGCGGATCGCGTAGCGCAAGGCCGGCTGCATTCCGCCCGGCTGGTGGATCCGGTCGTGACGCGGCAGGTGGCGCTTGCCACCGCGCGTAATCGCACACCGGTGCCGGAATTGTGGGACATCATGCAAACGGTGCGGCAGTCTGTGCGCAATATCGTGATGTCGGGGGCGTGGCCGGGGGCGCGGTTGATTTGACACCTCAGATGCTGGCTGCCTGTTGCCGCCTTGAAGGTTTTGCAACCGCCGCCTAGGCTCGATGCCTGAAGCCAACGCTTGGGAGAACGCCCGTGCACGCCGACCAACTCCGCACCCTCCAGGCCCCGCTCAAGGAAAAGTACCGAGAACACCCCGAGGCTGCCTTGATCACCTTGCGTGCATCGAGCCGCCTGGGCGAGGGGGTTACCTGCCACGTCGAAACCGGCAAGGCCATGGTCCAAGCCGGCCTGCATCCTGCCACCGGCGGCACCGGCCTGAGCGCCTGCTCCGGCGACATGCTGCTGGAGGCCTTGGCCGCCTGCGCTGGCGTCACGCTGAATGCGGTGGCTACCGTGCTGGGCATCGTGCTGCGCGATGCGCGCGTGCTGGTGGAAGGCGACCTCGATTTTCGCGGCACGCTTGGCGTGAGCAAGGACGCCGCCGTGGGCTTGCGCGCGATCCGGATGCGGTTTGAACTGGATACCGATGCGCAGGCCGAGCAGCTCGAATCGCTGCTGCGGCTGACCGAGCGCTATTGCGTGGTGTATCAGACACTCGCCCGCGGTACGAAGATCGACGTAACCCATGCCGCCGGCACGGGGCCGGCGGCATAGCCTGCCGGGAAGCGTTCAGGGCTTGATGTTCTGGTTGTGGCGGAACAGGTTGTTGGGGTCGTACCGCCGCTTGACCTCGACCAGCCGGGCATGGTTCGGCCCGTACGCGGCACCGACGCGATCGCCCTCTTCCTGCGTCAGGAAATTCACGTATACGGAGCCAAGCGCGTACGGTGCGGCGGCCTGGAACACCTCGCGCGACCAGGCGATGCAGGCGGCGTCGTCGGCCGGCTCGGTCCAGCGTCCATGCACGTTCATCACGTAGTTGGCATCGCGATTGGGGTAAGCCATGGCGTCTGCCGCGACCCGGTTGGTCTGGCCGCCCATGGCGCCGATGAAGATCTCGGTGTGCGGCGAGGGCAGCTTGTTGACGTAATCCACCAGCAACGTGAGCAGGCCATCATCCAGCCCGGCGAAGTTGTGCGATTTCCAGTAGTTGCGCGCCCCCGGCGTGAGCAGAGGATCGAACGCCTGCTGCCACGCAGCAAACGGCATGGGTCCGACATGCTCGCCATAGGGCGTGCCGAGATGGCGCAATGGCTCAACCAGTTGCGGCCCGTTGGCTGGCGGCCCGATGTAGCAGATGGCCAGCGCCACGATGGGCTTGCCATGGGTCTGCGGCGGCAGGAACGGCAGCGGCGGCGCGAGCCGCATCACGGCCCACACGGTCAGCTCGTCGGGCATGCCGTCTAGGCGGTCGCGCAGGGCTTGCAACACGGCCACGCCCTGCTCCAGTGGATAGACGATCAGGCCACCATAGATCTCCGGGCCGACTGGCCGCAGGGCGAACTCGAACATGGTGACCACGCCGAAATTGCCGCCGCCGCCGCGAATGGCCCAGAACAGGTCAGGATGCTCAGTGGCGCTGGCGTGCACCAGCTTGCCATCGGCTGTCACCACCTGGGCGCTGACCAGGTTGTCCACGGTGGTGCCGTACTTGCGGCTGATCCAGCCAAAGCCGCCGCCCAGGGTGAGTCCGGCCACGCCGGTGGTGGAGTTGATGCCAAGCGGCGTGGCAAGGCCGAAGGCCTGCGCCTCGTGGTCGAAATCGCCCAGCGTGGCCCCGGGCTCGACATAGGCGCGCAGCGCGGTGGGGTCGATCCGCACCGACTTCATGCCCGACAGGTCCAGCGTGATGCCGTCATCGCAAAGCGCCAGGCCGCCGATGTTGTGGCCGCCGGCGCGTACTGACAGCGGCACGCCGTTGTCCCGCGCGAACGCGACCGTATCGATGACATCGGCCGCGCCGGCGCTTTTGACGATCAGCGCGGGACGGCGGTCGATCATGGCGTTCCAGACTTGCCTCGCCTGCTCATAGCCCGGCTCGCCAGGTTGCAGCACCTGGCCTCTCAGTTTCGACTTCAACCCATTGACCAGCTCACTCGACAAATCGGCCATGATGCACCTCGCGACGGAATCCCGGATAGGGGTTCGGCCGCGGCACTGGCCGCGCGCCACGAAGCAAGGCTTGATCCGTGCTTCATCCGTCTCCGGCGTCATGTCGGGGAGAGGATGGCATGGCGAACTGAAGGGGGGAAGGCAGCAGGCGTGGTAGCCAGGAGAAGGGCCGAATCCTTCCTCATTTAAGGTTGGCCCCCGGCGAATGTAAAGCGGCCGGGACACTGGTCCCGGCCGCGTATCGCCGCATCGATTTTCTTGGCCGCGCTGGCCGGGCTAACGGGTCAGGTTACCGGCGCCGGGTTGAACAGCACCAGCGAGTTGTGCAGCTTGTGGTGCTCGGCCCAGGTCTTCTTGCGCCCGCTCGCCACATCCAGCATCAACCGGAACAACTCCCAGCCCACATCCTCGATGGTGGCCTCGCCGGTGGCGATGCGGCCAGCGTTCACGTCCATCAGGTCGTGCCAGCGGCGTGCCAGATCGCTACGCGTTGCCACCTTGATCACCGGCACTTCGGCCAGGCCATACGGCGTGCCGCGGCCGGTGGTGAATACGTGCAGGTTCATGCCGGCGGCCAGTTGCAGGGTGCCGCAGATAAAGTCGCTGGCGGGCGTGGCCGCGTAGATCAGGCCCTTTTGCTTGAGCTTCTCGCCGGGGGAGAGCACGCCGGTGATGGCCGTGCTGCCCGACTTGACGATCGAGCCCATGGCCTTCTCGACGATATTGGACAGGCCGCCTTTCTTGTTGCCGGGCGTGGTGTTGGCGCTGCGGTCGACACGGCCCTTTTCCAGGTAGCGGTCGTACCAGTCCATCTCGCGGATCATGGCCTGCGCCACTTCCGGCGTGGCGGCACGCGCGGTGAGCTGGTCGATGCCATCGCGCACTTCAGTGACCTCCGAGAACATCACGGTGGCGCCCGCGCGCACCAGCAAGTCGGTGGCAAACCCCACGGCGGGATTGGCGGTCACACCCGAAAATGCATCGCTGCCGCCGCACTGCACACCCACCACCAGCTCCGAGGCCGGGCAGGTTTCGCGGCGGCGCTGGTCCAGCTTGGCCAGGTGCGTATGCGCCATTGCCATGATGGAATCGATCATGCTCTCGAAGCCGACGTGCTCGTCGTCCTGCAGGCACACCACGCCAACATCCAGGCCGCCGGGCAAGCTGCCGGCCGGCAACAGGCGCTCCGGCTGCAGCTTCTCGCAACCCAGGCTCACCATCATGGCGGTGCCGCCGAAATTCGGGTTCAGCGCGATATTGCGCAGCGTGCGGATCGGCACGATCGCGTCCGGCGCATCGATGGCCACGCCGCAGCCGTAGGTGTGCTCCAGCCCCACCACGTCGTCCACATTGGGATACTGCGGCAGCAGCTCGGCCCGGATGCGCCGCACCGCGTGCTCCACCACGCCCGACACGCACTGCACGGTGGTAGTGATGGCGAGGATGTTGCGGGTGCCGACCGAGCCGTCCGGATTGCGAAAGCCCTCGAAGCTATAGCCTTCCAGCGGTGGCAGCGGTTCCGCCACGCGCGTGCCGACAGGCAGGTTGTCCAGCCCGGGCGCCACCGGCATCTCGATCACGCGCTCGTTGACCCAGCTGCCCTTGGGCAGGTCGCGCAGCGCGTAGCCGATCACCACGTTGTAGCGCACCACGGCATCGCCAGCCGCCAGGTCCACCAGCGCCACCTTGTGGCCCTGCGGCACCCGCTCGCGCAGCGTCAGCCCGCAAGGAAATACCGTGCCCTCGGGCAGGCCGCCATCGTTGGCGACGATTGCCACGTTATCCAGCGCGTGGATGCGGATGTACAGCGCAGTGCCCTGCACCTGCGCAGCCGGCCGCGAACCGCGTGGCTGTTCTACTTTGATATCGATCACCGACATGTCTTTTTTCCTTGCGAAACACTTGGCCGCTGCGCCGGGGCGGCACCTGCGCAGCAGGCACCACTCAATTCAGGGATTTCAGGGATGCTTGAGCTCGACGCGCTTGATTTCCTTGACGATCACCAGGTAGCTGATCACCGTCACCAGCGCGTTGGCGCCGACAAAGACCAGCGCGCCATTGAAAGAACCGGTGGTGCCAAGGATATATCCGATCACGATCGGCGTGACGATGCCCGCGATATTTCCGAACATGTTAAAGATGCTGCCGGCCAGGCCAATCACTTCCTTTGGTGCCGTATCCGCCACCACGGCCCAGCCCAGCGCGCCGATGCCCTTGCCGAAAAAGGCCAGTGCCATGAAGCCCACCACCAGCCACTCGCTATCCACGTAGTTGCAGGCAATCATGCTGACCGACAGCAGCATGCCGGCGACGATCGGCACCTTGCGGGCCACCGTCAGCGAATAGCCGCGGCGCAGGAACCCATCGGAAATCACGCCGCCCAGCACACCGCCCAGGAACCCGCAGATCGCCGGCAGCGATGCGACAAACCCCGCCTTCAGGATCGACATGCCACGGGCCTGCACCAGGTACACGGGAAACCACGTCAGGAAGAAGTACGTCAGCACGTTGATGCAGTACTGGCCCAGGTACACGCCCAGCAGCATCCGGTTGGAGAGCAGCTGGCGCACATAGAACCAGCGCGTGCCGGAGGCTTCCTTGTCCTTCTTGCCAGCGTCGCCGCTCATCTCGATCAGGCCGCCGCCCTGCTTGATGTAGTCGAGCTCGGCGCGATTCACGCCCGGATGGCTCGCCGGGCTGCGCACCACCTTGAGCCAGAGACCAGCCAGCACCATGCCCAGCGCGCCCATCCACAGATAGACGTGGTGCCAGCCCAGCGCGTGGGTCAGCCAGGCCATCAGGGGCGTAAACAGCACCGCGGCAAAATACTGCGCGGAATTGAAGATGGCCGAGGCCGTGCCGCGCTCGGCCGTGGGAAACCAGCTGGCCACAACCTTGGCATTGGCCGGGAACGCCGGCGACTCGGCCAGGCCCACGGCAAAACGCAGCACGAACAGCGTGGTCACGGCCGCGCCGACCGTGGCGAATCCGCCGATAAAGCCCTGCAGCAGGGTAAAGAGCGACCACAGGAAAATGCTGCAGGCATAGATGCGGCGCGCGCCAAAGCGGTCCAGCAACCAGCCGCCCGGGATCTGCGCCATCACATAGGCCCAGCTGAAGGCCGAGAAGATAAACCCCATCTGCACGGCATCGAAGCCGAACTCCGAGCGCATCGCCGGGCCGGTGATGGAAAGCGTGGCGCGGTCGGCATAGTTCACCGTCGTCACCACGAAGATCATCAGCAGGATCCAGTAACGGACGTGGCTGCGACGGGTGGCCTCGCCGGCCACGCTGAGGGTATTGCTGAGATTCATGGTGTCTCCTGCACGAACCGGATTGGAGATGGGAGGCCGTCTTACGTCATACGGCTCTCGGCCATCTCGCCTATTTGGCCGGTTACGTGATATGTCATCGTATAACTTGAATTATAAGCACCCGGTTTCATCGGCAACATTGAGTGTTTACCCTAGCTCCGAGACAACTGCTCTGGGTAGGGTGCGTTAGCCGTTGCAGCGGCGCGGTTGGTCCGGGTGCTCCGACTGGAAGATGCCACGCCCCAAGCTTTCAGCCAGCTTTCAAGGCGAATTCATGAGATTCTGCCATACGCGTTCCATTCCGCGCCTGGACTGCTCCCCCCTGCCCTGTCTCTTCATATTGACGGTCGCTGGCAAAGCCGAAGGCCGAAACCCTTTGCCAAAACAAAAGTACTTGCGCATTCAAATCTCAAGTTGTACGATGACGTATCTCGAAATTGCGCAGACGAAAGTCATGCACAAGAACCACTGAACCAACACCGCCCTTGCGGGTATCAGGACCAGCCATCATGACCACACCACAAGAACTCAAGCAGATCGTCTCGGAAGGCCTGCTTTCCTTCCCCGTGACCGACTTCGACGCGCAAGGCAACTTCCGCCCCGAGACCTATGTCGAGCGCCTGGAATGGCTGGCCCCCTACGGCGCCACCGCCCTGTTCGCCGCCGGTGGCACCGGTGAGTTCTTCTCGCTGACGCCGGACGACTACGCCAATGTCATCCGCACCGCAGTGGAAACCTGCGCAGGCAAGGTGCCCATCCTGGCCGGCGCCGGCGGCCCGACCCGCATGGCCATCGCCTACGCCAAGGAAGCCCAGCGCCTGGGCGCCAAGGGCATCCTGCTGCTGCCGCACTACCTGACCGAAGCCTGCCAGGACGGCATTGCCAACCATATCGAAGAAGTCTGCAAGTCGGTCCACATCGGTGTGATCGTGTACAACCGCGGCAATTCCCGCATCAACGCGGACATGCTTGAACGCCTGGCCGACCGCTGCCCCAACCTGATCGGCTTCAAGGACGGCGTGGGCGAGATCGAAGGCATGGTCCGCATCCGCCGCAAGCTGGGCGACCGCCTGTCCTACCTGGGCGGCCTGCCCACCGCGGAAGTCTATGCCGCGGCCTACAAGGCGCTGGGCGTGCCCGTGTATTCGTCGGCCGTGTTCAACTTCATCCCCAAGACGGCGATGGACTTCTACCGCGCGATTGCCGCCGACGACTACGCCACCACCAACCGCCTGATTGACGAGTTCTTCCTGCCGTACCTGGACATCCGCAACCGCCGCGCAGGCTACGCGGTGAGCATCGTCAAGGCCGGCGCCAAGCTGGTCGGGCATGACGCCGGCCCGGTCCGCGCGCCGCTGACGGATCTGGACGAGCAGGAACTGGCGATGCTGGATGCGCTGATCAAGAAGCTGGGGCCGCAGTAAACCAGACGGGCTTGCCCAGCCAACCGCCGCAGGCGCGGCTGGCGCAGGCTTGCGCTGCTCGCGCCAATGACGTCGCGCCAACGCCGCCAAACTATCACGCGGCGTCAACCTCCGCGCCCGCCTTATGCCCGCCCCAGTTCCCCGCCTGGCTCTCCAGCCGCGCGCGGATGAAGTCCATCAGCGTGCGGGTGGCCAGCGTGGGAAACCGATTCGGCGCGGTCAGCATGTAAATGCTGTCGCCCACGCCTTCGGGCTCGTACTCGGGCAGCACCTCCACCACTTCGCCACGCCCGATCTGCTGCCACACGGCATAGCGCGGCAGCAAGGCAACGCCGAGTCCTGTCATCATCGACTCGAACAGGAAGGGATAGTCGCCGGACTGGATGCGCGGGGCGACCCGCAGGATCAGCGGCGTGCCGGCCAGCTTCAGCTTGAGATCGAAGCGCCGACCCAGCGACGCTGGCGCGATCAGGTCGCAGTGGGCAAGATCCTCCGCGCGGCTGACCGGCCCGTGCTCCGCCAGGAATGCGGGCGATGCGCACAGGCACCAGCCTACCGCGCAAATCTTGCGCGCCACATGATCCTCCGGCGGCAGGGAGGTGATCTTCAACGCCACATCCACCTCGGCGGAGATCAGGTCGCCGATATAGTCATTGATCAGCACGCGCAGGGAGATGGCCGGGTATTGCCGGGCGAACTCCAGTAACACCTGCGCCAGGTACAAGTGCCCGAGCCCTGTGGGCAGGCGGATCCGCACATCGCCGCGCACGGTCTGGCCGAGACTGTCGATGGAAGTGCCCGCCGCTTGCAGCTCATCCAGCATGCGCACGCCGTGCGCATACAGCAGCCGCCCGGCCTCGGTCAGCTCCACATGGCGGGTGGTGCGCCGCATCAGTTGCGCGCCCATATGCTGCTCCAGCGCCTTGAGCCGGCGCGAGACATTGGAGCGGGTCATGCCGCCGCGCGCGGCGGCGGCCGTGAGCGTTTTGGATTCCACCAGCGTGACGAACAGCCGGATCAGGTTCAGGTCGAAGCTTGGATTATTGTCAATCATGAGTCAACACGGGTGGCACAGGCCGGCGGATTGTCACGGCCAGGAGTACGCCCTAGCATAGGGCATCCGACGCGACATGACGACTCCCAGATCCCTGCCGATGGCCAAGACCGACCTGCAATCCGCGCTACCTTCGCATACCCCGCCTTCACCCGAAGCTGTCGACGAGCTGCCCTTCTCCGGCCTGCGCATCCTGGATATCAGCCAGGGCATCGCAGGCCCCTACTGCGCGCACATCCTCTGGCAGCAAGGCGCCGACGTCATCAAGGTCGATCCGCCTGCTGGCGACTGGGGCCGGCATGTTGGCGTGGTGCGTGGCGAGCACAGTGCGCTGTCCATCGCGTACAACGCCGGCAAGCGTGGCGTCTGCATCGATGCGGCCACCGACGCCGGCAAGGCGTTGTTGTTCGACCTCGCGCTGCGGGCGGATATCGTGGTGCAGAACTTCCGGCCGCAGGTCGCCGAGCGCCTTGGCGTTGGCTACGCCGCGCTGTCCGCGCGCAACCGGGCGCTGGTCTATGTGTCCATCAGCGGCTACGGCGCGGACGGTCCATATGCCGACCACCCGGCCTCGGACTCCGTGATGCAGGCCGACAGCGGCCTCATGCACACCAATCGCATGCCGGACGGCTCGCCGCGGCGCATCGGCATGCTGCTGGCTGACGCGGCCACCGGCCTGTACGCGGCGCAGGCCGCCGCCGCCGCCTTGTGCAGGCGCTTTCGCAGCGGCGTCGGCGCGCATGTCGAGCTAAGCTTGTTCGACGCCTGCGTGGCGCTGCAGGCCAACAATATCCTCGAATACGCCATCCAGGGCGCTGTGGCCGCCGGGCCGGTGAGCGCGCCGAATGGCGTCTTTGCCACCAGCGATGGCAGCCTCACCTTGCTGGCGCTCAACAACGCGCAATTCGGCAGGCTCTGCCGCGCGCTGGATCGCCCTGGCTGGGCGCAAGATGCGCGCTTTGCGGACAACGCCAGCCGCATGGCGCACGCGGCCTGGCTGCAGGACGCTGTGGCGGCGGTGCTTGCCGGCAAAAGCACGGCGCACTGGCTCGGCATCCTGCAGGCGCATGACATCCTTCATGCGCCGGTGCGCAACTACCAGCAAGTGCTCGACCACCCGCTAGCGGCACCGCAGGGGACCTTCCAGACGATCGAGCAGGCGGGGCTGGGTGCCTTGCCGTTTGCCGGCATCCCCGCCAAGGGCATGCGGCGGGCGGCCACCGCCGCGCCGCGTGTCGGAGAACACACCGAAGCCGTGCTGCGTGAGTACGGTGTCACCCCGGACAAGCTCGCGCAATGGCTGGAGATGGGCGTGGTCAGGCAGGCCAGCCCTCTGGCGGGCAATGCCACCGCGGGAGCCAGGGCATGATGCGGGCCCTGCTCTGCGAGCATTTCGGCAAAGCGCAAGACGTTCGCCTTGCCAGCATCCCGCGCCCGGCATTGGCGGATCCGCACGCCGTCACGCTGGCCGTGGAGTACGCAAGCGTAAGCCACGCCACAGGCCTGATGGTGGCAGGCCGCTATCAGACCAAGCCGCCGCTGCCGTTCGTGCCCGGCACCGAGGCGGTCGGCCACGTGGTGGCTTGCGGCGCCGCTGTAACCCGCCTGCGCCCTGGCGACCGCGTGGCTGCCATTGCCGACTGGGGCTGCTTTGCCGAAGAAGTCACGCTGCCCGAATACACGGTCTACCCCATTCCCGATGCGCTCGACGCGCTGCAAGCCCTGCCGATCCCCCTCTCCTACGGCACCGCCTACTGCGGCCTGGTGTGGCGCTGCGCCGTGCAGCCCGGCGACACGGTGCTGGTGCTTGGCGCCGGCGCCGGCGTGGGCCTGGCCGCCGTGGAAATCGCCCACCAGTTGGGCGCGCAGGTGATTGCTTGCGCCAGCACCGAAGCGAAACGCGCTCAGGCCCTGCAGCGCGGCGCCCAACATGCGCTCGCGCCGGAAGACCTGGCCGCCGCCGTCAAGCGTGTGAGCGGGGGGCGCGGTGCCGATGTGGTGGTGGACCCGGTAGGCGGCGACCTGTTCGACCAGGCGCTGCGCGCGGCGGCCGCCAACGCGCGGATTCTCAGCATCGGCTTTGCCAGCGGCCGCATCCCGCAAGCGCCACTGAACCTGCTGCTGGTAAAGAACCTGACGCTGCATGGATTTTTCGTAGGCCGCTACATTGGCTGGACGCCCGCCAACGAGCGGGCACAGCATGCCCACGCATTGCAAGCCGTCATGAAGACACTGTGCGGCTGGGCTAGCGAAGGAAAGATCCGACCGACCGTGTCGAAGGTGTACCCGATGAACGGGCTGGCCGAGGCGCTGGACGCGCTGGAAGCCAGGCAGGTCATCGGCAAAGTCGCAATAAAAATCAAGGAGACTAACGCATGCCAAGCCGATTCAGGGTCCTGAACACGCAACACAGTACGCAGCACACCAAGCATCGCCGGTCCGCGTTGCGCCTTGCCCTGCTGGCAACGTTGGCAACCACCGCGCTTGCTGCCTTAGGCACGTCGCCGGCCCGTGCCGCCGACGATTTCCCGCAGCGCCCGATCCGCATGGTGCTGCCTTACCCGCCGGGCGGCCCCACGGACCTGCTGGCGCGCGTGGTCGCCGTCAAGATGGGCGACACGCTTGGCCAGACGGTGGTGATCGACAACAAGCCAGGCGCCAGCGGGATGATCGGCGCGGAAATGGTCGCCAAGGCTGCGCCCGATGGCTACACCATCCTGGCCAATGCCTCGCTGCATGTGATCAACCCGAGCATCTATCCAAAGATGCGCTACGACGCCTTCCGTGACTTTGTGCCTGTCACGCAACTGGCCGATGTGCCGCTGGTGCTGGTGGTCAACAACGATTCGCCGGTCAAGACCGTGCAGGACCTGATCGCCTATGCCAAGGCCAAGGGCGGCAGCATCAACTTCGGCTCGGCCGGCAACGCGTCGGCCCAGCAACTGGCGGGCGAATCGTTCAAGTTCGCCGCCAATGTCTCGATGCAGCACGTGCCGTACAAGGGCAGCTCGCCCGCGCTGACCGACCTGATGGGCGGCCAGATCCAGTTAATGTTCGATTCCATGCCATCGGCCATGCCGTTCATCAAGGCCGGCAAGCTGCGCGCCGTGGCCGTCACCACGCTCAAGCGCGCGCGTGCCCTGCCGGACGTGCCGACGGTGGCGGAGTCGGGCTTGCCCGGCTTCAATATCAGCACCTGGTACGGGTTGTGGGCGCCGCGCGGCACGCCAGCACCGATCGTGGAGAAACTCGCGGCCCACGCCGCGCAGGCACTGCGCCAGCCCGACGTGCAGCGCCAGTACGCCGACATGGGCGCCGAACCGGTGGGTTCTTCCCCCGCAGAGTTCGCGCGCTACACCGCGGCAGAGGGCAAGAAGTGGGCCGAGATCGTGCGCAAGTCGGGCGCCAAGGCGGATCAATAGCCATCGGTGGCCATCGGTGGCCATCGGTGCGCGGCCGTGGCAAGCGGCAGCACCGATGGACAGATCCGGCCCCCCGGCGGGACAATTGTCACCCCGGTGCCCGCCCCCGCCCCATGAAAACCGTCCCGACCTACTCCCTCTATGGGGTCAACTCCAACGAGCCCCTGCTGGAACAGCTGCATTTCGAGTCGATCCCGGAGCGCAGCGGCGTCAACGACTGGGAGATCAAGCCACACCGCCATGAACGTTTCTTCCAGGTGCTCTACGTGCACCAGGGCGGCGGCCGCGCGCTGCTCGACGACCGCGAGTACCCCTTGGGCGCGCGCACGGTGGTAACGGTGCCGCCGCGTTGCGTGCATGGTTTTCGGTTTACGCCGGACGTGGATGGCATCGTCATTACCATGACCGACCACTACCTGCACACGCTGCTGGCTGGCGTGCCGGATGCGCTACCGTTGTTCGAGCGGCCCTACCATGACCCGTTCGGTGACCCGGCTGGCGGCGAGCGCGATGACGCCACCGTGCTTGCCGGGGCGCTGGAACTGTTCCGCGCGGAGATGAACGCAGTATCGCTGTGGCGCGGTGCTGCCTTGTCGGCGCTGCTGTCCTTGTTGCTGGTGGGCATTGCCCGGCGCGCTTGCGGCGCGGGTGCAACCGGGGCGCAGCCGGCGGGCAGGACCGCACGCCATTTTCAGCAGTTCCAGCAACTGGTAGAGGCACGTTTTCGGAACCACCAGGATCTGGCGGGCTATGCCGACACGCTCGGCATCTCGTCCACCCAGCTCAACCGGATCTGCCAGCAGCTTGCCAGCAGGAGCGCGCTGCAGCTGATCCATTCGCGCCTGATCGTGGAGGCGCAGCGCGACCTGCTCTATAGCGATCTCGACATCAAGCAGATCGCCTCGACCCTGGGTTTTGCGGACGCCGCGTATTTCGCGCGCTTCTTTGCGAAGCATGTTGGGCAGACGCCCAGCGCATTCCGGCAGCACGGGCGCGCCCGCCTGCCGGCGCCGCAAGCCGCGCGCTAGCGCAGTGCTTTACAACGAGAAACTGTCGGAACGCGCCAGCGGCCAGTACTTCTCGTACAACTGATAGCGGAAATTCCCGTTGATCAGGTCCCCCGGCGTGAGGAACTTGAGCAGCTCGGACATCAGCCGCACTTCGTTGGGCGAGATGCGCCGCACGATATGGTGCGGCTTGAGATCGCCCGGATGATTCAGGCCAGCGGCCTGCAGGATTTCCAGCAGCGCGTGCAGCGTCTGGCGGTGGAAGCTGGCTACGCGATCCGCCTTGTCAGGCACCACGATGGCGCGCTGGCGCACCGGATCCTGCGTGGCCACGCCCACGGGGCAGCGGTCGGTATGGCACTTCTGCGCCTGCACGCACCCGAGCGCAAACATGAAGCCGCGCGCCGAGTTGCACCAGTCGGCGCCGGTGGCCAGCGTGCGCGCCACGTCAAAGGCAGTGATGATCTTGCCACTCGCGCCAACGCGGATCTTGTCGCGCAGGTTCACGCCCACCAGCGTGTTGTGCACCAGCAGCAGCCCTTCCTGCAGCGGCACGCCGATATGGTCGACGAACTCCAGCGGTGCTGCTCCGGTGCCGCCTTCGGCGCCATCCACCACGATGAAGTCCGGCAGGATGCCGGATTCCAGCATGGCCTTGACGATGCCGAAGAACTCCCACGGGTGCCCGATGCAAAGCTTGAACCCGGTCGGCTTGCCGCCGGACAGCGTGCGCAGCCGGTCGACGAACTGCAGCAGGCCCAGCGGCGTGGAGAATTCGCTGTGCGTGGCGGGCGAGATGCAGTCCTCGCCCATGCCGATGCCGCGCGTGGCGGCAATCTCCGGCGTCACCTTGGCCGCCGGCAGCACGCCGCCGTGGCCCGGCTTGGCGCCTTGCGAGAGCTTGACCTCGATCATCTTGACCTGCGGCGAGCGCGCCTGCTCGGCGAATTTGTCGGGATCGAAGCCACCGTCCGGGCGGCGGCAGCCGAAGTAGCCGGAGGCCACCTCCCAGATCAGGTCGCCGCCTTCGGCACGGTGGTAAGGGGAAATCGAGCCTTCACCAGTGTCGTGGATAAAGCCGCCAAGCTTTGCTCCCCGGTTGAGCGAGCGGATCGCATTGCCGGACAACGCGCCGAAGCTCATGGCCGAGACGTTGAAGATCGATAACGAGTAAGGCTGGGCGCGGCCCTCGCCCACGGTAATGCGAAAGTCAGCGGAAGGGATGCGGGTCGGCGCAAGCGAGTGGCTGATCCACTCGTGGCCAGCCAGGCGCACATCGATCTCGGTGCCGAAGGGCCGGCTGTCGACCTCGTTCTTGGCACGCTGGTAGACCAGGCTGCGCTGCTGGCGCGAGAACGGCATCTCGTTGGTGTCGTCCTCGATGAAATACTGGCGGATCTCCGGGCGGATGAACTCGAATAAGAAACGCAGGTGGCCCCAGATCGGATAGTTGCGCAGGATGGAGTGGCGCGACTGGCCGATGTCATGCAAGCCAACCAGCAGAAGCACAACGGGCACAGCCAGCCATGCGGGAGAAAGCCGGTGACCGGCGGCAAGTGCCGCAAGAACCAGCAAAGCGAGCGCGGTCAGCCAGACCGCGCCGTAACGACGAGAAAGCATGGGGACTCCTAACTACTTTGGGCCGGCACCTGGCCGGCAACCCCGCGATTATCGCCGTTCCTTGTTACATCGGCTGATACCCGGTTGCAGCGCCCTGCCCGGCGCGCGCCTCCGGCTGCCGCTGCGGGGCTTCATCGGCCTGCACCGCGGCGACGATCTGCGCGAAGGCGGCATTGGATTCCGGCATTGGCAACAGCATCCACACGTGGAACATGCCCTCGTATTCGTAATAGCGCAGCGGCAAGCCCTGTTCCTGCGCAAGCGCGCGATAAGCGCGGCAGTCCGGCAACAGGACGTCGTGGGTGCCGATGAAAAGCGTGACCGGAGGCAAGCCGCGCAGGCTGCCGTAGATGGGGCTGACCTGTGCAAGCGTGACGGGATCGCCGCCGGCATAGACGCGCCCGCACTCGATGCCGCCGAGCTTCGACAACATCGGATCAAGTGGTTCGAGCACATCGATGGCCGGGTTGCTGCCAGTGGCGTCCAGGAACGGCGACAGCAAGACCAGGCGGCCAGGCAGCGCGCGTCCCGTATCCCGGGCCACTTGCGCCAGCGCGAGCGCCATGCCGCCGCCGGCGGAGTCGCCCATGACGGTCAGGCTGGCGGGTGGATTGCCGCGGACCAACTGGTCGTAGAGCGGCAGCAGTCCGGCAAAGACCTCACGATGGGTATGCTCGGGCGCCAGCGGATAGATCGGCACGGTCACCGTGGCGCCGAGCGCATCCACCAGCTTGCCGATGAAGTCCCAGTGCTGGCTGACGATATCGAAGACGTAGCCGCCGCCATGGAGATAGAGGATTTGCCTGCCGCTGTCGTTGCCCCGCGGGCGCACGGTGTAGACCTCGACGCCGGCCACAGGTTCCATGCTCACCGCATGGCGCGCCAGCAAGCGCGCCGTGGGATTCGCGCGGCCGATCTTGCGGCGGCGGCGAATTTCCTCGTGCAGCGCCTGCGCGCTGGAAAAACGCTGTTTGCGCCGGACCAGGCGCAAGGCAAGCCGCCACAGGCGGCACTGGATGCTAGGCATGACGATCTCCCGGAATGGTGCGCCGGCTTCATTGGCGGCCGGCTGAGGAACTACGGAAACGACCAAAACAGCGGGGAAAGCGGGAAAAGCTGGAGCTACGGGCACGGCTGCACATTCGCCGGATACAAAAAAGGAGCCGGCTAGCGGCTCCTTTTCAAGCTGGAAACAGGGCCCCTATCAGGCGGCAGCTGCGTCTTTCAGCTTCTTCAGCGGGCGTACCTTGACCTTGACGCTGGCCGGCTTGGCCGGGAACCAACGCTCTTCACCGGAGAACGGGTCCTTGCCGAAGCGCTTCTTCTTGGCCGGTACTTGCTGAGCCGTGACCTTCATCAGGCCGGGCAGCGTGAATTCGCCGGCGCCCTTCTTGTGCAGCGCGCTGACGATGGTGTTTTCCAGATGGGCCAGCACCGTCTTCACGGCCTTGGCGTCCAGCTGGGTCTGTGCTACCAGGTGAGCGACCAGGCTCGACTTGTTGAAGGTGTCCTTCAGCGGGCGCGGGGTCACCGCGGTAGCCGGAGCAGCCTTCTTGGCCGGCGCGGCCTTCTTGGCAGCAGCCTTTACGGGAGCGGCTTTGGTTGCCGGTGCCTTCTTGGCAGCGGTCTTGGTTGCAGTCTTCGCGGTCGGATTCGCTTTGGTCGCCATATCGATAAATATGAGTTGAACAGAATGATGTCGCACGGGATGTGGCATCCGATGTCGCTCGACGCTTCGTCGATCGACTATCGGCGTGCGGCATCGACTGAATCATAGCGGAAACAACGCAACGTCAAGGGGTTTTCGTGTGTGCGAGTGTAAAAACCGGGGTTTTCCCCGGGGTTTTTTGAGGTTTTGTCTCGCGCGGCCTGCCGTTGTGTCGCGCGGACGCAGCAGTGGATGCGTCCACGGACTCTATATACAAGGGGTAAACGCGTGATTTTGTCTTTTTTGCCACGCCGGATGCCGCGCGCGCGCCGACGATTTCAGCCGCTTTCTTGCGCGCACGGCCCCCTCAGCCGCGCAGCTCTCGCCGCAGGATCTTGCCCGTGACCGTCTTCGGCAACTCGTCGATGATCTCCACCACGCGCGGGTATTTATAGGCTGCCATGCGCTCCTTGCACCAGGCCAGCAGCGCTTCCGGCGTGACGCTGGCCTGCGGTTTCAGGCTGACCACGGCCTTCACTGTCTCGCCGCGATAGGCGTCCGGGATGCCCACCACGGCCGCCTCGCGCACCGCGGGATGCGTATACAAGACGTCTTCCACCTCGCGCGGCCAGACCTTGTAGCCGGCGGCGACGATCATGTCCTTCTTGCGGTCGACGAGGTAGAACCAGCCTTGCGCGTCCATGAATCCAACATCGCCGGTGTGGAAATAGCCGCCCGCCATGGCCTTTGCCGTCTCTTCCGGCTTGTTCCAGTAGCCCGGCACGATCATCGGCCCGCGCGAAATGATCTCGCCGACCTCGCCCACCGGCACTGGCGCGCCCGCATCGTCGCCGATGAAGGAGTCAACGTTGAAGGCGGGAACGCCGATCGCCAGCGTGCCGGAGGCCGGGTCCACCGGCGCCTCCCGGCCCAGCGGCACCACGTGGGTGGGCGAGTTGGTCTCGGTCAGCCCGTAGCCGTTGTGGATATAGTGCCCAAACTTGGCGCGGAACTGCTCCACCACACTCGGCGGGATCGGTGCGCCGCCCGAGTAGATCTTGCGCAGCGTGGCGAAATGCGCGCGCGTCGCCTCGGGATGGTTCATCAGCGCGATGAAGACCGTGATCGAGCCAATGGTGAACTCGACCCGCCGGTCGCGGATGGCCTCCAGAACCACGCCCGGCTCGAAACGACAGGCCAGCACCAGCGGCGCGGCGCAGATGAACGCCGCGGCCACGTGGCCCACCAGTCCGGTGATATGGAACAGCGGCGCCACGCCCAGGATCGGGCCGCCCTGCGCCAAGCCGATCCAGTCGCGGTACACCTGCGCATTGAAAGCAACATTGCCATGGGTGTTCATCGCGCCCTTGGGCACGCCGGTGGTGCCGGAGGTGTACACCAGCATCGCGATATCGTCTGCCGCGAGCTTGACCGGCGCTGGGCGCTGGCCCAGGTACTCTTGCACCAGCGCCAGCAGATCGGGCACGCCCTCGGCGGGCTGGCGCCGAGTTGCGGCAAACAGGCGCGGATCGGCGCGCGTCTGGAAATCCAGCTCGGACGTGGTGATCACCGCAGGCAGCGCAAGGGGCGCGGCAGCGTCGCCCTGGCCGCGCCGCTCGGCGTCGAACAGCCCGCTCACCACATCGGCGTAGAGCGATTCGTGGCAGATCAGGACTTTCGCGCCGGAGTCGGCCAGCACCAGGCGCAGTTCGCGTGCGCGGTTCATCGGGTTGACCGGCACCGCGATGGCGCCGAGCTTCCACGCGGCAACCAGCCCGATGACGAACTGCGGCACGTTCTGCAGGTACAACGCAACCCGCTCGCCGCGCGTGCAGCCGCGCGATGATAGCGCTACCGCCAGCGCGTCTGAGAGCGCATCCACCTCGGCATAGCTGAGCGTGGCGTCAAAGTAGTGGATTGCCGGACTGGCCGGCGCGCGGTCCGCGGCGGCCCGGAAAATGGACAATGCGTCGGTAAATTGCGGGGTGATGGTGTGCGGCTGGCCGGAGTTGTAGCTGGAGAGCCAGGGCTTCTCTTCATAGGGCGTCATGAGGCACCTCGATAGGCACGGCGGGTAGTGTCAAGCATAGCGCTTGGTCGAAACGAAGCTGGCGCCGCACAGTGCAAGAGGCCATTGAGGCTTCTCCACCGGACGGCGCCGAGGTCAGGCTTTTTGCCTGGCTTACTTGATGACCACCGGGTTGACCGGTGCGCCGCTGCCGTTCACTACCTTGAGCGGTGCTGCCGTATACAGGAAGGTCCACTGCTGGTCGTCCGCGCAGTCCGCGGCGAGCGGGTCCAGCTGGGCGATCTCGGTCAGGGTGACGCCCAGGTTGCGCATCAGCGCATTGTGCAGCGGCAAGGCAACGCCTGAGACCGGGTCCACCGTCACCTCGTTGGCAATCGTGTCGGTGACGAGATTGGGGATCTCCATGCGATGGAACCACTCGACCAGTTCCGGGCTGTAGGTCAGGCCCGGCTCGACGAACTCACGATAAAACTCAGCCTGGTCGCGCTTGTAGAAGGAGCCGATCCAGCCGGTGCGGATCACCAGGACGTCGTGCTTCTCGATGCGCACGCCCTGCATCTCGGCGGCGGCGAGCAAGTCGAGATGGGTGAAAGTCTCGCCCGGGGCGAGCACGTCCTTGCCGCGGTGGCGCGCCATGTCGATCAGCACGCCGCGCCCGACCACGCCGCGCTCCGCGATTGGCAGGATGCTGGCTTTTTCCAGGCCGCCGATGGTGGATTTGGCATCGTAGCCGTTCCATAGCTGATCGCCGTACCAGACATGGCCGAGCGCGTCGTACTGGGTCGAGCCCTGCAGGTACATGATCATCATGTCGTCGGCGTACTCGGCCTCGCCGGGGAACTTCGGGCCCTTGCCACAAAGGTAGTGGCCCTTGTCCATCACGTTGAGGCGGCGCGCCTGCGAACGCCCGGGCCAGACCGGGTCGCCGGCGGGGTTTCCCATCTGGATCTGCAGGGTGAAGGTCTTGCCGGAGCGCACGGAAGCCACGCCGCGCAGCGCCTCCGCCCGGGTGAGATAGTTCAGCGACCCGACCTCGTCATCCGGCCCCCATTTGCCCCAGTTCTTCGGTGCATCGCGCAACAACTCGGCTACCAGCGGGACGTTCTTCGATTCCATGCCATGTCTCCTTTTTGGATTGACCCTGAGGGATCGCACTGTGCCGGTCATGTCCGTGGCGCATGGTTGACCATGCGCACGGAACATAAATAAGAACGGTCGTGCGTTTTGTTGTGGATCGAGTGTAGGACCAGCCGCAGGCGCATGTCCAGGCATGGAAAACCCGCCGAGGGTTTCAGGGGCCAGCTTCAATCGTCCAGCCCGAAGGCCAGCAGTGGCCCGAGCACCAGTGCCCCGAGCACGATCATGGACAGGCCGCTGTCCATGTGCTTCCATTCATGCAGCACGGCCCGCGCGTCGACCTGCGCCCAGAACAGGGACACAACGCCCAGCAGGACGACGATCACCGCCGCGGCCAGCGCGATCCCGTCGCGCGTGGCGCGGCGGTGGATTTCGGAAGGGCTATCATTCGAGATGCGCACGCCTTGCATGGCCAGACTCCTGGAAAACTGTGACGATGACGATCAATGCAATGGCGCCCATTGTCGTGATCCCTGCCTGAACCCATGCTGAGCGCGCCATTCAGCTTGCGTTCAGGCAAGGCACGGCAGACTGCTTCGCTCCATCAAGGCTTGCTCACAACCGTATTGCCCCGCTCGCTCACGCCATTGCCTTCGTTCCGCACCGCATCCCTGCCTCGCGCTCTGCTGCCGCTGCTAGCCGCCTTGCCGCTGCTGCTGGCGGCCCCGGCGCCCGCCCATGCCGACAAGGACGCCGACCGCGCCCGCGCCGCCGTCCAGTCGGGCGAGATCCTGCCGCTCACGCGCATCCTGGAGGCGGTGTCGGCGCAGTACACGGGCGACGTGATCGGCGTCAAGCTCGACCGCGACGATGGCGTCTGGCAGTACGAAGTCAAGCTGCTGCTGGCAAGCGGCTCGGTGGCCAAGCTCGAATACGACGCCAAGACCGCCACCCTGCTCAAAGCCAAGGGGCGCGATCTTGAGCAAGCCCGCAAGAAACCCTGATCCCCCATGCGCATCCTCCTGGTAGAAGACGAGGCCGTGCTGGCCGCCCAGATCCACGCCAGCCTGGTCAGCGCGGGGTACGCGGTCGATACCGCCGCGCACGGCATCGATGCCTGGCACCTGGGCGCCGAAGAGCCCTACGATGCCGTGGTGCTCGACCTTGGCCTGCCCGGGCTCGACGGGCTCTCCGTGCTGCGCCGCTGGCGCGCGGCGCAGGTGAACCTGCCGGTGCTGATCCTGACCGCGCGCGACAGCTGGACCGACAAGGTGGAAGGCATCGATGCCGGGGCCGACGACTATCTCGCCAAGCCCTTTCGCATGGAGGAGTTGCTGGCCCGCATCCGCGCGCTGATCCGCCGCGCCCATGGCATGTCCGCGCCCGAGCTGGCCTGCGGCCCGGTGCGCCTGAACGCGCGCACGGGCGTGGCGACCGTCGACGGCGCCGCGGTGGTGCTGACCGCCCATGAGTTCAAGGTGCTGGATTACCTGATGCACCACCCGGGCGCGATCATCAGCAAGGCCGTGCTGACCGAGCACATCTATGCGCAGGATTTCGACCGCGACAGCAACACCATCGAAGTCTTCATCGGCCGGCTGCGGCGCAAACTCGGTGTGGACGTCATCGAGACCGTGCGCGGACAGGGCTACCGCCTGCGCCCTCCGGCGTCTGCCGAAGCCCCCGCAATCTCTACAAACGCCGCCAACTGACCCATGCGCCAGTCATTAGCCATCCGCCTGCTCGCGGTCGCGGCCATCTGGCTGGCCGCCGCGCTCGGCGGCACCGGCTGGCTGCTCTCCACGCTGTTCGCGCGCCACGTCAACGACACCTACGTGCGCCAGCTCGACAATCAGCTCACCAGCCTCGCCGCCGCCCTGGACTGGAGCGCTGACGGCAAGCTCGCCCTGACCCGCGCCCCGGCCGACCCGCGCTTTGAACTACCCTACTCCGGCGCCTACTGGCAGGCGCAGGCACCGGGCGCCACGCTGCGTTCACGCTCGCTCTGGGATGCCGAGATGCCCGCCACGGTGGGCAACAAGGTAGCGGGCAGCCATGCCGAGATCCGGCCCGGGCCCAACGGGCAATCGCTGCTGGTGGTGTCGCGCCCCATCGTGCTGGCGTCGGCCGATACGCCGGTGATGCTGTCGGTGGCGCTGGATCGCACCGAACTGCGCGCGGCGCGCCAGGCCTTCAACCGGCTGCTGGGCTGGTCGCTCACGGCGCTGGGCGCGGGCCTGCTGCTGGCGGTGGCGGCCCAGGTAAAGTTTGGCCTCGCGCCGCTGGCGCGGCTGCGCCAGGCGCTCGCCACCCTGCAGGCACGCCGCGAGAGCCGCCTGGGAGGCACGTGGCCGTCCGAGGTGGTGCCGCTGGTTACCGAGATCAATACCTTGCTGGCGCGCAACGCCAATGCGCTGGAGCGCTCGCGGCGCCAGGCGGCCGACCTTGCGCACGCCGTCAAGACGCCCCTGGCCATCCTCGCCAACGAAGCCGAGCGCCTGCCCGGCGAGGCGGCCCGCGCCGCCGCCAGCCAGGTCGAGGCCATGCGCCGGCAGGTGGACCGCCACCTGGCGCGCGCACGGGCGGCAGGGGCTGCGAGCACGCGCGGGGCGCGCATCGCCGGCCCAGCGGCAGGCGAGCTGGCGCGCGCGCTGACCCGCCTGCACAGCGGCCGCGAGATCGATATCCAGGTGGATGGCGACGGGCACTTCGCCGGCGACCGCCAGGACCTGATCGAGATCCTCGGCAACCTGCTCGACAACGCCTGCCAGTGGGCGCGCTCGCGCGTTCGCGTCAAGCTCGTGGAGCGCGGCGGCATGCTTGAGGTTACGGTCGAAGACGACGGGCCGGGCATGCAGGCCGAGGCCCGCGAACTGGCCACAGCACGCTATGGGCGGCTGGATGAGTCCGCTGCGGGCAGCGGACTGGGCCTGGCCATCGTCAGCGAGATGGCGGCCCTTTATGAGGGTGGGCTGGAGCTAGGCAACAGCGAACTGGGCGGATTGCTGGCTCGCCTGCGCCTGCCGGCTGGCCAGCCGTAAACCAAAAAAAGGCCGGACGGGCCGGCCCCTTCTCTTTCTCCTGCTACCGCATTGCCCGCGTTAGCAGGCCGCCGTCATCTTGAAGATGCCTTGCGCATTGCCGGCATCGAACGACAGATCCAACGTGCCGCCAGCTGCCTGCGTCGCGGGCACGAAATCGCGCGTGATGAACTCGTAGAACGAGCCCGGCACGCTGCGCTTGACCACGACGCCGTCGGCGCCGACAAACCCGCGCTCCACCGGATCGGCCTTGAATGCCGTCTGCAGGACCCGCCCGGAACGCGACACTTCCACCGAGTCCTTGATCGGGCGGCCCAGGCTGCGTTGTGCGTCCGCCACGGCACGCACATCCGCCACGCGGTCGGTGGCGTGGTTGAAGGCATTGCCCTCGGTGGAAATCCAGGCCATCTCGGCCGATTCCTTCAGCAGCAATTCATAGTCGGCCAGCGCCGGCTCGGCATGTTGGCGGGCGAAGCAGGCTGCCAGTTGCGGCACCAGGCGTGCGGCGTCGGCCATCGGCAGGCTCGCATCGCGCTCGAGCAGGGCCAGTTGCGCGACGGCTTCGTCGCCGAGCGGATCGACGGACTTGGACACCACGCGCGACACGGCGGACTGGAAATCGGCACTGAAACGCTCGGGATGCAACTCGCTCAGGAAGTACTGGGCGATGTCGTCAGGCAGGTCGGCATGCGCATAGGAGCGGCCGGTCATGCCGATGCGCTCGAGCGGATAGGTGCCGTTGAGGCGGTAGCCCAGCGGGCCCAGGATACGGGTGAAAGCGATCTCGCCCGAGGGCAGGCTGCCGCAATCCCACTTCACCGTGCGCAGCGCGCCGTGGTCGAACACCACTTGCCCGCCCGCCTGGATCACGTCGCGGGTATAGGCCATGCCGGTCGGCACGCGCTCGAGAATGCCGGCGAACAGCACCATATTGAGCGCCTGTGCCACTTCGGCACGGCTGGCCTGTTCGCTGGTAGAAGACAGCAGTTGCGGGGAAACATTCATCAATTGCAGCAACTCGGCTGCCTGGGTTTCGCCACAAACAGTCTCGAGGAGGCGTTGCAGATTCGGCTTCGTCATGATCAATGCGCTGAAATGTGTTTGTTTTCGGGGGATGGCGGGGGCCGACGGCCTCCGGATGGGGCTTATTGTGCGACTGCGGCAGAGTTCGTACAATTGATAACTTCGCACCAACTTCCTTCCAAAAACGCACTATGCGCAAGGGCATACCCAGCCTCACGGCACTCCAGATGTTCGAGGCCGCGGCGCGCCTGGGCAGCTTTACCCGCGCCGCCGACGAGCTGGCGGTCACGGAGAGCGCGGTTTGCAGGCAGATCGCAGGGCTGGAAGCGCGGCTTGGCGTGCCGCTGTTCCACCGCATCCGCAAGCGCATCGTGCTGACGCCTGCTGGCGGGACCTATGCCGAAGAAGTGCGGGAACGGCTCGACCAGATCGAGCAGGTGACGCTGGATGTGATGGCCCAGCGCCCGCGCGGGCGCGCCATCGAGTTGGCCATCGGACCCACCTTTGCCAGCCAGTGGCTGATCCCGCGCCTGCCGCTGCTGGCACGCGCCCTGCCCGATCTCACGTTGCATCTCTCGGCGCGCACCGAGGCATTCGAGCTCAGTGATACCGCGTTCGACGCGGCCATCTATTACGGCGAAGGGCTGTGGCCGGGCACGCAGGGCGAGCGGATCCTGCAGGAAGGCCCGTCGGTGCCGGTGTGCAGCCCCGCCTTGCTGGGGCGCCGCAAGCGCCTGGACCTGGATCAGTTGCTGGAATTGCCGCTGCTGCACCTGAACACCCGCTTGCGCGCATGGAGCGACTGGCTCGCCGCCGCGGGCGCGGCACTGCCGGCGCAGGCTTTGCGTGGCCCGCGCTACGACCTCTACACCATGCTGGCGCAGGCGGCCGCCGCCGGCATCGGCGTGGCGCTGATCCCACGCATTCTGATCACCGAGGAACTGGCGCAGGGGCGGCTGGTGGTGCCGCTAGCCACGCTGCCGGCGGAGACCGACAATCGCAAGGCCTATTACTTCGTCCACCGGCGCGGCCTGCCTCCCGACGACAAGGTCTTGCAACTGCGCGACTGGCTGCTGGAACACGGCGCGGAACACGGCGCTTAGCTGCCGGGCGCGCCGAAGGTCAATGCGCGTGGGCGCTGACGGCCTCGCGGGTGTCCCGCGCCAGGCCCATTGCGAAAGCCACTTCGGCCACCAGGAAGAGCGGCCCGACCAGAAGCCCGGCCAGGTCATCCACAAATGCAGGCTTGCGGCCTTCGTAGTAGTGCCCGATGAACTGGATGAGCCAGCCCGCCACGAAAAGGCCGATGCCCCAAGCCAGCCAGGCGCCGGTGGACAGCGCAGCGATGGCGCCGCCGGCGTAGACGAAGCCAGCCAGGATCACCGTCATCGCCAGCCCGAACCCCGCCGACAGGCGCAGGTAGAACAGGCAGGACAGACCATAAACGACCATCGCCGGCGTCAGGTACGCCGGACCGGCGTCAAGCGGCATGGCCGGGCGGGCCAGCAGTGTGGTCACGGCCAGCACAATCATGGGAATGCCGATGAAATGACTGAACACATTGCGCGCGTCGCGATGATAGGCTGCGTAGTTAGCCAGGTGGTCGATCAGTGTCTTCACAGGGTCTCCTGCCGGGGCGTCGTTGTAGCCGCGTATTTGCAGCCGCGTACTGTGGCTACGCGTTGTGGCCGTATATTAATAGGCATCAAAAAGCCCGTCTGTCCGGTTTTTGACAGTCGGCAAGAGCATCGATCAAGGAGACCATCATGCGCCTGGCAACCCGTGGCCAGCACGAGCCGGCCCTGGATCCGCTGCGCGCCTTGCGCGGCGGGAGCTGGTTTGGCGCCTTGCCGTCGACCATGCAAGACACCCTGCTGCGGGACGCGGCCACGCGCAAGCTGGCGGCCGGCCAGATGCTGTTTACCCGCGGCAACGCCTTTGACGGCATCTACGGCGTGACTGCCGGCACGGTGCAGATCGACAGCCACAGCGAGTCCGGCAAGGCCGCCTTGATCGGCCTGCTGGGGCCGGGCAGCTGGTTTGGCGAGATTTGCCTGTTCGACGGGCTGGCGCGCACGCACGACGCCCATGCCACCAGCGCGGCCACCGTGATGCACCTGCAGCGCGACAAGCTCTACGCGATGCTGTCGGCGCATCCCGAATGGTGGCGCGAGTTCGGCAAGCTGCTCGCCGCCAAGACGCGCGAGGCCCTTCATTATGTGGAAGAGGCGCAGTTGCTGCCGCCGCTGGCGCGCACCGGCCGCCGGCTGGTCGCCATTGCCCAGGCCTATGGCGACATGCCCGGGCTGGAGCGCCGCTCCGTGCATATCCCGCAGGAACAACTCGGGCAGATGCTCGGGCTGTCGCGCCAGACCGTCAACCAGGCCCTGCGCGAGCTCGAAGCGCGCGGGCTGTTGCGGCTGCACTATGCCGACATCGAGTTGATCGACCTGCCGGCCTTGCTGGCGCTGACCTGACAGTGCCGCCCTGCCCGATCCCTTCAGCCTACGCTGGCAGCGCAAACCGAACATCCATCGCCATGACCTATCTAGACGACACCCGCCTGCAAGCCTATCTCAGCCGCATCGGCCACGCGCTGCCGAGCCAGCGGGACCTCGCCACGCTCGACAGCCTGATCGCGGCACAACTGGCGCGGATTCCCTTTGAAAACGTCGACGTGTTGCTGCAGCGCCCGATCAAGATCGGCCTGGACGCGGTGTTCGACAAGCTGGTCACCAACGCGCGCGGCGGCTACTGCTTCGAGCAAAACACCTTGCTTGCCGCCGCGCTGCGTGCGCTTGGCTACGTGGTCACGCCGCTGGCTGCGCGGGTGCGCTGGAACGTGCCGGAAGACGTGCCCACCATGCAATCGCACATGCTGCTGCGCGTGGAGGCCGCGCATCACAGCTATATCGTGGACGTGGGCTTTGGCGGCCCTACCCCGTATCGCGCCATGGCGCTGCCGCAGGCGGAGCAAGCCGATCCGTCGTTCCCATACCGCCTGTCCTGCGTGGAGACGACAGGTGCGGCCTTTCACGTGTACGATCTGGAGGTCAGGACCGCAAGCGCATGGTTCAAGCTCTACCAGTTCGATCTTTCGCCGCAGCAGGCCATCGATTTCGAGCCACGCAACTGGTACACCTCCACCCACCCCGACAGCCTGTTCCGCAACGCCCTGACCCTGGCGCGCTCGCAAGGCGACACCCGGCTGACGCTGATCAACGGCGACTTTGCCGTGCGCGCGGCTGACGGCAGCGTGCAGCGCCAGCAACTGGAGACGCCGGCTGCCATTGTCCAAGCGCTGGGGGACCGCTTCGGGCTGGCGCTGGATCTTGCCAGCGAGGCGCAATTGGCCCAGCTATTGCCGGCGCTGATTGAGGCGCGCGGCAACAGATAGGTGTTCGCTTCACCAGGGTTCGGGCAGCAGTTCGAGCCCGGCGGCCCCAAGCAGCGCCGGCAGCCCCGCGTCGCCCACCATGTGCAGGGCACCGGCCACGATCAGGGTTGGCACGCGATCCGCGACCAGCGCCTGGATTTTCGGCATCCACTGCTGGTTGCGTGCGTCGACCAGGACCGCCAGCGTGTCCGGCCATTGTGCGCGGCGCCGCGCTAGCAGCGCGCCAAACGGCCCGGCCTGCCCTTGCCGCCACCAGCGCACCATATCCGCCGGCTCCGCTGCGGCCAGTTCCGGTTGCTCGGCAAAGAATGCCAGCATCGATACCTGCTCGGCCAGCGGCACGCACTGCAACATCCGCAGCGCCTCGGTGCCATCCTCCAGCGCGTCCGTTGCCCGTCCATCGACAGCGGCGCGCGCCCACAAGAACCGATCGACACCATGCTGTGCCAGGATGCCGTGCCTGGCGGCCACCGCGAACTGCAGATGCATCGCGGCGAACACGGGGCGCAGCCGCTCCAGTTCCGGGCCGGGCAACCCGAAATCCAGCCAAAGCGCCCGCACCTGCGCAAGCGTAGCCGGCTGCAGATGGTGGCTGAGACTATCGCCTTGCGGAAAATACGCCGGCGCGAAGTCCGGCGCCTGGTCCAGCGCCACCTCGAAGACCACCCGAGCCGAAGCTCGGTAGGCGCGCTCCGCGGCCGGCACCAGTGCAGGCAAGGGCGCATCCAGCACGTGGATCGCCCCAAGCAGGTAGACCTCGGTATTCTTGATTTGCCAAAGCATGAAACGCTTACCTCGTCCTTTGTGGCCTGTTGCAGCCTGTTATGACCTGTTCGCCGTTTGTGGGTGCGGACATCATGCCGCTGTCTTGCCGACGTCATGCACCGAATGCATTGCCAACAGAAAATTCTCTGATAAGCCGGGCCGGCTGCCGATTTGCTTGTGGACTGAGCCATGCCTCCCAACCATAATGTACCGGCCGGTAGCACTATGGTACTGACAAGCCCCTGCATGAACCGCTGTGCAGAACACGCCGGGCCGTGCTGCCAAGATGCAGATTCACCAGCGCCTTTTAAAGATCATCTGGTCCCGCCCCGCGAGGACCAGGACACCAGGAGACACGCATGTCATTGTTCGACCTGACCGGCAAGGTTGCCGTCGTCACCGGCTCATCACGCGGCATCGGCCGCGCCATCGCTGAGCAGATGGCGGTGCAAGGAGCCAAAGTGGTGATTTCCTCGCGCAAGGCCGAGGCCTGCCAGGAAGTCGTCGATGCCATCAATGCCAAGCATGGCGCCGGCACCGCGATTGCCGTGCCCGCAAATATCTCCTCCAAGGAAGACCTGCAGCGCCTGGTCGACCAGACCAACGGCACGTTCGGCAAGATCGACGTACTGGTTTGCAACGCGGCGTCCAACCCCTATTACGGCCCGATGAGCGGCGTGACCGACGAACAGTTCCGCAAGGTGCTGGACAACAACGTCATCTCCAACCACTGGCTGATCCAGATGGTGGCCCCGCAGATGCTTGAGCGCAAGGACGGTTCGATCATCATCGTGTCGTCCATCGGCGGCCTGCGCGGCTCGCCCACCATCGGCGTGTACAACGTGTCGAAGGCAGCCGACTTCCAGCTGGCGCGCAACCTTGCGGTGGAGTTCGGCCCGAGCAACGTGCGCGTGAACTGCATCGCCCCTGGCCTGATCCGCACCGATTTCGCCAAGGCGCTCTGGGAGGATCCGGAGCGCTACAAGCTGTCGACGCAAGGCGCGCCCCTGCGCCGCATCGGCGAGCCGGTGGAGATTGCCGGCGCCGCGGTGTTCCTGGCCTCCTCGGCCAGCACCTTCATGACCGGCCAGGCCATGGTGGTGGACGGCGGCGTCACGATCTGAGCCGCCGCGCACCTGCTGTTCCCGTTCCGGGCTCGCTCCAGGGCCAGGGCGCAAAGCCCGATGCCTGAGGCCTGAGCCGGGGCACTTCGTGCCCGCGTGCATTGCCGCCCGCATTTCCGAGCAGGCGCGGCACGCGGGCAAGCTTGCGCGCCGGCATGCCAGAGCGTTGCCCATCCTGCCATGCAGTCAGGGAGGCACCGATGTCGAACAACCCGCAATTCGCTACGACCTGGCCAGCAATCAGCCTGGCCGAGGCCCACGCCCGCCTTACCGCGCCCGGCGCCCCTTTCGAAACCGAAACGCGCGTGATCCGGGGCATTACCACCGTCGTCTGGAAAAACGCGCCACCCACGCTGCGCGACCTGTTCCTGCAAGCCCGCACGTTGGGCGACAAAACCTTTGTCGTCTATGAGGACGAACGTGTCTCGTACGATGCGTTCGCCCGCGCCGCGCTCACCATCGCGCATGCGCTGATCCGAGATGGCGTGACCAAGGGCGACCGCGTGGCGCTGGCCATGCGCAACCTGCCGGAATGGCCGGCCGTCTTCTACGGCGCCTTGCTGACAGGCGCCATTGTCACGCCGCTCAACGCCTGGTGGACCGGGGCGGAACTGGAGTACGGCCTGGCCGACTCCGGCAGCAAGATCGCCATCGTTGACGATGAACGGCTGGGCCGCATCATTGAGCACCTGCCAGGCTGCCCCGCGCTGGAGAAAATCTACGTCAGCCGCGCCGATGCGCCAGCCAGCGACGCGCGCATCAGCCAGCTGGAGAGCCTGATCGGCACGCCGGACCAATGGGCATCGCTGCCGGAACTGCCGGTACCCGATGTCGCCATCGACGCCGAAGACGACGCCACCATTTTCTATACATCAGGCACCACCGGCAAGCCCAAGGGCGCGCTCGGCACCCACCGCAACGCCACCAATGTGGCCGTGGCCGCCGCGTTCAGCCCGATGCGCAATTGCCTGCGCCGCGGCGAGGCGATCCCCGCGCCCGATCCGGCCGCGCCGCAAAAAGGCATGCTGCTGTCGGTGCCGTTCTTCCACGTTACCGGTTGCATGGCGGTGCTCAACGGCGCGCTGGCCAGCGGCACCAAGATCGTGTTGATGCGGCGCTGGGACGCCGTGCGTGCCATGGGCCTGATCGAGCGCGAGCGTTGCACGGCTGCCGGCGGCGTGCCCACCATCGCCTGGCAGATCATCGAGCACCCGGAGCGCGAGCGCTTCGACCTGTCGTCGCTGGAAAACGTCAACTACGGTGGCGCCCCCGCTTCGGCCGAGCTGGTGCGCCGCATCAAGGAAGTGTTCCCGCATTCGGCCCCCGGCATTGGCTGGGGCATGACCGAGACCTCGGCCACCTTCACCAGCCACAGTGCAGAGGAGTATGTGGAGCGTCCCGAAAGCGGCGGCCCGGCCTTGCCCATCGGCGAGATGAAGGTGGTGGACGGGCGCGGACACAGCTTGCCCACCGGCGAGACCGGCGAGCTCATGGTGCGCGGCGCCAATGTGGTGCGCGGCTACTGGAACAAGCCGGAAGCCACCGCGCAAACATTCATCGACGGCTGGCTCAAGACCGGCGACATCGCGCGGCTGGACGAGGAGGGCTTTGTCTATATTGTCGACCGCATGAAGGACATGCTGATCCGCGGCGGCGAGAACATCTACAGCATCGAGGTGGAAAGCGCGCTGTACGATCACCCGGCCATCATGGATGCGGCACTGGTCGGCATCCCCCACCGCACGCTGGGCGAAGAGCCCGCGGCCGTGGTCAGCCTGAAGCCCGGCGCGCAAGCCACCGAGGCGGAGTTGCAGGCGTTCGTGGGCGAGCGGCTGGCGGCCTTCAAGGTGCCGGTGCGGATCGTGTTCTGCCCCGACATGCTGCCGCGCAATGCCAACGGCAAGATCCTGAAGTCGACACTGCGCAAGATGTTCGAAGCCTGAACCCGGGCGCTGGACAAGATCAGGATCACCCAGGCGGCAGTGAACGGGAGCACGGCCGCTTGCTTGCCGTTACCACGCCGGTCCGACGGCGATTACGGGAACAACCAACAGATAACAGATAACAGATAACAGATGCGGATGCAGATGCAAGCAAATTCATTCACCAGACCTTTCCTGCCCTCCGGCAACCGGCTCGCGGGCTTGTCCGTGCTGGGCACTGCCTTGCTCCTCGCGGGCTGTGCCGGCCAGGGCCAGGGCAGCGCCGCTGCGCCGGTGCCGGAGATACGGCCTGGCATTCTCGCCGGCTACCTGCCGGCGGACGCACGGCCCGATAGCCTCGCCCTGGTGCCACCGCCGCCCGCACCCGGCTCCGCGGCGCAAGCCCTGGACGACGAGATCGCGCGCGGCAACCAGGCGCTGCGAGGCACGGCACGCTACCGCCAGGCAGCAGTCGATGCCAACCTGAAATTCCCGCAGGCCGAGGGGATTTTCTCGTGTGCGCTGGATGCGCCGATATCGCAGGAGCAAACCCCCCGGCTCTACCTGCTGCTGCGCCGGACCCTGGCCGATGCGGGACTATCGACGTACGGCGTGAAGGACAAATATACGCGCGCCCGGCCGTTCGTGGTCAACCAGCAGCCGAGTTGCACGCCCGCCGAGGAAGCCATGCTTTCCAAGGACGGCTCCTACCCTTCGGGGCATAACGCCATTGGCTGGGCGTGGGCGTTGATCCTGGCGGAAATCGCGCCGCAACAGTCCAATGTGATCCTGGCGCGCGGGCTGGCCTATGGGCAAAGCCGGCTGGTCTGCAATGTGCATTGGCAAAGCGATGCGACGCAGGGCCGCATCATGGGCGCAGCTACCGTGGCGCGGCTGCATGCAGACCCTACCTTCCTCGCAGATCTTGCGGCAGCCAAAGCGGAGGTTGCGCAAGCCCGTGCCAACGGGCTGCGGCCGGCCGGCGACTGCCGCGCTGAAAGCGAGGCACTGGCGATCAAATAGCGGGAGACGCCTGGCCGGCGCGATGCCGGCCAGACGCTTGCGCCAGGTTCAGCCACGCCCGACGAAGGGCATCTTGGTGGCCATCACGGTCATGAACTGCACATTGGCACCCAGCGGCAGGTTGGCCATGTGCACCACCGAGCTGGCCACATGCGCCACGTCCATCAGCGGCTCCGGCGCGATCTCGCCGTTGGCCTGCGGCACGCCGCGCGCCATGCGCGAAGCCATATCGGTGGCGGCGTTGCCGATATCGATCTGCCCGCAGGCGATGTCAAAGGCGCGGCCATCCAGCGAGAGGCTCTTGGTCAGCCCGGTAATGGCGTGCTTGGTGGCCGTGTATGGCACCGTGTTGGGCCGCGGCGCGTGCGCCGAGATCGAGCCGTTGTTGATGATGCGGCCGCCGCGCGGGCTCTGCGACTTCATCAGCGCGAAGGCCGCGCGCGAGCACAGGAACGCGCCGGTCAGGTTGGTGTCCAGCACGGCCTTCCATTGCGCCACGGAGAGTTCATCGATGGACACCGCCGGCGCATTGATGCCGGCGTTGTTGAACAGCACGTCGAGCCGGCCGAAATGCTCGCGAACCTGGGCGAAGAGCCGCTCCACCGAATCCGGATCGCTGACGTCGCATTGCACCGCCAGCGCCGTATGGCCCTCGGCCTTGGCTTGCGCGGCCAGCGCCTCGAGCGGCTCGGCGGTACGCCCGGCAAACACCACCCGATAGCCTGCCACTAGCAGCGCCTGTGCCACCGCCTTGCCGATGCCGCGGGCCGCGCCCGTTACCAGCGCAACCTTGCCTTGCTCATTCATGCTGTCTTCTCCGGACTGGATTGTTGAATGGATCGTGGATCGTGGATCAGGAAACGGATGCCTACTTGACCGGAATCGGCGTGGCCGGCGCCACCGGCACAGCGGTCACACTATTCTGCGGGCTGCCGGACACGATGCGGTCCGAGTAGGTCAGATAGACCAGGGTGTTGCGCTTGCGGTCGACCGTGCGCACCACGTGCAGAGTCTTGAACAGGATCGACATGCGCTCGGAGAACACATTGTCCTGCTGGCGCAGCGGCCCCTTGAACGTGATCGGCCCTACCTGACGGCAGGCGATGGAGCTTTCCGGCGGGTCTTCGGCCATGCCCAGCGAGCCCTTGATGCCTCCGGTGCGGGCACGCGACACGTAGCAGGTCACGCCTTCGACCTGCGGATCGTCATAGGCTTCGATCACGACCTTGTCGGAGCCGGTCATGCGGAAATTGGTGCTCACGCTGCCGATTTCCTCGGCATGCGCAGCCGGCGCCAGCAGCGCAAGCGCCGCCAGAAGGCCGGTCAGGGGCCACCGCGGCCCACGGGAAACGCGATGGGAACGCCCGGATGGCATGGCCGTGCCCCCCACCTCAGGACACCGTGCCGGTGATTTCATCGTGCCGTTTTTCCATTTCCTGGCGCAACTGGCGGCGCAGCTGGGCTGCGGCAAAGCGCTGGCGCTCGACTTCGTCGCGGGGCACCAGCGGCGGCACTTCGGCGGGCGCACCGTTGTCGTCCACAGCGACCATGGTGAAGTAGCAGCTGTTGGTATGGCGAACCAGCTTGCTGCGGATATTCTCCGTGATCACCTTGATGCCGATTTCCATGGAGCTGCGGCCGGTGAAATTGACTGCCGCCAGGAACGTCACCAGCTCACCCACGTGGATGGGCTGGCGAAACACGACCTGGTCGACCGACAGCGTGACCACGTAGCGCCCGGCATAGCGGCTGGCACAGGCGTAGGCCACCATGTCGAGGTACTTGAGGATGGTGCCGCCGTGCACATTGCCGGAGAAATTGGCCATGTCCGGCGTCATCAGCACGGTCATGGAAAGCTGGTGGGACAGGTCATTCATGATGAAAATCCGGAATCTGGAAGCGGCCGGGCCGACCCGCGGTGCAGGTCGAAAGGCTGGCGCCGACGATCGGCAGTTTAACCCGGAACGATCGCCCTGCCCTGCCCCCGAGAACGTCAAAAAGCACCCCGGCACCAATAAAAAAGCGGCCCAACGGGCCGCCTTCCTGTTTGCGCCTGGGCGCGGACTACTTATTTCTTCTTGTTCACAGCGTCCTTGAACCCTTGGCCGGCAGAGAACTTGACCGTCTTGGCGGCCGGAATCTTGATGGTCTCGCCAGTACGCGGATTGCGTCCGGTACGTGCGGCGCGCTTGCCGGAGCTGAAGCTGCCGAAGCCCACCAGCGTTACCGAATCACCCTTGGCAACCGCCTTCTTAATGTTGTCCAGAGCGGCATTCAGCGCGCGCTCTGCTGCAGCATTGCTCAGTTCCGCGTCAGCGGCGATGGCAGATACCAGTTCACCTTTATTCATGGCTGATTTCCCTTGTTGGTCGTCTTGATCGGAGTGTCTGCCACGCGGCAAATTACCGATCGGCGCAGTCTAATCCGCGCTTTACGCATTGGGCAATCCCCAGTGGCACCAATGCAACGAAAAAAGCCGCAAATCCTTGAGTCAAGCGCCTTTGCGGGGAATTTACCCTCCTTTTCCGTGCTTTCAAATGCGGCCGGTGAGAGTAATGGTCATTCGAACGCCGGTACACGATGACAGGCGTCGCTTGACGAGGTCAGACCTGCGCTGTGTACGCCTTGCTGCCGTCAAAACCGCCCAGATGGCTTGGTCGGCGGTATGCCAATGGATTTGGATGGATGCGCCTCCACGGTCCATCATGGTGCATGAAATCCGTGAGCGTGCGCCCCAAATGGGGGCATTGCCTCATTTTGGCGCAGCCTCCATGTGCCTGGCATACCCGGCGCATGCTATTCGGCTGCAGGTTATGACTTCTCAATCCGTGCGCCGCCCCCTTCGAGCGCGACAAATCGGTGCAAATCCCACCAACACGGTGCAGATCCCGGCCTGCGATGCCCCAGACTGGTACGCTTTTTGCGTACGTGTGCTCCCATTTTGCGCATAGAGGATTGTATGGACAAATGGAAGAGCGGCACCGATGCCCTGTTCATCTTGCTAGGGGCGATCATGGTGCTCGCCATGCACGCGGGCTTTGCGTTCCTGGAGCTGGGCACGGTGCGCAAGAAGAACCAGGTCAACGCACTGGTCAAGATATTGGTGGATTTTGCGGTTTCCACGATCGCCTATTTCTTTATTGGCTACACCGTGGCCTATGGGGTCGAGTTCTTCACCAGCGCCCATGCACTGGCGGAAAGAAGCGGCTATGAGCTGGTGAAATTCTTTTTCCTGGCAACGTTTGCCGCCGCCATACCGGCGATCATTTCTGGCGGCATTGCCGAGCGCTCGCGCTTCAATCCGCAACTGGTGGCCACCTTCGTGCTGGTGGGCCTGGTCTACCCCTTCTTCGAGGGCATCGTCTGGAATAACCGCTTTGGCGTGCAGGACTGGATCGCCTCGGTCGCGGGAGCGCCGTTCCACGACTTCGCCGGCTCCGTCGTGGTCCACGCCATGGGCGGCTGGATCGCGCTTCCCGCCATCTTGTTGCTGGGCGCGCGCCGCGGCCGCTACCAGAAAGACGGCCGCATCAGCGCGCACCCGCCCTCGAACATCCCGTTCCTGGCGCTGGGCGCATGGGTACTGGCGGTAGGCTGGTTCGGTTTCAATGTCATGAGCGCGCAAACCGTCGACAAGATCAGCGGGCTGGTGGCCATCAACTCCCTGATGGCCATGGCCGGCGGCACGCTGGCCGCCTGGGCGGCCGGCCGCAACGACCCCGGCTTTGCCTACAACGGCCCGCTGGCCGGGCTGGTGGCGGTCTGCGCCGGATCCGACCTGATGCACCCGCTGGGCGCGCTGGTCACGGGTGCCATCGCCGGCGCGCTGTTCGTCTACCTGTTCACGCTGGCCCAGAACAAGTGGCATATCGATGATGTGCTGGGCGTCTGGCCGCTGCACGGGCTGTGCGGCGCATGGGGCGGCATTGCCGCCGGCATCTTTGGCAGCCAGGCGCTCGGTGGCATTGGCGGTGTTTCGCTCGGCGCGCAGTGCCTCGGCACCCTCCTTGGCATCGCGATCGCCCTGGTGGGTGGCACCGTGGTTTACGGCACGCTCAAGAAGGTCGTGGGCATCCGGCTGGACGCTGAATCGGAATACAACGGCGCGGACCTGTCACTGCATCGCATCTCCGCCACGCCGGAGCGCGAAACCAACTGGTAAGGCACGGTGCAAAGGGAATTGCGCCCTTGCGCCACGCCCCCTCACCTGCGACCCATGCCCGCGAGTGGCGCCCTGCGCCCTTTGCGGCCATTTTGTGCTTGAACTTCCGCTCGCCGCGTAGCAATAATGCGTTGCCCACCTTCGCGCCCCGCCGCCGATGCGCCCCGGGCATCCGCTGCTTGATATTCGTTGCCTGTATACCTGCCGAGCCAGCAAGGGAGAAACGCGATGGATGCTACAACGCTGCAGAAGTATCAGGATGTCGTCGTCGCCTATGCGACGGAAGTCGGGTTCAAGGTTCTCGCCGCCCTCGTCTTCTGGGTGATTGGCCGGTGGCTGATCCATGTCGTGGTGCGCATGGTGCAGGGGTCCCTGACCAAGCAAAAGGTCGACCCGACCTTGCTGCGCTATGTCGGTTCCATCGTCACGGTGACCCTGAATATCGTGCTGATCATCGGGATCCTGGGTTACTTCGGCATCCAGACCACCAGCTTTGCCGCACTGATCGCGGCGGCCGGCATCGCCATCGGCATGGCGTGGTCGGGGTTGATGTCCAACTTCGCGGCAGGCGCCTTCCTGGTGGTGCTGCGGCCCTTCAAGGTTGGGGATTTCGTCACGGTAGGCGGGATCACCGGCACCGTCAGGGAGATCGGCCTGTTTGCCACCACGCTGGACACGCCCGACAATGTCCTCACCGTGGTCGGCAACAATAAGATCTTTGCGGACACAATCCAGAACTTCAGCGCCAACCCGTACCGCCGGGTCGAGCTCAAGGCCCAGCTAGCCGGCAGCACGGACGTGGCGGCGGCCGCCACCCTGCTAAGGGAGCGGCTGGCCGCGCTGCCCAACGTTCTGGCCGAGCCGCCGCCCGACGTCGAGATTATCGAGTTCACCCTGGTAGGCCCGGTGCTTGCGGTACGTCCGTACTGCCATACCGACCATTACTGGCAGGTGTATTTCGACAGCAACCGCGTGATCCGCGAGAGCTTTGGCGAGGCCGGCTTCGCCGCGCCAATGCCAGCCCAACTGGTGGTGCTGCAAAACGGCGCGGCCGCTTAACCGTGTATCGATGGGATGGCGCGGCCACGCTGAGCCAGGCCGCCCCGCTATCGCAGCGGCATCGGAGCCCGGATCATTCGGCGCCGTGCACTGTCGCGCCTGAACGGCCGAAGGCCCGCATCAGCACGGCGCCGGTACCGCAAACGCCCATGACCACCGCCAGCGGCAACGCGCTGCCGTCCCGCCAGAAGCTGACGGCAGCGCCGGCCAGGGTACCCAGGGAGAATTGCAGCGTTCCCATCAATGCGGAAGCGGTGCCGGCACGATGGCCCTGCTGGTCCATGGCCAGTGCCGAGGCGTTCGGCAGGATGCAGCCGAGGCTGGCGATGAACACAAAGAAGCCCGTCAGCAGCACCGGCAGCGGCGCCAGGCCGGCGAGCACGGCCGCGGCCAGGACAAGGCCGGCCAGGCACGGCGCAAGCAGCGCGCCGCGCAGGACGTGGTCCAGCGTGCGGTTGCGCACCAGGCGCGCGTTGAGCTGCGACATGCCGATCAGGCCCAATGCGTTGGCGCCGAACACGAAGCCGTAATGGGAGGGATCGATGCCATGCAACTCGATCAGCACGAACGGCGACCCCGCAATGTATGCAAACATGCCCGCCTGCGCGCAGCCGGCCGACAGCGAATAGCCGACAAAACCCCGGTCTCGCAGCAGCTCGCCGTAGTTCGAGAGCACGCGGCCCAGGCGCAACGGCATGGCGCTGGCGTGGTCGAGCGATTCCTCCATGTAGCGGTGGACCACCCACAGGATCAGCAGGCTCGCACCGCACAACAACCAGAAGATGGCGCGCCAGCCGAATGCCGCCAGCACGGCGCCCCCGATGATGGGCGCCAGGATCGGCGCCAGGCCCATCACCAGCATCAGCGAGGAGAAGGCGCGCGCGGATTCATGGGCCTCCAGCCGGTCGCGAATGACGGCGCGCGCCATCACCATGCCCGCGCAGCCACCCAGGGCCTGCAGGAAACGCCACAGCATCAGCGCATCGACGTCACTCGCGAGCGCGCACCCGGCCGCGGCCAGCGCGTAGGCCAGCAGGCCGACATACAGCGGCGGCTTGCGGCCAAAGCGGTCGCTGATCGGGCCATAGAATGCCTGCCCCACCGCCAACCCGACCAGGAACGTCCCCAACGTGAGCTGCACGCGGCCGATATCGACCCCGAGATCCCCGGCCAGCGCCGGGAAACTCGGCAGGTACATGTCAATGGAAAGCGGCGCCAGCGCGGTAAGCGAAGCGCATACCAGGAGCCAAAGCGGAAAGCGCCCGGATTGTGGGGCGCGGGTGGAGCGGGTCATCGAAACTTCCTGAGGAACAACTAGGCAGCCGGCACGGCCACCGGCGCCCAATGCGTCAACCGGCTAGCGGCGTAGCGGCACGGGAGCGGCTAAAGACGTAATTGTTGCATAGCGTAACAAGCCGCGCACTCGGCACGCCGCGCGGCGATGATGCAAGCGCACGTCCGACCGGACGCGTGCAACTGTGATGACGGGCCTGGCGATACCGCGGCATTGCGGCAATTTCGGGCCTCGCTTCGCCGCGGAGTGGAGGAGTGCGTGGCTATCAACGGCAGCGACGCCAAGGGTACAATGCCAGCCTGTCGGCCGCCTGGGGCGGACGATCACGCAGCCCGACGCACCGCGGGAACCCACCCGATGGTGCGGTTCCCGGCAACGTTTTCCTGCATGAGAACAAGATACAAACTGCTTTCTGTCTGTTTTGCCCTGGCCGCCGGCGCGGCTAGTTTGCCGTGGGCGCAGCGCGCGCATGCGGCACCGGCTCCAGCCAGGGCCGCCGCCTCCGCGCCTGCCCCCGTGGTGGTGGACGAGGCCGATGCCCTGGCGCAAATGCTCAAGGGCGCTGCCACGGGCCAGAATACCGGCGCGGCAGGCGTGCCTGAATTGCTGCGCAATACCGCCCGCCCCGACAACATATTGTCGCGCGCTTGCCGCCAGCTCAACGACGCCCTGCCCATCGAGATCGATGGCGAGACGCGCTTGCGCCGCTGCCAGTCGGTCCCTGGCAAACATATCCTGTTCCAGTTGGAGCTGACCAAGTACCGAGGCCCCATGCTGGACCTCGCCAGCTTCGAGCTCAGCTACGCTGCGCCGCTGCAGCGCAATATCTGCGCGAACCGGGACGTTGAAATCCTGACCAAGCTGGGCATCAGCATGATGTTCCGCTACATGACGCGCAACGAGCGCGGCGAGCGTCGCGTTGGCGACGTCTACATCAACGCGCCCATCTGCTCCTCGGCACTGCGCTAGACCCTGCCAACCCCATTTGGCATTCCTGCCGGGATGCCGGGCCTTGCCTCCGGGAGCAGGCGCGCCGGCTCCCGGGCATAGCTCAGGCAAGCCGTGGACGCAACGGCACCACGTTGGCCGCACGCCGGGGCAACACACGGGTTTCTTTCCATCGCGCGTGCGCCAGCGGTGAGCCCCATACCAGTCCATGCAGTTGGGCGAGCGCAAAGGGATCGCCCAGCAACAAGTGTTTCTGGGTAGCCGACAGCGCGTCCGGGCCGGCGGTGAGGGCCTGCTGCACCAGCGCGGCGTGCTCCGCTTGCGTAGCCTGTGGCTGCACCACGCGCGACGAGGCGGTCGCGCACATCAGCGCATTGGTCACCGGGTCGACAACGGCATCGATAAATGCCGGAGGCTCTCCCGCTGCCTCCACGTGCTTTTGCATGGCCACCATCTCGCGCGGGGGTGTGGCCTCCTCCGGCGTCACGAACAACCTGGCTCCGCGCAGCGCGCGGCCCAGCGAGACCCGCGACAGCCAGACCGAAAGCGGAATCGAGCATACCAGCGAGCCCACGATCGGCAGCAGCCACCAGACAAAATTCGGGTCCAGCCACAGCACCAGCCCGCCCCAGGCCAGGCCCAGCAAGGTGTGCATGCCGTGGCGGCGGAACGCCTCGCCCCAGGTGGTCTGCGCATCTTCACGCGGCGGCGACTTCCAGGTAATGCCCCAGCCGCTATAGGCCGCCACCACGAACTTGGTGTGAAACAGCATGCGGACCGGGGCCAGCAAGGCCGACATCACGACTTCGATCAGCATCGACAGCACCAGGCGCAACGGCCCGCCATAGCTGCGCGCGTCCTTCATCAGCAGCACCACGCTGGCGATCTTGGGCAGGAACAACAGTGTGGCGGTCGCCGAGAACAGCGCCAGCGCCTTCTCGGGATGCCATTCCGGCCAGGTCGGGAACAGCTGGTAAGGCTGCGTGAAGTACTCCGGCGGCACCAGCGCGTGCTTGGCCAGCATGATGGTGGACAACACCAGGAACAGGAACCACAGCGGCGCCGACAGATAAGCCATCACACCGGTGAGGAACACCGCGCGGTGCACAGCGTGAAAGCCCTGCTTCATCCACAGGCGGAAGTTCATCAGGTTGCCCTGGCACCAGCGGCGATCGCGCTTGACCTCATCGAGCAGGTTCGGCGGGAGTTCCTCATAGGAGCCCTCCAGGTCATAGGCAATCCACACGCCCCACCCGGCCCTGCGCATCAAGGCGGCCTCGACGAAATCGTGCGAGAGGATTTCTCCTGCCAGCGGGCCCTTGCCGGGCAATGGCGCCAGCGCGCAATGCTCCATGAACGGCTGGATGCGGATGATGGCGTTGTGGCCCCAGTAGTGCGATTCGCCGAGCTGCCAATAATGCAGGCCAGCGGTAAACAGCGGCCCGTACACGCGCGTGGAAAACTGCTGCACGCGCGCATACATGGTCTCGCGGCCCACGGCCAGCGGCGCGGTCTGGATGATGCCGGCCCCCGGATTGCCTTCCATCAGCTTGACCAGCGTGGTCAGGCACTCGCCGCTCATCACGCTATCTGCGTCCAGCACCACCATGTAGCGATAGGCGCTGCCCCAGCGGCGGCAGAAGTCCGCCACATTGCCGGTCTTGCGCTTGACGCGATGGCGGCGCCAGCGGTAGAAGATTCGGCCAAAGCCGTTGACCGCGCGGCAGGTTTCCATCCACGCATCGGTCTCGGCAGTGCGCAAGTCCGGGTTGCCGCTGTCGGACAGCACGAAGAAATCGAAGCGGGCCAGCTCGCCGGTGCGCTCCATCGACTCATAGGTCGCGCGCAGCCCGGCAAATACCCGGGTCACGTCCTCGTTGCAGATCGGCATGATGACCGCAGTGCGCGCCTCCTCCGCAATCGGCCCATCCACTGCGGCCGAGCGTGAGATCAGATGGCGGTCGCCGCCTTTGGCCAGCACCAGGAAACCCATCATGGCAGTCCAGAACCCAGCCGACACCCACGAAAACAGGATGGCGAAGAGCGCCAGCACGGCGATCTCGAGCGGATCGGTGCCGTGATAAGGCAGCACCTTGGTCATGAAGTATGTAGCTAGCGCGGTCTGCCCGGCTACCAGGCCAAGCAGTACCCATCGGCGGTGCTTGCCCGCCGGGTGCCATTTGCCCTCGGCATCGGGACCGTCATGTAGCGTGTCCCAGGTTTCCGGGACTGGCGGGCGGCCCAGCATGCGCCTGCCCAGGTTGCGCAGGAAGCCGGTGACGATGTGCGGAGGCCACGCCCGCGGCACCATGGAAGCGCGTTTGGGTTCGGGGCCGGTGTCGATATGCACGGTGCCGTCCGCACGACGCTGCACCAGCGGCTCGCCCGACGCCAGCGGTGCGCCATAGGCAAGATTGAGGCGGCGCCCCACCGAGCCGTAGGATGGGCCCGCCGGGGATGGCTCGCCGTCTTTGGCCGCGAGTGTGCGCTGCAGAAGATGGATGGCCGACTCAGTGTCGGCGGCGTCGCTGCCAGCGACGTTGTCAAGCAGCTCGCGACGCTGGTCGGGCGAGACAGGAACGCGATCGAGATAGCGCTCGCATGCCGCCGCCGGAGCGGCGCGCCGCTTCAGCCTGGGGGTAAGATGTAGCTCCACGTCTCGGATAGGGTTGTATTGCCGTTGCGAAGATAGCCGCGCAATTCGACCGGTTTGTTCTCGTCCTTGCGGCGCACGACCATGGTCATGCGCCAGCCGCCGGTGGCCGCATTGCGTTGCGTCGAAGTGTTCAGCAGCTCCCCGTTGCTGTCGGCCGAGATCACCGGATCGATCCGGGTATCGGCGGCCAGTTTCTTGAAGGCCGGGCCTTCAAAATCCACCACCAGCGAAAAGCTGGTGTCGTCCTGCTTGCGGCTGAGGCCCTGGCCACGCCGCGTTTGTGTCACCCACGACAGCGGCGGCTGTTTGTCGCCGTCCTTCTGCCACAGCAGCCGATACTCGAAATCGAAAGGTTGCTTGGGCTTGGGCGGGGTGTCAGGCACCCAGTACGCCACGATGTTGTCGTTGGTCTCGTCCGGGGTCGGGATCTGCACCAGCTCGACCCGGCCCGAGCCCCAATTCCCCTTGGGCTCCACCCAGGCGCTCGGCCGACGCTCATACCACGCGCCAATCTCCTGGTAGCTGCTGAAATTACGATCCCGCTGCATCAGGCCAAATCCTTGCGGATTGGTCGCGGCAAACGAGGTCACCAGCAGGCGCTTGGGATTGCTCAGCGGCCGCCACAGCCACTCACCCGTGCCGAGCTGCACCGAGAGGCCGTCGGAGTCATGCACCTCGGGCCGATAGTCCGGCACCGAAGAAGGTTGGTTCTCGCCAAAGAGGTACATGCTGGTCAGCGGTGCCAGGCCAAGCTTGGTGACGTTTTCCCGCATGAACAAGCGCGACTTCACCTCCATGACCGTCTCCGTGCCTGGCCGGATCACGATCCGGTACGCCCCGCTCACGCGGCGCGAGTCCATCAGCGCATAGATGGTCAGTTGCTTGTCCGCTGGCGATGGCCGCTCGATCCAGTACTCCACGAAACGCGGGAACTCTTCGCCGGAATTGAGCCCGGTATCCACGGCCAGGCCCCGCGCCGACAAGCCATACCACTGGTCCTTGCCCAACGCGCGGAAATAGCTGGCGCCCAGGAAAGAAACGACTTCGTCCTTGCCCTTGGTGCTGTTGAGCGGATAGAGCACGCGGAAGCCGGCGAAGCCAAGCGTCTTGAGCTTGCTGGTATCGACCTTGTGCGGCCCGTAGTTGAACGCGGACGGATCGAAGCGGATCTCGCGGGCACTCCCGCTCACCACTTCATTGATGCGCACCGGCTGGTCGAACACCATGCCTTCATGAAAGAAGGAGAGCTCGAACGGCAGCTTGGCATTGCGCCACTGATAACGCTCAGGCTTGTATTCGATCTCGCGGTAGCGCTCGTACGGCAGCTCGCGCAATTCACGCGGCAGATTCTGCGCGGGTGCCTTGTAAGGACTTGCGGCCAGCTGGCGCGCGCGCGCCGCCACGGTGTCGAAGTCGAACGCGTGCGCCACCACGGCACACAGTGCCAGCATGCCGCCGCACAACCACCTGCCCAGGCGCAGTGCGCCTGTGTTCGCAGGCGCCAATGCACGGCGCTGGATAGATTCGACGGTCGGCAAGGTAACGGTTTCGGACATGAATGCCAGTGACGGGCGTAGTTGGACGGTTACGATCAATCAAACACCGCAGCAAAAGGCGGGCCACCATGCGAGCGGAATGACTGAAGCAACGGCGGGATGCCGGCCAGCGCGAACCGGGGGAAAATGTAGGGGATCTCGCTGCGCATCGCTTTTGACTGGGTGCTGAACCTGTGCCTGCATGTATCGGGACGTATCCGACTTGCTGCAATGCGCAATAAGACCTTAACAACTCGAGACTAAGAAGTCACGTTTCGATCACGCAACGTTTGCAACAATTTGAAACCCCAGCCATCCGGACGCCGCTTTGCGCGCGCCGCTCGAGCCCAGGCATCACATTGGGCATACCGTCGAATCATCGCTTGGTGCTTCGCAGGGCACGTTCGGGGCACAGCCATTTCTTCAGCGATTACCCCTACGGCGCCACCACGCATGAGCAAGGCGGAACGCGAACATCGGCCCCCTGCCCTCAGACCGCTGCGCCATGTCCTCTACATAGCGGCAGCCCCCGAATCTGCAACGCTAGAATACGGATCGCACGCCGTCAACGTGCGTGGCGAGCACGTGCGCAGCACTGGAACGGCGCATAGCGCACCTGCAAAATCGTGCACTGCACTGGAATCATGCGGATGGGGTCCGCCGCGCCCAAAAAAAAGAGAGGCCGTAGCCTCTCCAGATTGCTGACAAAGCCTCCCCAACGCGGGAGGCTTTGTTCATAATGGAGCGATGCTAAGAGCACCCGCCCCTTAC